>CAKKQM010000047.1 GCA_919902125.1 Actinomycetes bacterium | reverse complement strand
CTGCCGTTGATGTTAACCACGTTGCTAATGCCTGGAAGCAAATCCATGATGGCATGCTGCCGATACTAGAAGCACTCAGTGAAGATTCCCCAACTCTCTTGCTCGAACCCACTGCTGGGCAAGGGCAATCACTAGTTAAACGACTAGAAGATCTCAGCCATTATCTTGATGCACTCGAACACCATCCCAAGGTGGGAATCTGTCTGGACACCTGCCATGTCTTCGCCGCCGGCCATGACATAAATGCAAAGGGTGGAATGACTGAGATGCTTGATCTGCTGGTATCAATTGCCGGGATCGAGCGTATCCAACTTATTCATGCCAACGATTCCATGGATGTATGTGGAGCATTAAAAGATCGCCATCAGAATATTGGTGAAGGTAAAATCGGGGTCGATCCGTTTAAAGAACTTCTTACCTATGCCTCGATTTCCAGAGCCCCCCTCATACTTGAAACTCCGGGCCAGGAACCAGAACACACCCGAGAAGTGGCGCTCCTGAAGAAATTGCGCGGATGACAAGGCGTCTTCGTCTGGCGCCTTTTGCGTTGCTCACTGTCTCTGCAATGTGGGGTTCGACATTTGTTCTAATGAAAGATGCCATCAAACGCCAAGATGTCAACAGTTTTCTCTTCTCGCGTTTTGCTCTTGCGGTAGTTGTCATGATCCTTCTGCGACCACAAGTTGTGAAACATTTCTCTAAGGACCTTCTCTCTAAAGGATTTTTTGCTGGCTGTTTTCTAGGGTTTGGCTACATCCTGCAAACTCTAGGTTTAGCACGTACAACCGCTGCAGTTACAGGTTTTGTCACAGGCCTTTATGTTGTTGCTACCCCCCTTATTGGCGCTGTCATATTGCACCAAAAAATCGAAAAACGAACGTGGGGTTATGTTGCCATAGCAACGCTCGGCCTGGGTCTACTCTCTCTGCATGGATGGTCGGTCGGAACCGGCGAACTCTTGGTGCTTGGTAGCGCCATCGCATTTGCAGCACACATTATTGCTTTAGAACAATGGAGCAGCGGTCGCGACGCCTACGCGCTCACGATCGTGCAACTGGCAACATGCGCTCTGTTGTCAGGATTAGCCTCGCTTAAAGATGGTTTTCACACTCCTCCTGATCGCGGCGTATGGGGTGTCGTCATCTTTACTGCAATCTTCGCAACGGCTATCGCTTTTATTGTGCAAACTTGGTCACAAGCGCATATGGCCTCCACAAAAGTTGCCGTTATCTTGACGATGGAAGTTGTTTTCGCGGCATTCTTTGCTGTTCTCTTTGGTGGCGAAACTCTTACTCTCCAAATTGCTCTCGGTGGAGTTCTAGTAGTCACTGCGATGTATTTCATCGTTCTTGCCCAAGCGTGAGATACTGCCGACATGCGCGTTGATCTTCGTTCCGATACCGTCACTACTCCTTCACCTGCCATGCGCGAAGTTATGGCGCATGCACCCGTGGGTGATGATGTTTATGGAGAAGATGCGACGGTCAATACACTTGAAGAACGGGTAGCGGCACTCTTTGGTAAGGAAGCGGCTCTTTTCACACCCTCCGGATCACTGGCTAATCAATTGGCTATTCGAATGCTGGTTTCGGCTGGCGAAGAACTTCTTGCTGAAACTAATTCTCATATCGTCCGCGCTGAATTGGGCGCAGCAGCAGTCTTTAGCGGAATCACAACACGCACATGGCAGGCCAAACGCGGATTACTCAATGCGCAAGAAGTTCTTGACCTCGCCAGGCCAAACTCTGGCCCCTATCTTGTTTCAACAACTGCGATCGCCGTTGAAAATACCCATAATTTTGGCGGCGGCACCGTGCAACCCATTGATCAGATCGCAGCACTTCATAAAGGTGCTCAGGAAATGGGGATTGCCCTCCATCTCGATGGCGCCCGAATTTGGAATGCGCATATTGCTACCGGGGTCGCTTTCGCCGACTATGGTCAGTACTTCGAAACACTCAGTCTCTGTTTATCGAAAGGTCTAGGAGCACCCGTTGGCTCATTGATGCTCTCAACCAAAGAGAAGGTTGCAAAAGCTCGGGTATGGCGTAAGCGTTACGGCGCAGGCATGCGACAGATTGGCATCCTTGCTGCCGCTGGTCATTACGCACTCGATACCAATCTTGCGCTTTTGCAGCATGACCATCGCCGTGCAAAATTCCTCGCCAATCGTTGTCATGCTATTGCGCCATCAATTG
The DNA here is from genome assembly GCA_919902125.1 of Actinomycetes bacterium. Classification (GTDB taxonomy): domain Bacteria; phylum Actinomycetota; class Actinomycetes; order Nanopelagicales; family Nanopelagicaceae; genus QYPT01. The sequence continues at coordinate 9,583 of CAKKQM010000047.1, read as the reverse complement.
TTGATCCCACAACGGTGGATACAAATATTGTCAGCCTAGACTTGAGTCAACTGCCACTTACCGCCGCAGAATTTGCGCAGATAGTTAAAACTGAAGGCGTTTTGATCAGCGCACTCGGACCAAACTTTGCTCGATTAGTCACACATTTAGATATTGACGATGCGGCAATGGAATTTGCTGCTGATGTCTTAACGCAAACTTTACAACGCGCCCTCGTGGCGCAATAGCCACTCTTTCTTACTTACGCCATAGGCATAATCTCCAAGTGCGCCGCCAGTTTTCACAACCCGATGACACGGCACGACTAAAACGATTGCATTCTTCGCGCAGGCACTGCCCGCAGCACGCACCGCGGCAGGTGAACCAGATCGATCTGCTAAATCAGCATACGAAAGAACTTTTCCGGCTTTAATTTTGCGCATAGCCTTCCATGCTGCTTGCGAAAAAGGCGCGCCTGGTTGTCTTACCGCGATTGCATTAATAGCTTCGACATCTCCATCAAAGTAGTCATCAATAAGATCTGAAATCACTGGGATCCGTTTAACTTGATTGATTTTTTGTACCGCATCCACGCCATCGAGAGAAGCTATTACTTTCGTGAGAGTGCCAAAACTAGCACCCAACAAAACATGCTCATCGGCAATCAATTGCATAATACCTATTGGCGTCTTCATCGATGTAGTAAGAAACGTCACTGTGCCAGATTAACGATCGCGCAGCATCTCCGCTACGAGGAAGGCCAACTCCAGAGATTGAGCATGGTTCAAGCGTGGATCGCAGGCAGTTTCATAGCGCATGGCAAGATCCTCATGCGAGATCTGCTCGCCGCCGCCTACGCACTCGGTGACATCATCGCCCGTGAGTTCAATATGAATTCCGCCTGGATGGGTGCCTAAGGATTTATGTACTTCAAAGAAACCCTTGACTTCGTCGAGGACATCGTCGAAACGGCGTGTCTTATAGCCACTTGGCGCCTCATAGGTATTGCCATGCATGGGATCGCAGACCCACAAGACCTGCGCACCAGATTTAGTAACGCCATCAATAAGAGCTGGCAAAGTTTCGCGGATTTTTCCTGCACCCATACGGGTAATAAAGGTAAGGCGACCGGGCTCGCGATCGGGATCTAATTTATCGATCAAAGCAAGTGCATCCGCAACGGTTGATTTTGGCCCAAGTTTTACGCCGATGGGATTGCGAACTTTAGCCGCAAAGTCAATATGAGCTCCATCGAGTTGACGGGTGCGCTCACCAATCCAAATGAAGTGAGCAGAGACGTCATAAGGCAGCTGAGTACGTGAGTCGATACGTGTCAGAGCTTTTTCATACTCAAGGATGAGCGCTTCATGGCTGGCAAAGAAATCAACGCTCTTAAAGGCCGCCGGATCAACACCGGCAGAGCGCATAAACTCTAAAGCACGCCCAATTTCCTTGGCCATCTCCTCATAGCGCACTCCAACGGAAGAATCACGGATAAACCCCTTGTTCCATTCATGCACTTGCCGCAGATCAGCAAACCCGCCCTGGGTAAAGGCTCGAACGAGATTTAATGTCGAAGCAGAGGTGTGATAAACCTTCAGCAAACGTTGTGGATCTGGGGTCCGTGAGATTTGGGTAAACTCCAAATCATTAACAGCGTCGCCACGATAGGCAGGCAGAGTGATGCCTTCGCGCGTCTCCAAATCATTGGAGCGAGGCTTGGCGAATTGCCCCGCCATGCGACCCACTTTGATGACAGGAAGGCTGGAGTAATACTGTAAGACAGCAGCCATCTGGAGGATTGTCTTGATTCGATTGCGAATCGAATCCGCAGTTGCTGCCGCAAAGGTTTCTGCACAATCTCCACCTTGCAACCAGAAAGCTTTGCCAGCCGCCGCATCTGCAATGCGCGCCTTGAGGTTGTCGCATTCACCAGCAAAAACCAACGGTGGTAGCGTTTTGAGTTCTGCCACTGCCGCAGTCACAGCGGCACCCTCAACTCCCCCAGGCCAGGCAGGTTGTTGAGCCGCGACAAGGCCAGAGGTAAAGAGAGAATCCAAAGTGGTCATAGTTTCCTAGCGTAGAGAACCCGTCGATGATCGCGCAGTGCGATTATCCGAAGAAGATCTCTGCTTCCTTGTAGCGAGCAGGATCAACTGTTTTTAACTGCCCGGTGGCAGAAATAAGTGGAACGCGGACGATATCGGTGCCATGAAGAGCAACCATCTTGCCCCAATCGCCTTCATGCGCTGCAGTAATGGCATGCAGACCAAAGCGGGTAGCAAGTACCCGGTCAAAGGCACTGGGAGTGCCGCCGCGCTGGATATGACCCAACACAGATGTACGTGCTTCTTTGCCAGTACGCGCTTCAATCTCCTGAGCTAGCCATTCGCCGATTCCAGAGAGCCTGACATGACCAAAGGAATCAAGGCTCTGGTCCTTGGTAACCATGTCGCCTGCTTGGGGAATTGCGCCTTCAGCGATAACAATGATCGGAGAGTAATTGGTCTTGAAACGGGATTCGACCCATTCGCAGACTTTCTCAACAGAGAATGCTTGTTCAGGAATTAAAATACATGCTGCACCGCCAGCAAGACCAGAGTGGAGTGCGATCCAACCTGCATGACGACCCATCACTTCAACGATCAATGCCCGGTGATGCGATTCAGCGGTGGTGTGCAAACGATCAATAGCTTCCATTGCGACATTTACAGCAGTGTCGAAGCCAAAAGTGTAGTCGGTGTTATTAAGATCATTATCAATGGTCTTTGGAACGCCGATAACCTTGACGCCGAGGGCATCGAGTTTGGTTGCAACGCCAAGAGTGTCTTCTCCGCCGATGGCAATGAGGGCATCGATTCCGGCGTTGGCTAAATTCTCTTTAATGCGCTCCAATCCATTCTCAATCTTGGATGGATTGGTCCGTGATGAGCCCAGGATGGTTCCACCGCGCGGCAGGATGCCCCGGGTTGCTGGGATATCTAAAGGCATCGTCAGACCTTCAAGGGGGCCGCGCCATCCATCACGGAAGCCAATGAACTCGTGTCCGTATTCTTTGACGCCCTTGCGGACAACAGCACGAATAACCGCATTTAGACCTGGGCAATCTCCGCCACCTGTAAGGACACCAATACGCATCGCAATTAACTCCAACGTTCGTAAAAAGGGGCGCTTTATAGCCCAAGAGATGGTCCACGCTGACAGAGGCCAGTCTAACCGTAACTTCCCCGCCTTTATCTCCAATTGGGAACTACTCTGGATCCCTGCTAAAAAGGCCTATGACTCTGGCACCGGAAATTACCAAATTTTTAGAAACTCGCGCCGCCTCTGGTCTGCCTGAGGTGTGGGAAGCCCCAGTAGATGTAATTCGCGCCAACACGTACGGCCGCGTTGATATAGCGGGTACCCCAGAAGAAATTTTCCAAGTTACGAACCGCTTTATTCCAGGGCCCACCGCAGATTTGCCTATCCGTGTCTATCGGCCCAGTAACCAGAAGAATCTGCCTGCACTCGTTTACTTCCATGGTGGCGGATGGGTGGTTAATTTCCTGGATATTTTTGATACCTCTCTGCATTCTCTTGCCAACCAAACTGGCTGCGTCATTATTGCGGTTAACTATCAAAAAGCACCTGAGCATCCTTACCCAACCCCCTTTAATGACTGTTACGCCACTTTGCTATGGGTTTATAACAATGCCTCAAAGTTAGAAATTGATCAGAGGAAGATAGGCGTAGGCGGAGATAGCGCGGGCGCAAATTTAGCCGCTGCCGTTGCCCTGAAAGCACGCGATAGTGCTGGGCCCGTGCTCGCTTACCAACTCTTGCTCTATCCATGCAATGAAAGAAATTTCGAAACCGACTCTTACCGCACATTTGCAACTGGTTACGGTCTTGCACGCCAGAGCATGCAATGGTTCTGGGAACAATATCTCCAAGGCAGTGACCACGATAACGATCCATATGCCTGCCCATCGCGGGCAAAAGATTTTTCCAATCTGGCCCCTGCCATCATTATCACTGCGCAATTCGACCCGCTCAAGGATGATGGCGTGAAATACGAACGACTACTTCGCGAAGCCGGCGTTCAGACGTATTACCACGACTACGCAGGAATGATTCATGGCTTTCTTGTCCTGGGGGCCGTTACGCCCACTGCTGCAATAGCAATTGCTGATTGCGCCACATTGATCAAAGAGATTACTCGCACAAGAGATGGTGGAGCCTAGAAAAAGTGAACACCAATAAACAGAATGTTGCTGGCGTGGACTCATCCACCCAGTCGGTTAAGGTGGTAATTCGAAATGCAACAACGGGTGAATTAATTCGCGAAGGTCGCGCTGCGCATCCTGAAGGAACTGAAGTCGCTCCAGCAAAATGGAAAGCCGCACTTGATGCTGCAATCAGCGCCGCCGGCGGGCTCAAAGACGTGGCGGCTATCTCTGTTGCTGGTCAACAACATGGAATGGTCGCACTTGATGATGCTGGTGAAGTAATCCGCCCTGCGCTTTTATGGAACGACACTCGCTCTGCTAGCGCAGCAAGTGATCTAAACGCTGAATTAGGTGGCGATGCAGCAACAGCTAAAAAGGTCGGCTCAGTTCTAGTCGCATCTTTCACTGCCACAAAATTGCGCTGGCTTGCAGATAACGAGCCAGATAATGCAGCAAAGGTCGCTGGCGTTGCTCTTCCGCACGATTGGCTATCGTGGCAATTACAGGGCACCTCTGATTTAAACGCACTCTTTACTGATCGCAGCGATGCGTCCGGTACTGGATACTTCGATTCGCTCACCAACTCATACTGCTTAGATGTTCTCAATCTCGCACTACGGACTAACGATTCAATCGTGCTTCCCCGCATTGTTGCACCAGAGCAATTCGGCGGTAGAACAAAAACTGGGATTCCGATCGCCGCAGGTGCAGGCGATAACGCAGCAGCCGCTCTGGGGGTTCACGCCCAACCTGGCGATGTTGTAGTTTCACTCGGCACCAGTGGCACGGCATTCTCCGTTTCTCATACTCCAACCCACGATGCCACAGGGATGGTTGCGGGTTTTGCAGATGCAACGGGAAGATTCTTGCCATTGGTCTGCACTCTCAATGCCGCACGAATATTGGATGTCGCAACCACAATCTTGGGACTGACTCACGATGAAGTAGGCGCACTTGCTCTAACGGCGCCTGCCGGAGCGCACGGTCTTTCGCTGCTTCCTTACTTTGAAGGCGAACGCACACCAAATCGACCAACGGCAACAGGTGTACTGGCAGGTCTAAATCTCACCAATGCAACACGGGCTGACATTGCACGTGCGATGATCGAAGGAATGTTATGCGGACTCGTCGATGCAGTGGATGCTCTACAAGTGCTCGGCGTTCATGTAAACCGCATTCTTTTGATTGGCGGTGCGGCAAAGAATCCAGCAATTGCGCCGATCGCTAGCGCGCTCTTTGGGCGTGAAGTCGTCCTGGCGCCCCCAGGTGAATATGTTGCCAATGGAGCTGCCCGCCAAGCTGCCTGGGCGTTGCGCGGCGGGGCAGAACCACCGACATGGAATCTTGGCAAGGTTTCACAGGTAGAAGAAGCACCCACTCCGGAAGTTGTTGAAAAATACCGCGAACTGCGCGATCGCACTACGCAATGGTGAATCTCTAAGCCGTGACGCGGACACCTTTACCGACAACGACAACGCCGCCTTCGGAAATGGTGAACCGCTGGCGGTCGCGCTCTAAATCCACACCAATCTGCGCCCCTGGCTCAACTACCACATTCTTATCAAGAATTGCCCGTCGTACTACTGCACGATCTCCGATTTTCACCGATGGCATTAACACCGAGCCATCGACGAATGCTCCCGTTGCGACGAGGACATCGTAGGAAGCAACAGTGCGATTGAGATGTCCGCCAGCAATGATGGATCCTGCACCAACGATTGAATCTTCCGCAATGCCACCTTCACTAAATTTTGCAGGCGGCAACGAAGGCGGGTTTGTTAACAATGGCCATTCCCGGTTATAAAGATTAAAGATGGGGTGAATGGAGACAAGATCCATGTGTGCGTCAAAGTAGGCATCTATGGAACCCACATCGCGCCAATACCCTTTATCGCGTTCGGTTTCACCTGGCACGATGTTATTAGCAAAGTCGTAGACTTTCGCCGAGCCATTTTGTGTAAGCATCGGAATAATGTTTGTCCCCAAGTCGTGACGGCTTTCCAAATCTTCAGAATCCAGAATCAGCGCCTCTTCCATAACATCGCGCCGAAAAATGTAGTTACCCATCGACACCAAACAAAAGTTCGGATTACCTGGCATTGGAGGAGGATCAGATGGTTTTTCATGGAAAGCCTTGATCGTGATGCCATCTTGAGCCAGCTCGATAACGCCGAATTCACTGGCCTCTGAGCGTGGCACCCGGATTGCAGCCACTGTCACACCCGCACCAGTGCTTAAATGATGATCAAACATCTGACTAGGGTCCATGCGATACACGTGATCGGCGCCAAAAACCAGAACATGCTTAGGGTTTTCGTCGTGAATTAAATTAAAATTCTGCAAAATTGCATCAGCGCTTCCGGTGTACCACCGTGGACCAAGACGCTGTTGCGCAGGCACGGGAGTGATGTAGTTGCCAAGTAACGCTGACATTCGCCACGTAGTTGTGATGTGTCGGTCAAGGGAATGCGATTTATATTGAGTCAGCACAGCGATCTTCAGCATCTGCGCATTGACTAAATTGGAGAGAACAAAATCCACTAACCGATAGGAGCCGCCAAAAGGGACCGCCGGCTTGGCGCGGTCAGCCGTCATGGGCATCAGGCGCTTACCTTCTCCACCTGCAAGAACTATGCCGAGTGGAAGTTCAAATCGCGCCATGGCGTAACGATAGCCTTCTCTCTGTTAGCAGACCAGATCTATCGATTTATGTCCTGTATTGGAGAGTCAATGGAAACGATCAGAGTTGCATTGGTTACCAAAGAATGGCCACCGCATCTCTATGGTGGCGCCGGAGTACATGTTGTACAACTCGCGGCCGCACTTCGCGCAAGATCAGATATTTCGCTCTCCGTACATTGCTTCGGCAATGCACGTGCAGATGCAATTGGTTATCCAGTGCCAGAAGAATTTGCTGATTCCAATCCAGTTCTACAAGCAATTGCAACTGATCTTGCAATTGCTGATGCGCTATCGAATGTAGATCTCGTACACACGCATACGTGGTACGCAAATATGGCCGGACATATTGCATCGTTGATTCATGGTATACCGCACATCATGAGCGCACATTCACTTGAACCTCTGCGTCCCTGGAAAGCCGAACAATTAGGCGGCGGTTACCAACTCTCATCCTGGGTGGAAAAATCTGCGATCGAAAACGCAGCGGCCATCATTGCCGTCAGCGATGGCATGCGAACTGATGTATTAACCACCTATCCAAACGTCGATCCCGCCAAAGTGCAGACGATCCGTAATGGAGTCGACACCACGAAATTCGCACCCAATCACAACCCATCTGTGCTGGCTAAGTACAAGATCACTGGTCGCTATGCACTTTTTGTTGGTCGAATCACTAGACAGAAAGGTCTTGCCCATCTTTTACGAGCCTGGCAAGAAGTTCCAGCGCAGTATGGCCTTGTCGTTGCAGCAGGTAGCCCCGATGAACCTGCGATCGGTCAAGAGATTGCGGAGTTGATTGCCCAACTACAGAAAACACGCACCAACGTCTGGTGGATTGAAAAGATGCTGCCGCACGATGAACTCACTGCGGTACTAACGGATGCAGATCTTTTCATCTGTCCGTCTATTTACGAACCACTTGGGATCGTCAACCTTGAAGCGATGGGATGTGCCACCGCAGTTCTTGCATCGGCAGTGGGAGGAATTCCTGAAGTTGTCATCAATGGCGTGACCGGAGAACTCGTGAATTATTCAACCAATCACCAACAATTCGAATCAGATTTAACTGATGCAATCGTGAGACTTATGGCGAAACCTGATCTTCTTAAAGAATATGGAGCAGCAGGTCGAGTCCGCGCCCAATCTGAATTTGGTTGGGAGGCAGTTGCCACCGCTACAATGGCGCTCTACGCCAGCGTTGCGCGTTAAAAGAACGGAAAATCTCATGTCCCGCAGAAGCTGGTCACTTTTTTTGCTCCTCGGGGTTTTATGGGGTATCCCCTATCTCTTGATCCGCGTCGCAGTACGCGATTTCAGCCCTGCCTTAGTGGTCTTTGCAAGAGTACTAATTGGCGCAGCGATCTTGATACCGATCTCTATTCACCGTAAATCTCTTAAATCTGCATTACAGGGCTTTAAATATGTGTTGCCCTATGCCGTCATAGAAATGGTTGGTCCGTGGTATCTCATTACAAAAGCTGAAACAAATCTCTCATCTGGGCTAACTGGACTCCTTATTGCAACAGTCCCCATCTGGTCCACGATTTTTGCATCTATGACTGGCGATAAAACAGTCTGGCACCATAAACGTCTGGTCGGCATCATCATTGGCTTTATTGGACTCTTTGCATTGGTGGGGATAGAAAGCCTTTCTGGCACAAGTGCACTCTGGGCAATCATCTATGTCTTACTCGCAGCCGTGGGCTACGCCTTTGCTCCAAACATGATTACCAAGAAATTGCCCAAAGTCTCTGGCATTGCAATTAATGCAGTTGCTATGGCAATCACCGCAATTGTCTACTTGCCATTTGCGCTGGCTCAATGGCCGCGCGAACCTGTGCCAATAAGTTCACTCTTAGCGGTAATTGCACTTGGCGTACTCTGCACTGCATTTGCCTTTGTTGTCTTCTTTGATGTCATGGCAGATATCGGCCCAGCCCGAACTTCCCTCGTCACCTATCTCAACACGGCGTTCGCGGTAGTCCTTGGAGTGATCATCCTTTCGGAACCACTGACGCTAGGAATTGCGATCGGTTTACCTATGGTGCTGCTTGGCTCATATCTTGCCAGTCGGAAACCAACGCATTCATAGCGCGAAAATCAGACCTCGGCTCCGAGAAGAAGTTTCCGTTCTTCCTGGGATGCTGCGGCCGCTGCAGAAAGAGCTTGCTCATACGCATAAATTGCCAAATCCTGTAAATTCATTTCAACATAAACCCTTGCAATTTCTCCCCAAAATATTGCCACTTCTTTCGATGGCGCCATATCTGCCCCATATTGGAGTGCACGCTCTAATTGAAGTTGGGATTCCTCGACTCTGCCTAATTTAAAGAGGACCTTCGCCTCAAGACAGAGCAACCTAGCCCTTGGGCCGGGGACACCATCCGGCAATTCAGTTAAACCCTTTCGAACATACATGAGCGCGTTGGAGAGATCGCCTTTAAGTAATTCGACTTCAGAAAGTGTGTGACACGCATAGGCTGCAGGAACAGGATTATTCTGTGAGGTCAAATCGAGGTAGGCAACTTCGGCCAAATTGTGAATCTGGATCAAATCCGGATTAGGTAATTCTAGTAAAATCCTTGCAGCGATGTTATTTAACTTGGGCGACACGTCATTGAGTTCGGCCAACTTAGACCAATACAATGCCTTAGTGATGTGGTTAAGCGCAAGGGTTAAATCGCCGCGGCTTTCTGCCAGCATAGATAATT
>CAKKQM010000046.1 GCA_919902125.1 Actinomycetes bacterium | reverse complement strand
CAACGGCAGAACCAGTATGGATGACAACACCGAGAGCGCCGATATCGGCACCGCGTTGGAGCGAATATGCAGTTGAAGCAAGGGAGTTTTGATATGTGCCAGGCGTTGGAGAGCCTAGATTAATTAAGTAGGGCGCGTGCACGTACGTGGCAATATCTAATTCGGCAGTTTTTATACGAAATTCTTCGTCAGCGACGTGATTTGGTTCAGGCATCGCCCAACTACGTGGGTTTGATGCAAAGACTTGAATTGCCTCGGCTTTAATGGTCTGCGCGTATGCAATAGACCGTTTTGCCATTCCGCCAGAGGTCGGAACATGAGCGCCGATACGTGGCCGGGATGCAGACATCCGCTTACCCTACTGTGATGGTGACTTTGCTGCCACGTAGGACCTTGCTAGATACCGTTGGTGAAATATCGATCACGACTTTTATAGCACGCGTACCAATTTTCTTCACTATTACGTGCAGATCAAGGTCTTGCAGAATCGCAGTTGCTTTCGCTTGCGTTAATGAGTAAACATTTGGAATAAAGACTGATTCAGATCCTTTTGAAACGGTAAGAGCAATCTTCGCTCCCTTTGGCGCGCTTCCACCTCCATCAGGTGTTTGACTGATGACTATTCCGATCGGAACACTCTCGCTATAGACGTACGTAGACGAGACATCAAAGCCAGCATCGGTTAATTCATTAAGTGCCTGTTCGCCGCCCTTGCCTACATAGGAGGCGAGCGGAAGTTGTTCGATGCCTTTGCTGACGTTGAGATTGATTGTCGTGTTCCGTGCTACGGATGTGCCTGCGATTGGTGATGAGTTAATAATAAACCCTTGCGGAATTTTCAGACTGAAGGCTTCGGTGATCGTTCCTAGGGCCAGCGAATTTTTGTCAATAAGTGCCGCCGCCGCTTCAATGGTCAGTCCCTGCATATCTGGTACGAGATAGCGTTCGGGACCTTTAGATACGAAGAGCGATACCGTTTCGCCTGCATTCATACGTCCACCACCGGCGGGCTTGGAGGAGATAATTTTTCCCTTAGATATGTCTTCACTGAAAACTTGATCTGTTACCGCCGATTTCAGACCAAGAGATGATAGGGCGGTCTTTGCTTGATCAACAGTGAGGCCAGCAACAGAGGGGACTACAACGCGTGTGCCTGGTCCCAAGAATGCATACCAACCACCGACTCCTATAAGCACTGAAATGCCGAGAGCAATCCACCTATTTCGTTTTATTCGAGCACTCGCGTGGTGTTTCTCAGCGTGTACTCTTTCAGAGGTTTTTTCGGGGGGTACTTTTTTATCTTTATTTGAGACCATGGTAGAGACTCTGCCAGAAGGTTCAGGACTCTTGCTGGGCGAAACCCTGGGTGTCCGCCGAGAATTATTTCTCACAGGTATTGGTGGTAAATCCAATTCAAGGCTGAGTTGCCTCTGCTTCGGATCAAGCAGGGCTTGTACTTCGCGCAATTCATTGAGAAATTGGTCAGCATCTCGGGGGCGATCATCGGGGTTTGTACTCGTCGCTCGTTGAACTAGTGCATCCAGTGATGCTGGAATCCCTGGTTTGAGGGTGGAAGGTGCAGGAACTCTCTCATTGACATGTTTATATGCGATCTGAATTGGCGAGTCACCTGCAAAGGGTTTTTCTCCGGTAAGAAGTTCAAAGGCAACAATTCCGACGGAGTACACATCGCTACGAGCATCGGCGATTCCGCGTTGTACTTGTTCGGGGGAGAGGTAAGAGACACTTCCCAAGATCACACTGGATTCAGCGGTCATGGTATTGCCGATCAACTCTCCGCGAGCTAAACCAAAGTCGGCGACTTTGATTCGACCAGATTGGGAGATCAGGATATTTTCTGGTTTTATGTCGCGATGAACAATGCCGATTTTATGAGCGGCGGCAAGCGCACTTAGGACGGGAATCAGATAGCGGATCACTTCAGCGGGTGAAAATGATCCTTGTTCAAAAAGATAATCGCGTAGCGTGTGGCCATCAATCAATTCCATAACAAGAAAAACAGCTGGTACACCGCTCTGATTCCAGCCTTGATCTTGAACAGCAACAATGTTGGGATGCGAAAGCGCCGCCGCCGCTTTTGCTTCGCGGATGAAGCGGTCAACGAAAGCTTCATCATTTGCCAAATGTGCGTGCATAATTTTGACCGCGACTTTACGATCTAGGCGCGTATCCATTGCTGCATAAATGGTGGCCATGCCACCGCTGGCTATTTGGTGCAGGAGTTCATAGCGCCCATCAATGATTTCACCAGAAAGGTCGGACACATCAAAATCTTAGGCAACTGGTGCAGGTAGGTACGCGCGGCGCGCGGCGCAATTACATAGTCGAAAGGATGAAATCTGCCTTTTTCTGGGTCTGGTCGCGTTGGAATAGTTGTGCTTCATCTAATTGCCACTGTTTCATCTGCTCCGAGATCTCAACGCCATCTCGTTGCAAAACGCGTTGTAGTCCTAGCGCAGGGTCAATATCGAGCCAGATGGTTGCGCTGGCACATTCGCGGACAATGCTCTGCGCGCTTCCAACGCCTTCAATGATGATGAGATCACAGGGTGATATCTCTCGTCGCGAATCAAAGGCCATGATATTCCAGTTGTAGATTGGTAATGAATATTTTTGATCTTGCTTAAGGCTTTCCAATAATTCGGTGAAGGTTTTTGTGAGTGCTTCTCCTAGCGCATCTTCCCATCCGGCATAGACTTCATCCAAATGAATGACCGTCACATTGCGAGTTAGGCTAAGCGCAAGAAAGAGTTCGTGGGCGAGCGTTGTTTTGCCGGCACCTGCTCGACCATCAATAGCAATGAGATGTGTCGTACCACAACTTGAGGAACCAGAGAGGAGATCCTCAAGCGCGGCAATAAGATTCATCGAATTAGTTTGCCCGAACCGCAATCGAGGCAAGCTCGTCGAGTAGGGCATGTGCAGAAGGCTCGATCTCATCGCGGTTGAGTGCATCTAGGGCGGTGAGAGTTAATTTCTCAATGAGATCTTCAACATGTTCACGGGCGCCCGTATCGGCTATAACCGTGCGTAGCAAATCAACTCCCGCTTGGTCGAGATTTGGATCGCCAAAATATTTTGCAATGATGGTTTCTTCTTTCGCATCGGCTCGGTCATGTGTCATAGCCATGAGCACAGTGCGCTTTCCTTCCCGCAAGTCATCACCTGCAGGTTTTCCGGTTGTTGCTGGATCTCCAAATACGCCGAGTAAATCATCGCGCAGTTGGAATGCCTCGCCAAGTGGCAGACCAAATTCGGAGTAGATATCAATAAAAGTCTCCCTCACGTGGGGATCGGCAATAGCCAGAGATGCCCCAAAATGAAGAGGACGTTCGATGGTGTATTTACCTGATTTGTAACGAGCGATCTTTAGCGATCGCGCAACACTGGTAGTGGCAAGTGCTTGCTCATGGATATCCAAGAATTGCCCTGCCATTAACTCCACCCGCATTTCATCATGGACAGGTAATGAGCGAATGAGAGCGGCATCTGTTACTCCCGAGCGGTGCAGCATCTGATCTGACCAGACGAGGGCAAGGTCGCCCAACAAAATTGCGGAGGAAGCACCGTAAGAGGTTGCCGAACCCGAGAGTTCTTCCATGCGATGGATACCTTCAAACTGGCGATGGATCGAAGGTTTGCCGCGTCTGATATCTGAGCCATCAATTAAGTCATCGTGTATTAGTGCACATGCTTGCAACAGTTCGAGACTGGCGACAGCTCTGATAATTGGATCATCATCTCTGCCCCCTGCTGCGAGGTATCCGCAATATGCGAAGAGCGGTCGCAGTCTCTTGCCGCGCTCAAGTAGGAATGCGTTGATGGCCTCGGCTACTGGGATGAGTTCGCTACCAACCTCTCCCAGATATTGGGTCTGCTCGGCAAGAAAATCTGTCAATTCGCGTTGCACTCTTATGCGAATGTCGGCTAAGGCGCGCTGTGGTTCAATAATCACGTAGTAACGGTACCCTCACTCTCCACTGACTATCTAGGGTGAGCGAAAGGACGGCAGTGACTAAGGCAACCTTCTCCTTTGAATTTTTCCCACCAAAAGATGGCGAGGGGGAAATCCGCCTCTGGGAGGCGATGTCGAGCCTAGAATCCACTGCCCCTGATTTCATTTCCGTCACTTATGGCGCTGGCGGATCCACCCGCGATCGCACGATTCGGATTACATCGCAGATCACAGAGCGCACCAAGATTCCTACCGTTGCTCATTTAACATGCGTTGGGTCAACGCAATCAGAGTTACTGGAAATTCTCGCGCGCTATCGTGATGCTGGTATTAAGAGCATTCTGGCCCTGCGGGGAGACCCAGCCGGCGGTCCGAGCGCACCGTGGGACCCAACTCCAGGTGGTCTTAACCATGCAGATGAACTTGTTGCACTTGCCGCCGAATATGGCGACTTCACAATCGGTGTTGCTGCTTTCCCAGATGGCCACCCTGCATCGCACGGTAATTTTGATAAAGATATTAATGTTTTACTGCGAAAAGAGGGACTTGGCGCAAGTTTTGCCACAACCCAATTTTTCTTCGATGTAACAAAATGGATCACCCTGGTTGAAAGACTTGACGCGCGTGGTTCGCGTCTTCCGATCATTCCTGGAATATTGCCCATAACAAATGTCAAGCAACTTGTGCGGATGGCCGAACTCGGCGGCACTCCAATTCCCGATGAGATTTTGCAAAAATTCGCAGCGGTCGAATCAGATCCCGAGGCAGTCAAGGCGTTGGGTGTTGAATTAGCGACCGAGTTATGCCGCGCACTGCTTGATGCGGGTGCACCAGGCCTACATTTTTATACGATGAATAGTTCTACCGCCACGCAAGAGGTTTATAGCAATTTAGGAATTACACGGTAAGACCGGCTTACGTATATCTGAGTTTATGGTCGGCCGAACCAACGCGAGAATGCATATGGGGCAAGAACTACTCCGAAGATCGTTCCACCAATGAAGGCAACGCCCGGGCGGTGGAAGAAAAAGAGATTGCCAGCAACGCCAGCGAAGAGAGTCCATCCTAGGAAGAGATCAACGATTGTAAAATTCGCGCTCTCTTTCCGCCGTTCACGAGGCAAAACTAGATGGAGCAACGCCATAAGCCCCATTCCTGCAAAAAGCCACCCTGCTGCATTTGACAGTGGAATCTCTGGCTCAAATGGAACATGCGCACCCGTGAATTCCCAACTCCAGCGATGGGCTGCAACCATCATTGGATCTAGGAAAAGATCCCACGCCATCATGGCAATTCCACCGTAGAGAAAAGTCCAATGTTTAGTTACACGTCTTGCTGCAACTAGAAGTGGGTGGGCCATCATTACCCAAGCAAAAGGAACTATTAGAGGAACGCCAAAGATTTGGTACCCCAGACTGGGATTGTAGGAATACGTGCCAAATGGCCAGCCAGTGCGGAGGCCGACTTGTTCGGTGATTAAAGCAAAAACAAATGTCAGAGTCAGATAAGTGCTTGCATACCGCAGGCCAAATGCGTAATACGCATGCACGACCATCGTGGCGGCAGCGAAGTAGATAGTGGCAAGTGTGACTAAACGCAGTGGCTCGCCATCAACAAGTGGGTAAATGATCTGCAAGATAATTGCAATCGCCAGAATCGTGCTTAAGAATCCTTGCGCACGACTAGAGATACCCGTACGGCGATTTCTGCGAGGGTTGTAATGGCGAATCGACACGACGCTTAGTCTGCCCTATCTCAGAGTGCGGTGGGCACCCTTAGAGTGCCCCTGTTGTTCGAAGAATTTCGGCAATCACTTCTTGTGGATGGTCCCACATTGGTGCGTGACCACATTCACTGAAGACCAACCAGACAGTATGCGACGGAACCAGTGAGCGCTCTTGGCAGGTTGTTGCAGGAAGCGTCTTATCCGTATCACCGAATATGACAGTAATTGGAATCGATTCATCGATGACTGCATCAAATCTTTTCTTCAGCAGTGCGTCCCATGCAGGGTAGTAACCCGTTGCCGCTGCCATTGCATCGGTGGCTTCCAGGCAGAGGTCATAAGAAAATTCGCGCCAGCGCGGGCTCACATTTTCGAAACCAATTTTGCGTGCCCATTCATAGTGCAGCAATGTTGGCGAAACCACATTGAGGCTATTGGCCAACATTCGCGCAATTGCACCTCCTGGATAGCGTGCATTAAAAGGTGCAAGCCACAATCCTGCTGGCGCCAATCCCATGACGGATGCGATTGCTGCAGGTTTCATGGCAGCCATTTCCAGCGCAATCCACCCACCGAGGGAGTTGCCGACTACATGAAAACGGTTGAAACCATGTGACTGCATCGTGGCAATTACTGCCCGTGCTAAGGATTGCGGATCCATGGGTTGTGAATAATCCATGGGGGTCGCGCCATGACCGGGAAGATCTATCGTGATGACGGTAAAGGTCTGCGTTAATTCGTGAAGAATTGGTTTCCATGCACTTGAGGCTGATCCCATTCCATGGATGAGCAAAAGTGGTTCTGCGTCACGGGAAGACTTGTGGATTTGCGAATGAAGAATCATCTTCTACTCGCCAACCTTCATCAATTGCGCGCCCGTCATTGCTTGCAGTTCTAGAAAAGTTGTAGGGAAAACTGCATGAGGGTGACCTGCTGCTGCCCAGAGGATTTTATATTCTTTAAGTGCTTCATCAATAAGAATAGTGAGTTCAACTGGGTATCCGAATTCATTCACATCTTGCGAATTTTCAGAAACCCATGCGACTGGACTTACGCCACCAATTGAAAACCCTGAGACTGCTTTTACGTACTCTGCATCTGCTCGATGCAACTTCTCCGCACCTAAACTCTTCGCCACCAATTCGGTATCTACGCGATGCCTTCCGCTTGTTATAACAAGTAGGGGATTGCCATTGGGAAGTTTGAAAACAATTGAAGATGCGACTTGACCCACTTCAATCCCAAGCGCCGCTGCGGCTTCGGCAGCAGAGCGGGCACTATCAGAGAGAACCACGATCTCCGCCGTGCTTTCAGCCTTATTTAGGACAGCTCTTACCCGTTGGACTGCAGGCATATCAAGAATGCTCGTCATGGGTAGACCCTATTTCTTTGCCGCGATTTTGGCTTTTCGTTTAGCGACTGTCTCTGGACAAATTAGGGCCATTTGATCGAGAGTTCAGCGCATGATTCTTCAACTATGGTTGCCTTCTTATGTCAGATGTGACGCCGTATCGATCGGCACTTCGTGCGCGCAACGCGCTCTGGGCCACCTTTGGAATCATGGGCGTTGTCTCGATGGCCTGGGTTCCACGAATTCCAGAGATTAAAGATGCGCTCAATCTGAGTAACGGCCAATTTGGTTTTTTACTTATGGGCAGCGCGTTCGGTTCACTCTGCGGTGCGCAATTAGCTGGTCGCTTGATCCACACCTATGGTTCCAAGATGGTCTCATCAATTTCCGCGGTTATTATGCCGCTGGGTCTGATCGGAATTGCCTATTCTGGCAATGCTATTGAATTGTTTCTCACGCTCTTTGTCCTGGGTCTGGGCTATTCAAGCCTTGATATCTCGGTCAATACGCAAGCTGTTGCGGTTGAAAAACTTCTTGGGCGTAGATGGATGTCGAGTTTTCACGCCCTCTGGAGTTCAGGGGCTTTCGTTACGACCGTTCTTGGTGGGTCCATTGCACGCCATACGACTCCGCAATTTAACTTAGTTCTCGTTGGATTAGTTTCCTTGCTTCTTTATATTCCGGCGGTGAGCGCACTTCTCAACTCTCACCTAGATGACCACGACGGTGGAGCAGAAGAAACGCAAGTAAAGATTCCACTTATTGGCAGATCAGTTCTTCCATTGTGGGCGATAGGCATTGGGCTTTTCGGTGCTCTTATTGCAGAAGGCGCAGCAAGTGATTGGGGCGCAATTTTGTTACGCGATCATATGGGGATTGCCAAAGGCGTTAATGCGTCAGCTTTCGCTTCTTTTGCTCTTGCCATGATTGTAAGTAGATTTTTGGGCGATCGAGTTCTCGAACACTTTGGTCCCGCAAAGACTGTGCGCTTGGGTGGGTACATTGGTGGATCTGCACTTGGATTATCAATCGCGATTGCTGTGCCGCTATCGTCACATGCGCCAGGTGCCGCGCTCATTGTCGTCAATCTTGGATTTATTATTGCCGGTCTCGGCATGGGGCCAATTTTTCCAGCATACATTCTGGCAGCAAGCGCGGTACCTGGCATTGCGCCATCGGTGGCGATTGCACGAGTTGGTGTTATTGGTTTAACTGCGTTTTTTATCGGCCCTGCATTAACTGGCGGGCTGGCCCAAGCAACCTCACTGCCAATTGCAATGGCTTTCCCAGCGCTGATGTTTATCTTTTCGGGGTATCAATCGCGGGCGATAAAAGTAAAGTAGTCAGCGCCAGTCAGCCAGCCCAGGCTCGCTAGCGCTACTGAAGTGGTGAGCACTGCTGCTGCGCCAGCTAGGTGTAGGTTCTGCAAATCCGGTGGTGCTTTTAGTAAGGCGCTGATGATGCCGAGGGCGGCAGTGGCTACCACGAGGGCAGCGAGTGTTGCGGCTAGTGCACGGGCTCCGCGTTGCACAGACCAGCGCCGCCAAGCGTGTATTGCGAAGGCGAACAGTGCAATTCCCGCTAGAACAGCGATGCCACGGTGGACCAGGTGTAGCGCGACCAACCTGCCGGGTTGATCGGCGGGACAGAACGGGAAACTCGCGCACGCCTCCTCAGCCTCGGCGTTGACGATTAATGAACCAGAGAGGTAGAGCAAGCCGGCCGCGCTGATAGCCACCCAAACACCCGACCCCAACCGAGGGCCTGGGGTTTCATGGCGTGGCACCAGAGTGCAGACGGCAGTAATAGTGGAGCCAGCCAGCAATGCCAGGCCAGCGAGGAGATGCGCGGCGACAGTGGGCGCGCTGTTGCCTGCGAATACAGTTACGGCGCCCAGCACGACTTGCAGGACGAGGACACCAGCGGTAAAGATGGCTGGGCGGATCGCTGCCGGACGGGTGCGGATTCGTAGTGCCAGTAGCATGGTGGCAAGAACTAGGACCGTCGCTAATGCGGCGATGTAGCGGTGTACTTGCTCCATCAAGGCATGGAATTCGTAGATCGGGCCAATGTTGCCTTTGCAAAGTGGCCAGTCTGGGCACCCCATTCCAGACTCAGTGACTCGGACGTAACTTCCAAAGATGATGAGACCGTAGACGACTACTGCGCTGGCGATGGCGAAAGTGGGCAACCGTCTATCTGTCAGGTGCGGGAAGCGGCTGGGCCGACTTGCCACTGGGCGTTCCACAATCTGTACCGTACACCGACCGACCTGGCTTGGCTATGTAATTATGCGAAGAAGTAGGTCTGAATTAAAGTAAATCCGGCGACAGCAAAAAGCAAGAATGCAAAGGCGTGGCGCAACGCAGTTGGCGAAACTCGGGCGTGGTGGTGTGAGGCAGTTGCGGTTACTGCAATTGCAGAGATTGCCATCGCTACAGGAATGTTCCAATTAATCTCATGCCAAATGCTCTGATGAGCAAGAAATGCAGTGAGCGAATTGATGGCAATAATAAGAAGCGACGTACCCACAGCTTTACTCTGTGGAGTGTGAAAAAAGAGAACCAATACAGGGATTGCAAGGAAGCCGCCGCCGATTCCAAATAGCCCTGTCATGAGTCCAATAGCGAGAGAGACAAGTGTCAGAACAGCAAACGGTATTCGTTTTTCTTGTCCCTTTATCGACCTCATTAACATTGAAGAGCCTGCGCCAATGAGTACCAAGGAAAATCCAGTTAGGAGTGCTCCATCAGAGAGGCGGTGAGAAATCCACGCACCGCCAACGTTTGTCACCAAACCCAATGACCAGATCGTCAGGGCTTCACGGATTAACACATGGTGCACTCGCAGTTTTGGAATAACGCCGGCGGCCGCTGCAGCAAAAACAACCGCTAAAGCAGCAGTGGATGCATGTTGTGGCGCGAAGCCGAAGAAGTAGACCAAGATCGGCACGGACAACATGGCGCCACCCGCCCCAACAAACCCGAGGACTGATCCAATAAATGCGCCGGCAATTAGTGCGCTGAAAATTTCCACTAGCCGATCATGGCAGAAGCTCCTCCATACTAAGTGCGCCACATCAGTTCGCCCAGAATTCACCTATTTGTCTCCTAGGCCAGGTCCTTCTGAGTGTCAGTCCAAGGCATACTCGTCTATATGAAGAAACCATCAGTTCTTTTTGTCTGTATTCATAATGCTGGTCGCTCGCAGATGGCAGCTGCCTTCCTTTCGTACCTGTCCAACGGTGCCATAGATGTTCTCTCCGCTGGTACCCAACCTGCTGACCAAGTAAACCCGGCGGTGGTTGAAGCGATGAAGGAGAAGGGGATCGATTTAGCCGGTCAGAGCCCCAAGGTCTTAACCACCCAAATGGCGCAAGAAAGCGATGTTGTTATCACAATGGGGTGTGGCGATACCTGTCCGTATTTTCCCGGCAAACGCTATCTAGATTGGAAGTTGGCCGATCCGGCAGGGCAGGGCGTTGAAGCGATCCGTCCGATTCGCGATGAGATTGAACTGCTTGTCAAAGGTCTGATTAAAGAATTGATATAAAAACTTACGGCCGCACCAATGTGGATGCGGCCGTAAGTTCATTCTTTAGTCTTTTGGTTATCCAACCTTCTTGATGCGACCATCAAGTGCTGGTACCTGAGTTACCTTGCCAGCCGCTGCGTCAGACTTGATGGAATCTACGAGGACGGTCAGTAGGAGATCGGTTAACTTCGCGGTACTTGGTGTGAAGTAATTGAGATATCCATCGCCGCCATAGAGCATGAAGTCATTGGTTGCGACTGTGTAGATTGTGGAATCAGATGCAATCGCGGTCCCATCTGGTTTTGTCACCGATTGAACTCGACTGCCCATTACTTTGCTGGTGTCGAAGGTGAATCTAAAACCAGAGATCTGCGGGAAGCGGCCGGAAGACGGGTAGTCGCTGACGCCGTTTTCTAGTGCTTTCCAAAGGTTGGCGCCGGTGATAGTTGAAACTGCTACAACGTTACCGAATGGGTAGACCGTTAACGCATCCCCTAGCGTCACGTCGTATGGCGCTGTGGTGCTGGTTCCTGGTCGATTCAATTTGGTATCAGCTGGCGTGTAGGCCTTGGCTGGGAAGGTGTCGCGGATTCCGCCGCCGTTGATGAAAGCCAAATCAGTCTTGTATCTTGCCCGCAGGGCATCAGTTGTGAAATCACCTAGTGCAGTTTCTGCGGAACGTTGTATCTGTGGCGATCCACCGCTGGGGAATACGGCAGCAACGGCACCGATTTTGGCATCGAGTTTGCCGCTGAGTTGATCTTTATATTTCTTCACTAGTGCGGACGTGGTCGCATCTGCCGCAACGTTTTTCATTGCAGCCTTGGTGATGTATTCCACTGATGAGCCAAGAACCTTTCCGGTATTTGGAGCGACGCAGACCTGCGTACGGGTGTATGCCTGACCTGAGTTCTGCACCTCTGCAATAAGTACTGGTGGATTTTTGCGGGTACCGGAAATTAATGAGGAGTAGACCAAGTGGCTATGTCCGCCGAAGACCACTGCTGCGCCTTTGATCTGCTCTGCCAGATCAGGAAGGCGGCCTTGAGCGATGCCGTTGGCGTTCTCGCTCCAGCCCTGGTGAAGCAGGGCAATTACAACGACCGCACCAGCTGCCTTGGCAGCAGCAATCGCGGCATTGATGCCGGTCACGCCAGCATCAATTGAAATTTCTTTCTTGACACCGGCGGCATTGGTGAAGCTTAAATTGCCTGAGAATACCTGCTCTTTGGTCTGTTCGGTATTGCCACCGACGATGCCGACCTTAACGCCGTCACGTTCAATGATCGCGTAGTTTTTGGTCGCCTTGGTACCAGATTTTAAGGCTTCGATGGAGGAGTAGTTCGAAACAACCCATTGGAAATCTGATGCACCAATAACTTTTTGCAGATGAGAGATAACGCGGTCGTGCTCGTGGTTACCAAATGTAGAGGCATCGAACTTCATTGCATTGAGGGATTCGATGGTGGGCATCTCTTCAAACTCTGTTGAAATGGGGGGAGCTGCTCCGATGTTGTCACCAGAGGAGAGAGTCAGAGTAAGCGCGTTCTTTGCTCTGTCATTAGTAAATGCAGTTGCAAGTACCGGTGCTCCGATATTTGATGACGTGGTTTCAATCGCACCATGGAAATCACTGAGCTGTAATAACTGCAGCGACTTCAAATCGCTCCGAAGTGCAGTATTTTTCAAGTCTGCCGTGACGAATGAGCGATCTGCTTTGGCAACTGGTGAAAACCCATACGCATTCACGGCCTGGACAACCGGGCTAATGCTGGTCTGCCCTGCGAGTACTGGCATGGTGACTACCGAGTGGTTTGATGCTGGAACAACAACCGGACATGAACCAGGACCAGCAGAGACGATATAAGAGGTAATTGCTGGGGCGACGTCGGGCGATGGTGTCCACCTCACAACAATGCCTCTGGCACTGGTATAGGCAGTGACGTGAGTAGGGGCGGCCGGGGCGGAGTAAGTAGCGCTATGTGCGCTTATTGGCGAAAGGAGAGAGATAAGGAGGAGGGCGCCGATGCTGGCGCGCGTCGATACTTTCTTCGACCTTGCAGAGTTGTGGGGGGTATGAGAGGTTTCTATTGGAGTTTTCATAGTCAGTACTCTGCCAGATTTTTTGGAAACTTCTAGTGCCAGGTGAATGTTTTTAAGGTAACAGTCTGGACAATTTTGTGAATTCTTCAAGCTGTTTATAAAAAATGGTCAGTTATCCGAAGTACGCTCATAACGTGGCCACTGCAACGATTCTCCATGTTGATATGGATGCTTTCTATGCCTCGGTCGCCGAACGCGATGATCCCTCACTTAAAGGTAAAGCGGTTGTAGTCGGTGCAGGCGTGCGCAGTGTGGTGCTTTCTGCCAATTACTTAGCGCGCACCTACGGAATTCATGCAGCAATGCCGGTTGGCCGCGCCCAACGCTTAGCACCGCATGCCATTTTTATTGCCCCTGACCATGCGCGCTATAGCGAAGTTTCCGAGCACGTTATGGAGATCTTCCATTCTTATACACCGCTCGTCGAACCAATCTCACTTGATGAAGCATTCCTCGATGTTACTGGTGCACAACGATTGCTGGGTACCGGTCGAGCGATTGCAATAGCAATTCGCGCAAAAGTAGAAGCGCAAGAAGGCATTACCTGTTCGGTGGGAATCGCGCCATCAAAGTTCATTGCCAAACTCGCATCAGGGCGCTGCAAGCCCAATGGCATGCTTGAAATCCCCGCAGATCGCATTCTTAATTTTCTTCACCCATTGCCAGTTTCTGCTATTTGGGGAGTGGGGCCTAAAACTGCAGAAGCACTCGAACGGTTGGGTTTGCGTACTGTTGCCGACGTTGCAAATACGCCACGAGCAACGTTGATTCGTGCCCTTGGAGAAGCAACTGGCGCATCCCTTTTTGAATTAGCCTGGGGACGCGACTACCGCGATGTTGTCTGCGATGAGCCGGAGAAAAGTATTAGTGCTGCGCAAACATTTGATCGTGATATTGATGATCCAGAAATCATTTTGCAGGAGTTTTTACGTTTGAGCGAGAAAGCAACTGCGCGATTGCGTGAAAGGTCTCTCTATGCAAAAACTATTTCCATAAAAGTGCGTTTTGCAGACTTCACAACAATCAATCGCTCAAAAACCTTGCCGCTTGCGATCGATAGCACTCATGAAACTTATGAAGTAGTAAAGGGCTTGTATGGCGCACTGCGCATCGACCGCGCCCAGTTGCGTTTGGTCGGCGTTAGCCTTGAGAACCTGCAATCTAATGCCCCTGAGCAGTTGGTTCTAGGAGCTCGCGAACGTGGATGGCGTGAAGCGGAAAGTGCCGTGGATCGTGCCCAAGCCCGATTTGGTCGTGGCAGTGTGCGACCGGCTCGTTTAATGCGGCGCGAAGAGAAAGAGTAGAGACGTTCGCATAATTTAAAAATAGAGGGGTATCCATCTGAAGGTCAGGGCGGTATTTTCTACCAGTGTCGCCAACCGTTGGCAGGGGTTACCCGAAGGATTAGGGGCAACAGCGCCGTTATCGCATTAGTTGTTATCGGCCCAAATTCTCCAGTTGACCTCGGACCGATAACAACTTACACTAACTTACACTAACGGAAACGGAGAACCCAAATGTCGATGTTGCGGATGATAAGCGCCACGGACCTGGTTGCGCCATCGCGAGTGGGATCCGCCAAAATACTCCGACCAGTTACCCTTATTACGGAATCCGGTGAGAAGGTTGAACTCAGCCCCATGGGTGCAAAATGGCTCAGGGATGTTCTCAGCGGCCTTGCCCCGGCTTGGACAAAGGAGCAAACGCAAGAAGGCGTGGATTCCTTGATGACGCCCCTTGATGCGGCTTTGGTTTTTGGAGTAACTCGACAGACCATCTACACATGGCAAGATCAAGGCAAGATCGGGCGCATAGATCTCCAAAACGTCAGGTACGTACCCGAAGCAGATATTTTGAAACGTAAGGAAAAGTTTGAAGATGCCAAACGTCTCAGGGATGAGATCCTGGCCCTCCCGACTCCTAGCGAAGAGAAACTTGAAGCCGTGGCCCAGAAGTTTTCGGGGCTAAGTCGGCGCCTAATTTCGCGGTCAAAACCAATTCACAAATGACCCTCATCCTGATCGATGACACGGTCATGATGGGAGTTATCAAAGAGGCATTGAATAACTTAGGCTTGGAATTCGACCCCTACCCACCAGGAAACATCAGAGAACCAAACGCAACGGCGGTTGAGGCTGCGAGGACGACGCCAAGTTTGCGTGGCAGGGATATAATTACGATTCTTCCATCTTCGCAAATAGTCTCCGCCGTTACCAGAGTAAGAAGACGTCTCACCACGGTGCTCGAGAGAAATCTCCTCAACGAAATAGAGGGGCAAATTTATGTGGAACTGGGGTCTATAATTTTAACTTCTATGATTTCGGGGGCACCGCGTGACCCACTTTCCGACGAAATAAAACTCCATGAACCGGATGTGGTTATATCCAATCGATCGAATCTACCCATTATTGGCCGTTCTAGTTTGCGGGCCCAAATCAGTTTAGTCACCCCTAAGAAATTTCTTGAATTATTGGTTGATTAAGGTCCCAAAGACACTTTCCAATTTCAAAGTGGCAGTTTGAAGAGTCCTGGTAGAACACGCAACCTAACGCGCCCAAATCCACTATAAGGGGTAATCCTTGCCAACGATTGGCGACACTGGTAGAAAATACCGTCCCGACCGTCAGATGGATACCTCCTATCCTTAAAAACATTGAAGGTGGATACTTGCTTTTGTGGCGATTGCATGTACAATCCTACAAGTAATCATAAATAGGAGGGGTAGTGAGCACTATTTTTGCGGGTAACGCCTTTCAACCGACTGATTTGCAGAGAAATCACCGGGCGGTTCTTGACGCTGCGCGCGAATCGAGCGCAATTATCCGAGACAAGGATGGGTTGCTCCTCATTATCAGACCCGCCGAAGAGGCCCAGCTCCGGGAGTACGTTGCCGAAGCGCTTTGGAGCGCGGTTTGCTTGGAACGCGCCCTCCAACTGCCTGCCGCCGAGCGTGGACCGGCCATGTATGGACCCTTCGCCTGGGTTTCTGTGATGCCAGAAGATGACCAGAAGCAGTTTCTGCGAGAGGTAATAGACCAAGTGTTGGTTAGCAAGAACAGCGGTTCCAAGGAGAAGCTTGAAGACCTCATTGAGGATTGGCGGACGAGTGCCCTGACCTGGTCCGATGAGGACTTGCGAGAGGAACTCACTGCAGACTTGGGACATCCACTACAAGACGTCGTGCTCTAATCGAGCCACCTGAGTATTCGTGGCGCCGTCAGACTGGGTAATCA
>CAKKQM010000045.1 GCA_919902125.1 Actinomycetes bacterium | reverse complement strand
TTGCGCCGTTTAGTGGAGTGCCTGGGTCGAGATCGGACCAAGCATCAAGTCGCAGAAGTAACCTCCCTGGGTTTGGTTCAGATGACGCGTAAGCGTGTCGGCCAAGGACTGATCGAAGCATTCTCAACAACCTGCGAAAGTTGTGGTGGACGCGGAATCCATATTCATACTGAGCCAGTAAAAGCACAGCCGAGTATGCCTTTTAACGAGAACTCCACTGATTCGAGCAGCAATGAGGTTCTCCAGCCAGAAATGCAGATAGAGCAGATGATAGAAGAGGGATCTCCTGTTGCTGAAGTTGCTGAAGTTGCTGAAGTTGCGGAAATTAAGGAGCCGGAAGCGGGCAAGACCCGTCGCCGTCGCCGCGGGGCAAGTACAGGGGTGATAACACCCGGAGCTTAATTCACTTGAAGTATTGGGGTGAGACGTGCGCTAATAGGCGCCAGTTTGACCCAGGGGGTCAAACTTCCGTACCCTAAGCGCCTGCTTAGTGGTCTTTTTCGCCGCGTGAGCTGTGAAAGCCAAAAGAACTGGAGTAGTTACGTGTACGCAATTGTGAAGGCGGGTGGCCGCCAAGAGAAGGTCGCCGTCGGAGACACTGTCACTGTCGATCGTATCGATGGCGCAGCAGGTTCGATCGTAACTTTTTCCGCAGTCCTTGTTGTTGACGGCGCAACCGTCACCACCGATCCCAAGGTCCTCTCTGGCGTCAAAGTGACTGCTGAAGTTTTGGACGAGACCAAGGGCAAGAAGATCCATATCTTGCGTTACAAGAACAAGACCGGCTATCGCCGTCGTCAAGGTTTCCGTTCCCAGAACACTCGGGTAAAAATCACCGCCATCAACGGCGTTAAGTAAAAGGGGAGTTGAGAGATGGCAAGTAAAAAAGGTGTCTCATCGACACGAAATGGTCGCGACTCTAACGCTCAATACCTCGGAGTTAAGCGCTTCGGTGGTCAGGTAGTTAACAGTGGTGAGATCTTGGTTCGCCAGCGCGGCACCCACTTCCACCCTGGTGCAAATGTCGGTCGTGGTAAAGATGACACCCTCTTTGCACTTGCCGCAGGCGCCGTTGAATTCGGTCGCGCTCGCGGTCGTCGCGTAGTGAATGTGGTTCCGGTCGGCTAATTTTCGGTTCTCATAAATGAGCGGGCCGTGCATGCGGACCCGCTCTTTTATTTTCTACATAGTTAATTAGAGTTGGTTAGGCAATTGCGAAGGGAGTGAAGAGATGGCGACATTCGTAGATCGCATCACACTCTTCGCGCTGGCAGGTAAAGGTGGCGATGGTTGCGTCTCCGTACACCGCGAAAAATTTAAGCCACTTGGCGGCCCAGATGGTGGCGATGGTGGTCGTGGTGGCGACATCAGACTGGTTGTTGATCCCAACGTGACAACGCTTCTTGATTACCATCACTCGCCACATCGTCGTGCCACATCTGGCAAACAGGGTGCAGGTGATCGTAAAGATGGGTCTTCAGGTGAAGATCTTATTCTTTCGGTACCTAATGGCACTGTTGTTTATGACATTGAGGGAAACCAACTCGCCGATTTGGTTGGCAACGGAACAGTATTTATTGCAGCCCAAGGTGGTCGTGGTGGCCTAGGCAACTTGGCACTCTCCTCATCAAAACGACGCGCACCTGGCTTTGCTCTCCTTGGTGAACCAGGGGAGGAACGCACACTTATTCTTGAACTCAAAAGCGTTGCCGATATTGCACTAGTTGGATACCCAAGTGCTGGTAAGTCATCTCTTATTGCTGCAATTTCGGCAGCACGTCCAAAGATTGCCGATTATCCATTTACAACATTGATACCGAACCTTGGCGTAGTGCAAGCAGGTGGAACACGATTCACTGTTGCCGATGTTCCAGGACTTATTCCTGGTGCGAGTCAAGGTAAAGGTCTTGGTCTTGAATTCTTGCGCCATGTAGAACGATGCGTTGCACTTGTTCATGTTCTAGATTGCGGCACTTTAGAAACTGATCGCAATCCGATTCAGGATCTTGAGGTTATTGAAGCTGAGTTAGCACAGTACGGCGGCTTGGAAGATCGCCCCCGCATGATTGCGCTCAATAAGATTGACCTACCTGACGGCGCAGCAATGGCCCAGATGGTTGCACAAACGCTGCGCGATCGTGGCTACGAGGTCTATCCAGTCTCTGCTGCATCACACCAAGGCTTAACTGAACTCACCTATGCAATGGCCCGCATTATTCAAAAATCGCGGGCAGAAGCAGCGGTAGAAGAGCGGACACGGATCGTTCTGCGCCCCGTTGCAGTAGATGATTCTGGTTTCACTGTTACGCCCAATAAGGATGGCTCGTTTACCGTTGGCGGCGCGAAGATACTTCGCTGGGTCCGCCAGACGAATTTCAAAAATGCCGAAGCGATTGGGTACTTAGCCGATCGCATGGCGCAGTTGGGTGTGGAACGCGAGCTCTTCCGTATGGGTGCAATAGCAGGCAGCGAAGTACGCGTTGGCACCGGCGATGACGCAGTCGTTTTTGATTGGGAGCCAACGATTGAAGCGGGTGCCGAACTTCTTGGAGCCCGTGGCGAGGACACACGTTTTGATTCACTATGGCGCGGCTATGAAAAAGTACAGGATCAACTCAGCGATGAAGAACTTGCTCGGCAGTGGGAGTACAGAGTTGTCGATCCGCACACTCCAGCGATAACTCCTGAGATCGATAGAGATGAAATAGAAGTCATAGACGAAACTATTGAGGTAGATGAGTTGGATGCAGAAGAAGAAGCAGATGCGGTGGAGCCTCTTCAATGAGTCGGGAGCAGATCACAAAGGCTAAGCGCATTGTTATCAAGATTGGCTCTTCTTCTTTAACTGGCATTGCCGGATCAGAACTCGACCCAACTGCGGTTGATCACTTAGTTGATCTAGTCGTGGCCGCACGTGGTCGTGGTGCAGAAGTGGTTGTTGTTTCCTCCGGTGCAATCGCTGCGGGTCTTGCACCGCTTGGACTTAAGACACGTCCAAGAGACTTAGCGATGCAACAGGCTGCCGCTTCTGTTGGACAGGGCCTGTTGATTCATCGTTACACCGAAAGTTTCGCGCGCTATCAGGTAACGGCATCGCAAGTTCTTCTGACGACGCAAGATATTATCCGTCGCTCACATTACAAAAATGCGCAGCAAGCTCTCAATCGGCTGTTGTCACTTGGTGTCGTACCTGTCATTAATGAGAATGACACGGTTGGAACACAAGAGATCCGTTTCGGCGATAACGATCGCCTTGCCGCATTAGTAGCCCTACTTATCGGCGCTGACTTGCTAGTTCTCATTTCCGACATCGACGCGCTTTATGACGCACCTCCATCACGTGTTGGAGCACAACGGATCACTGACGTTCAGTCAGTTGCTGATATTGATGATGCCTCGTTAGG
>CAKKQM010000044.1:6090-11502 GCA_919902125.1 Actinomycetes bacterium | reverse complement strand
ATCATCGGGGGAAAGGGGTGGGTTCTGCAATCGCTTCCCTAGCGATTATTACTTTCGCAAACCTAGGTGAGCGATCCTTCTCAACTGGTGGCGCTGCCATAAACGAAGCAAGCCAAGCAACGGTCAAAGCACTTGGGTTTACAGTGGATGAGCGTTGGTTGAGTTACTCGAGGCCAGACTGAGAACGGTCACCTTTAGAATTGAAATAATTCAGATCCAAGCATTTTTCGAAAGGAAAGAATCTAATGCCGTCAGAAGTCGAGAGAATTGATCGTCAATTGGCTTACAGAAATCGTTGGATGACGGTTTGGGAGGATCAGGTCCTTTTCCAAAATGGCTCTGAAGGAATCTACGGTGTCGTAGATAAGCCGGACTTTTCCCTTATTGTCCCTTGGGATGGCTTGGGTTTCTATCTTGTAGAGCAATTTCGTTACCCAGTTGGTGGAAGATATTGGGAGTTTCCCCAAGGCTCCCTTGAGAGTTCGCCTGACATTGATGTGCTCGAAGTGGCTACGGTTGAACTCAAAGAAGAAACAGGTCTCATTGCTGAATCCTTCAAAATTCTTGGAAGGCTATTTGAAGCCTATGGATTCTCAAATCAAGGATTTACAGTCTTCCTTGCCACAGACTTAATGCAGAATGAATCGAATCCGGAAGTATCTGAAATGGGAATGGTCTGCCGTCGCTTCGATTTGGAAGAGATTTGGGATCTCATTGACCGCGGATTGATGAGGGATGCACCGTCAATTGCAGCGCTTGCGTTGGTGTCTCGTCATCTTGCGCAAATTTAGATAATTGCGAGTACTTCCGTTCTTGGTAGTGATTGCCAATATCAATGTGGACTACTTGCGCGCCCGAAGGGATTCGAACCTTTAACTATCTGATTTATGGAGACCCCAATTTCTACGGTTCGTTCTTCTCCGTCTTATCGCTGGGGGTTGGGAGAGGTTCGTTTTGAAGTAGAGCGTTGGCCAGTAAGGGAGCCACGATGGTTGCTTGCCACTGGCGTGCACCAAGAGCGGTCAGGGCGTCGTGAACGGCGGTTGCACTTGCAGTTGTTGTGGATCCAGCGGGAGGGCTCCAGCAGATACGGCGCACAAGTTCGGGGCTAATCAAGTTTTCAGCAGGGATAGAGAGTTTGCTTGCCTGCTCTTCAATCGCGGTACGGGCATGAGATAAGTGTGCAAACTTTGAGGGGAATTTATGATGCCAGATTTTTACCGGAGGCATTGAATCACTAAGCGCGCGTACTTCGGGCCATTCGCTCTCGGGAAGAGCAAGACCGTGTTGAATCGCATCCAACCATTGAGCAGTACGTTCAAACCAGCGCGCTCGTAATCCGATGGGACGCAGAACCCTCTCCATCTCTTTTCGAGTCGTTGGTGCATGGATAGATAGTTCAAGGATTGCTGGATCCGAGAGTAATTTCCCAGGTGCAATATCACTTTCGCGAGCGATTTCATCGCGCGTGTACCAAATCGTTTTAATTATGGCCAAGTGGTGGCGATGTTTTATTTTGTGCATTCCAGAGGTGCGCCGCCACGGATCTTTGCGCGGCGCCGCAGGTGGGGCGTTAAGGATGGAGGCAAATTCTTGCGCGGCCCATTCTGATTTTCCTTGGGCGCTAAGGAGATCAGAGATCTTTGCCCGAAGTTCAACGAGTAACTCCACATCAAGGGCTGCGTAGGTGAGCCAATCCAAAGGCAGTGGCCGTGTTGACCAATCAACGGCGCTATGTTCTTTGGCTAACGAGAGACCAAGTTGCGTTTCTATGAGTGGGCCTAAACCAACTCGTGGCAAACCGGCAATGCGCCCACCGAGTTCAGTGTCAAACAGTCGCACTGGGTTGAGTCCAACATCGCGTAAGCAGGGAAGGTCTTGAGTACTGGCATGCAGGATTACTTCATCTGATGCAAGTAGGTCGTTTAACTTACCAAAGAGCGGATGTGCTGTTCCAGGAGTTGGCGCTGGAAATGCAACGGGGTCAATCAGATGAAGCCCGCCACCCGTGCGTTTGATCTGTATCAAATATGCACGAGGGTTGTATTTATATCCCGAAGCGCGTTCGGCATCAATAGCGAAAGGACCGCTACCACTGGCCAACTCTGCAATCGCATTTTCAAGTTCAACCTCGGTGATGATTACATGGGGAGTCCCACCCGCGGGCATAAGAAGCGGTGTGGCACTAGGCGTTGTTTCTACTTCTTCAACTTTCATAAATTAACGGCGGCCACGAGTAGGTGGTGATTTAATTGCTGAAACTCCTTCGGGAGTGGGGGCCAGTCCAGAAATTTCGGATAATAAATTGCACCAACCGGTGATGTGGTTCAACATTTCATCTACCTTGGTGATTACTGGCGTCCATGATGCACGAATTTCGATTTCTGCTTCATCGCTGCGGGGGGATAACTTTCCAAACGAGGCGCTGGCAACTCGGGTCACGGTTCCACTTGCTGCCGTGAATTCACAACCGGCTTTCGATAGTGATTCCAATAACCATTTCCAACCAACTTCAGGAAGGAGGGGATCTTCTTGCATCATTGGATCAACATCGGCGCGCACATAGGTAACGCAGCGAAATTCGCCATCCCATGTGTCTTGGCCACCAGGTTCATGTAAGAGCACGAATCGACCTGATGCAATTTCATCTTCATCATCGCCGAGCAGGCCGTTGCTGACATCGGCGGAGAGAGCAAAGGAATATGTTGCTAATTTCTGAGGCGCAGGAACTTCTTCAAGAAGAATTTCTGCTCGTGGGGTGAATGTGCGAAAGGACTCAATTAAGCGCCCAAATTCCATTGCATCCACTACCTCAATGTAAAGAAAACCCTCCATCAAAGGTGGGAGGCAGGGCGGTAACCTTCCAGACATGGCAATCTTTCTCGCACTATTTTCGAGCGGGCTCTGGGGGAGCGCAGATTTTGAAGGCGGCAGATTATCAAAGCGATTTCCTGCAATTGCCGTCACCGGAGCTTCACAAGTGATGGGGCTGGCCTTGGGAGTTGTTGTTGTCATCGTTACGGGTGCATGGCGCACGCCAGCTTTTGGCCAGAACGGTTATCTGATTTCGGGGGTGTTGGCTGGCGCTGCAGGATACATAGGACTCATCTGTTTATACGCAGGATTGGCAACAGGGCGGATGGGCGTTGTCTCACCAATTAGTTCATTATGCGCAATTGTTCCCGTAACTATTGCCCTTGCCGGCGGCGAACATCTTTCGTATTTACAGGCGGTAGGGATTGCAGTGGCACTTGCTGGCGCATTCTGTGCCAGTGGACCAGAAATTACGGGAGGAGTTTCTTTGCGTCCGCTCCTGCTTGCTATTGGTGCTGCATCCGGTTTTGGAACTGCTCTCACTTTCATGGCACGTGGTTCAGTTTCTAGCGCCCTGATGACCATGGTGATGATGCGGGTAACTACTGCGGCAATTTCAGGAACTTTAGCGTTGAAGTTTCGAACGATGGGTGGATTTACTCGTCGCGATTTAGGGTCACTGGCTTACATTGGCATTGCGGATTTTTCCGCCAATCTCTTTGTCGGAATTGCTTCAACACATGGACTTGTTTCTGTCGTGATGGTCTTAGGATCACTTTTCCCAATCATGACAGCGTTACTTGCATTTAAAATTCTCCACGAACGCTTACATCGAGTGCAATACGTAGGCATTGTTTTGGCGGTGGCTGGTGTGGCGATTATTTCGGCGGCGTGATGGGCCAACTGCAACTATAAAAAATAGTGTCATTAACTTCCGTCTTATCAATAGCGGTGAAATGTTTTAGTAGTTCATGAACCTCTATGCGATTCTCACCTCCACTCGCCTGGGTAATGCTGAGTTCTAATTGATCAATAGCGCCAAGGTTTAATAACTCGGTGATGATCGAGATGCCCGCTTCAATCAGAATTTCATCGCCAAACTGTGCGCGTGCGCGAGCAACTGCATCTGCGGGGGAGAGATTCCACCAGTGCGCCAATGGGTTTTCGGAAATCAGATCCGGGAGAGAGCGCGAGAGGATGACAAGAGGGGCAGGAGTTTTTTGGTAGCGGTCAGAACGCGCGGTATTGCCACCGATGATCAGACAGTCACTGGTGCGACGTCTACTCAAGAATCGCGCCCGATCGGTGGGCGAGGTAACTCCCTCTGAATCTCCGCCTAACGAAGTAGATCCATCTATCCCTAAGACCAAGGTCGCGACAGTCGCCATGCGCCAACGGTAACCAAAGCTCTCCTTGCACGGAATTGGCGACTTCTTTGCACCTTAGGCAAGCAGTTCAAGGCTAATTCTCAGGCTTGAGTTCACACTTAGAAGTTGAGTCCAGCGCTATAAGCCCGTTAGCCTGACCAGATGAAATTGCCTAAGGTGCTCGGTACTGCCCTGGCAGTACTCGCCCTTCTGGCTCCGCTGGCTCTGGTTATGGAACCTGCCCAGGCTGCGCAGTCCCTTCAAGTAATTCAAAGGCAGGTTGTTGAACTCCAGATGGAGGCTTCATCAGCTGCCGAAGGCGCACAAGCAGCCAAGGTTCAACTCGCTCAACTCACTCGTACTCTCACAGGAATTCGTCAACAGGCAGCTGCCCAAGGTGAAACCGTGGCTCAACTACGTAAATCCCTTGGCACTATCGCCGTTGAGCAATATAAATCTGGGGGGCTGAGTCAGAGCCTCGAACTTCTTTTCTCCTCTGATCCAACTCTTTACCTCTCAGCAGCCGGTTCATTAGATTCTATTACCAGGAGAAAAGCGCTGCAGTTACATAAGTTTGCAGCAGCCCAGCAACGATTGAACGCAACTACCTTGACCGTTAACGACAAGTTGGCACTCGTGCGCGCAACACAGGCACGCTTAACGGCGCAAGCAGCGCAAGCGCAATCCAAATTGAAGCAAGCCCAGAAATTAGTGGCGAAGTTGAAAAAGAGTGATCGCATTCGATTAGCAAAATTGACGCAGCGGAAAAACGATAAGGATCAAGTTTCATCGCTGGCACTGGCCAAGAAAACCAAAGGAACTTCTGGTCGCGCGGGTATCGCTCTCAAGTTTGCGCTCAAACAGATAGGCGACAGATATGTCTTTGGAGCAGCCGGCATGGTCTTATGGGATTGTTCTGGCCTGACAATGAGGGCTTACCAAGCTGCTGGTGTATCACTGCCACATTCTGCTGCCGCGCAAGCCAACTATGGCAAGAGAGTTCCACTCAATGCGCTGCGTCCGGGTGATCTTGTTTTCTTCGGTAGTCCGATATCGCATAACGGTATGTATATAGGCGGCGGGAGGATGGTGGATGCGCCTCACGCCGGTGCCCGCGTAAGAGTTGAATCCTTTGGTTCGAAATTCGGTAATTTACGATTTGTTTCAGCGCGACGTTTTTGACGTGGATAAAATTCGCTTTGTAACAAATGATTTTGGTCGACGCGCCGGT
>CAKKQM010000044.1:0-6080 GCA_919902125.1 Actinomycetes bacterium | reverse complement strand
CGCGTCATTGTTTATACATCGGGCCAGAGTGATACGGCAAGATATGATTCTGCGTGGCAACGCGATTACGGCGTAAGAGTAGTTCGCGACCGGAGCAAAATATTGCTGCCGACACCACGAGTGGCTCGAGCAGTCGGTCGACTTGCTCGTGAATCCTCGGCAACTATTGCTTGTTTTGGAGCGGCCGCGCCCCTTGGATTATTAGCACCCACCCTGCGCAGGGCTGGTGTGAAGCGGATCGTGGCTTTAACGCACGGACATGAAGTCTGGTGGGCGAAAGTATTTCCTTTTTCAATAGCGTTGCGTCGTATCGGCAGATCCCTTGATGCGCTCACATACTTAGGAGAATTTACCAGGCAAGCAATTGCGACTGCATTGCCCAATAGCGCAAAGAGCGCAATGGTAAGAATCGCTCCTGGTATCGATGTCACACATTTCTCACCCGATATTAATGCGGCCCCATTACGAAAAGAGTTGGGGCTTGCGGATAAAGCCGTCATCGTCTCAGTCGGGCGTTTAGTGCATCGCAAGGGACAAGATCGATTGATTGAGGCTCTGCCGCAGATTCGCAGGGCAGTGCCTAATGTGCATCTTTTATTGGTGGGCGAGGGTCCTTATCGTGCAAAGTTGCAGAAGATTGCTAAGAAGGTTGGCGTGGTGGATGCCGTTACCTTTATTGGCAGAGTTCAATATGCGCAGTTACCTACATATATTCGCCTCGGCGATATTTTTGCCATGCCATCACGATCGCGATTGGCTGGACTAGAAGTTGAAGGCCTAGGAATTGTTTATCTAGAAGCCAGTGCATGCGGCTTACCCGTTATCGCCGGGAATTCAGGCGGTGCGCCAGATGCAGTTCTAGCAGGCAAGACCGGTCTTGTCGTAGACGGCACCAATATTGAGGCTGTCGCCGCCGCAGCTATCGAACTTCTCAGTGATATAGATCGAGCAAGGGCAATGGGCGCTGCCGGCCGTGAATGGATCGTCAGTGAGTGGTCGTGGGATCTTTGGGCTGGTGCATTTTCAAAGGTTCTCAAGATTTAATCAGTAAGCCCGTGTTTTATGGCGGCTACTACCGCCTCTGTTCGATTTGCAACTTCGAGTTTTCTATAAATTGATGCAAGATGTGTCTTTATTGTTGCTTCGCTAACAAAGAGTTGCGCGGCAATGCGTGAGGATGTCTCACCTTTGGGCAACAGTGCCAACACTTCAAGTTCACGCGCAGTCAGGCCAAATCCTTCCTTTTTACGCAATATCGCCGAACTCAAGCCCCTTCCGATAAAACTTTCCGGAGCGATAACGGAATGCGAAACCGCAGCAATAACTTCGGTAATAGGCGCGCTCTTTAGGACATAAGCGCTAGCACCGGCCTGTAAGGATCCCAAGAGATGAGCGTCATCGTCATGGAGTGTTAAAACAACAATGCCAATAGTGGATGAAACACTTCGGGCCCAAGAGACAACTTCCAGACCGCTTCCATCGGGAAGGTTGAGATCGACAACAATCACTTTTGGGCTCTTATGTGCAATTTGTGCGATAGCTTCATTCTTTGAAGCGGCTTCACCCAGAACGGTGAAGCCAAAGTTACTTAATGCACTCCGCAAACCCTCACGAACAACCTGATGATCGTCGATGAGTAAAACGGTGATCTCTGAATTATCCATAGCCAGTCCGTCTCAGGGGGTTGGGAATGCAAGGCAGGCATGGGTGCCCGATCTATCTGAATCAATGGCAATCCTCGCTCCGATCGCTTCGGCGCGTTCATGAATACCTCTGAGGCCGTGACGTGAAAGCTGCGAAGATTTGGAATCGGCTCCGCCTTTTCCGTTATCAGAGATCTTCAAGACAACGAGTCCATCGTCGCAGGAGAGGGAGATTGATACCGATGTGGCTGCTGCATGCGCTGCGACATTGCGAAGGAGTTCGGTGGCAATTTTCGTTATCTCATAGGCGAGTTCGCTCTCAGGGGCGAGCGGAACTTCTGCAATAGAGAGGCTCAGAGTCAACCCGTTGCAAATACTGACAGCGTTAATGTGGAGTTGTTGGGCAAGCGTCAATTGTGTTGGTTGGCGTAATTGATACATCTCGCGCCGCACCTTGTCGACAAGGTCAGTGACAGTGAAGCGCAGTGTCCGTAATTGAAGGCGGGTATCGATCGGAGTTTGCGGTGCAGCCAATAGGAGATCTAATGAGTAACCAACTCCAACAAGATCCTGTGCGATTCCATCATGTAGTTCTTGGGCAAGACGGATCCGTTCAGGGTTGGTCATAGTCTCGCTCTATTGGTAGAGCGCTTCTATTTCCGCTGCAAACTCCTTGGCTATGACATGTCGCTTAATGGAGAGTTTCGCCGTCAGTTGGCCACCTGCAATGGTGAAGTCAATGGGAAGAATCGAGAACTTCCTGATGGATTCAGCCTTACTTACTGCCTTATTCGCTTCGTCAACGCCGGTCTGGATGAGTGCGATGAGATCTGGGTCTTTGCATAATTGCGCGATCGTGGCGCCATCTTTTTTATTGATGACAACCCAGGACTTCAGTGCATCTGCATCAATGGTTACCAGAGCTGCGATAAACGGTTTGTTATCGCCGACAACCATGCATTGACTTACGAGTGGATGTGCACGGAGGCGATCTTCAAGGACTGCTGGGGCAACGTTCTTGCCGCCTGATGTGACAATTAATTCTTTCTTGCGGCCTACGATATAAAGGAAGCCATCTTCATCGATACGCCCTAAATCACCCGTTCGTAGCCATCGACCATCGGTAAAACTTTCCGCATTTGCGCCGTCGTTCTGCCAGTAGCCGCGCATTACGATCGGGCCTTTAATGAGAACTTCGCCATCGTCATCAATACGGATGGATGTACTTGGAACTGGACGACCAACCGATCCAACGCGATGATGGTCTGTGAGGTTAAGAGTTGCACCTGCGGTTGTTTCAGTAAGGCCGTATCCTTCAAGGACCCGAACTCCCGCGCCGCGAAAGAAGTGACCAAGGCGAGTGCCTAAGGGAGCACCTCCCGAAATTGCTGCATCAACTCTGCCACCCATACCTGCGCGGATCTTGGAGTAGACCAACTTGTCGAAAAGGCGATGTTTCAAGGCAAGTGCGAATGGAATACGACCGTGATCCATCGCTTCGCTGTACGCAATTGCCACAGCGGCGGCTTTGCGGAAAATACTGCCTTTACCTGCGGCTTCGGCACGCGCTTCTGCTCCGTTGTAAATTTTTTCGAAGATCCTTGGAACTGCCAGTATGAAGGTAGGTTTAAAAGAAGCCAGATCAGCAGCAAGTCTTCCTGCCGGGTCGCTGCAATGTGCCAGATGCAGGCCAGCACTGATTGCTCCAATTTCCACCATGCGGCCAAATACATGGGCTACGGGTAAGAAAAGAAGTGTTGAACCGCCAGGCTTTAAGAAAAGATCACTAGCACCTTGGACAACATTGCCGCATTCGGCGAGGAAGTTTCCGTGTGTGAGTTGGACGCCCTTTGGTTTTCCGGTAGTTCCTGAGGTGTAAATCAAAGTTGCCAGAGTGTCAGGGACGAGCGCATTTCTGCGACGATCAATCTCA
This sequence comes from Actinomycetes bacterium, assembly GCA_919902125.1. Taxonomy (GTDB): domain Bacteria; phylum Actinomycetota; class Actinomycetes; order Nanopelagicales; family Nanopelagicaceae; genus QYPT01. Next base: position 2,504 of record CAKKQM010000044.1, on the reverse strand, counting down.
TCATCAGATATATGAGCTCCTGCAGATGTAAGAACATGCAGAACGTCATCTGTAATCGTCCATACATGTTTTGTGTAAGAAGGAAGCACGGGATTAACGAGGTCACGGAGTAAAGGTGTTTCTACGACTATGCCAACTGCGCCAGAATCGCTCAAGATCCATTCCACTTGCTCGGCCGATGAGGTGTCAAAAATCGGGACAACACACCCGCCCGCAAACCAGATTGCGAAATCGAGAATTGTCCATTCGTAACGCGTGCGCGCCATGATCGCAACGCGATCTCCGATTTGGATTCCTGCGGCAACCAGACCCTTCGCGGCGGCTCGAATTTCAGATTCACATTCGCGAGCCGAAACTGGTTGCCATCCTTCCCCCAATGGGCGCGAAAGCATGATGCGCTCGGGTTCAAACCAGGCACGTTCGGCGATGTAATTTGTAAGGTTTCCAGCAGTTGCTGCTGGGACAAGAGCAGGTACCGTCACTTCATTCATGGCTCCAACGTTAGCGCGACTTTGGCTTAAAGGGGAGGTGGTAGCCTATGCGTCATGGCTGATACAGCAGATACAACAAGTGGAACTATTTCTATTGCTGCCCCTGTGGCGGTGATCCAAGGGATTCTCTTTGATATTGCGCAATATCCATCATGGTCAACGGCGATTAAATCAGTGGAAGTTCTCACCAAAGACGATCAGGGACGCGTTGCTTCGGCCAAACTTGTTGTCGATGCCGGCATGATGAAGGATCGAGTCACCCTTGATTACGACTGGAGTGCTGCCCCTAGCCGTCTGGAATTCTCACTTGCCGACGCTGATCTCCTAACTGCGATGGATGGCGCCTACGTCATCACGGCCGAAGACGAGGGGAGCACGAGGGTGAGATATGAATTAACCGTAAGCCTGTCGATGCCAATCCCCGCGATGATGCGCCACAAGGCAGAGCAGATGACAATTGATCAAGCGCTCAATCAGTTGAAGACTCACGCGGAGAAGTAGATGGCGTACTCCATCGGAGTCGATGTTGGTGGCACCAAAGTTCTCGGCGGTGTGGTTGACGCAGACGGAAATGTTCTAGCTCATGCGCGTCGGGAGACTCCTATCCAAGGTGGAGTTGAGTTAACACAGGCAATCGCAGATGTTGCACGAGAGTTGATGGATGACTTTGCTATCGAATCAGTTGGTATTTCTGCGGCTGGTTTTGTTTCCTCTGACCGAAAGACCATGCTGGCGACGCCAAATATTGCTGGATGGAATGGCGTCAACCTTGATCGCGAGCTCAGTGCTCTTATCGGCCTCTCGGTTGTTATTGAAAACGACGCAAATGCTGCAGCGTGGGGAGAAGCACGGTTTGGTGCCGGTCGCGGTGAAGACCATTTGATGCTGCTAACAATTGGTACCGGTATTGGTGGAGGAATAGTTGTCGATGGCGAGTTGTACCGAGGAGCATTTGGAATCGCTGCCGAGTTTGGTCATATGCGAGTTGTGCCGGAGGGACATCTGTGCGGCTGCGGCGCTCGCGGATGCTTCGAACAATATGCCTCAGGCAACGCACTTTTGCGCCATGCGCGCGAAGCAGTAAGTGCCTCCCCTGAAGTTGCGCGAAATCTTCTCTCGTTGGGCGACGGCACCGTTGCAGGTATGACAGGCAAGCACATTACTGACGCTGCGCGCGAAGGTGATGCAGTGGCGTTAGCAGCTTTTAATACAACAGCGCAATGGCTGGGCGCGGGGATTGCCTCGCTTTCGGTTTTACTCGACCCTGCCTGTGTAATTATTGGCGGCGGCGTAATTGATGCAGGCGAAATTCTGCTTGCGCCTACGCGCGCAGCTGTTGAACGCTACATGCCATTTGCGGGCAAGCACCCAACACCCAGAATCATCGCCGCGCAGTTGGGAAATGAAGCAGGTTTAGTTGGAGCTGCAGATTTAGCACGCGGTTAATGCATTAGCAGTTAAACGATTGCGCCATCGTCATCGTTGTAGTCATCGCGCAGTCGATAAAGAAATACGGCAAGTCCTCCGAAAAAGGCAAGCACGCCTGGCCAAGGTTCAACTCCGAACGGATTAAATCCCGTTATTGCAGCAGCAATCGCATAGAGCGGGCCAAGAATCATGGCAAGTATTGCGTTGCGTTTAGGCCGATCGCTAATGGGAAGAAGTTGCGGATTGGGAATTTCAAAGTGATCATCTGATTGCACTCTATCTAACTCGTCTAGATAGGTTGTCGGCGTGGATTCATCCAGTGATAATCCAGCGATAATCGATTGAAACTCAGCATTGATGAGGTCGGCATCATCGTCTTCAATGCCGATATCGGTGAGCCAGACTCCACTTGCAACTTCGTTGATGAAAGCCAATGACTCTTCAACTAAGAGCGGCGCGTCATGATCTACAGATGCACCATGGAATGAGTTTTCCAGAACGACTTCTCGTATGAAAGGCGAGGAGATCTCATTGGCGATTGTGAGTGAATTATCTAAATTAAGAACGCGATCTTGGGTGGAGTAG
>CAKKQM010000043.1 GCA_919902125.1 Actinomycetes bacterium | reverse complement strand
CCGCCCGAGAAAATGCATCACAAAGCCACTAACGGTCTCATATGGACCCTCTGGAATCTCAAGGCCTGTCTGATCGCGAAGATCCTCAATAGAAATTAAACCGTCTACTTCAAAATCACCTGTGCGAGATTCCTGTAGAACTCCTGATTCCTGCGAGTCGTATTCATCACGAATATCGCCAATGAGGCATTCCACCAGATCTTCCATGGTGACAATTCCATCGGTTCCACCATATTCGTCAAGGACGATGGCTAAATGTTGGCGTTTATTGCGCATCTCAGTCAGCGCTGGCAAAACGCCCTTCGTTCCAGGCAGGAACATAATCGGCCGCACCAACTCTTGCACCTTTCCACCTTTGCCAGCAAGGGATGTATCTAAGAGGTCCCGAACATGGATGAAGCCAATAACTTCATCGGTTGAGCCCCGTACTACTGGATAGCGAGAGTGGGCTTTATCAACTGCGAGCGCAATTGCTCTGCTAATTGTGAGCGAACCATCCACGAAATCAACTTCAGTGCGCGGCACCATGACTTCATGCACCTGGCGTTCGCTGGCGTTGAAAACTTCTTCCACAATGTCACGCTCTTCATCAGTAAGGGCGGCATGTCCGGTTACCAGATCAAGCAACTCTTCTTCCGACATCTGGCTGCGCGGCTCTTCAGGATTGATACCAAAAATGCGGACGATCAGATTGGTGGAATGTGAAAGCAACCAGATAACTGGTCTGAAAATCACGGCAAGAACATCAATAACCGGTGCAGCAGCAAGGGCGATCTCCTCAGTACGAGAGAGCGCCAGACGCTTGGGCACTAATTCACCAAAGACCAGAGAAAAATAAGCAATAATCAAAGTCAGACCAATGAGTGAAAGTGTGTTGCTCCACCCGACTGAAAAACCTAGACCTTCCAGCCATGGTTGGACATAGGTACCGATCCGTTCGGCGCCAAAGGCTGCAGAGAGAAATCCAAAGACCGTGACACCCACTTGAACCGTGGCCAGAAAACGATTGGGATTTGTCAGAAGCGCCGCTACACGTGTCCCGCGTCGACCACGTATTGCCATCTGTCTGACCTGGCTCGCGCGCAGGGAGATCAGAGCAATCTCTGCAGCCACAAAAAGAGCACCTAGAAAAATGAGCGCTGCCACGACAGCGATAGCAGCGAAGAGGGCCTGAATCGAATTGCCAGCAGGGTCGGGGGGCATAGATCAAAGGGTAGCGGGCACGGGGCACTTCCTTATCTACGCTCCATGGCGTAGCCTCCTGCCACGACGCTTGGGCTTAACCCCAAGGGTTGTCTTTGCCGGATCCGCTACGGAAATGGCGAAGTGACCTTCATCCAACGGACCGTCGGGCACGTACCTGCCCGGAGAAGGAGTTATTCACTATGGCATCAGTCATATTCGACCAAGCAACACGTATCTATCCCGGAACTACCGTCCCCGCCGTCGACAAATTAAGTCTCGTCGTTAACGACGGAGAATTTCTTGTACTTGTCGGACCATCAGGTTGCGGAAAATCAACCTCACTGCGAATGCTGGCAGGACTTGAAGAAATTGATAACGGTCGCATCTTGATTGGTGATCGCGATGTAACAAATATCGCTCCCAAAGATCGTGATATCGCGATGGTATTCCAGTCGTACGCCCTCTATCCGCATATGACTGTCGCCGAGAACATGGGCTTTGCACTCAAGATTGCTGGTAAGCCTAAAGAGGAGCGCGAGCGTCGCGTTAATGAAGCAGCAAAATTGCTTGACCTTGAGCCATACCTTGATCGCAAGCCAAAGGCTCTCTCTGGTGGCCAACGCCAGCGCGTTGCTATGGGTCGCGCAATTGTCCGCGAACCTCAGGTCTTCTTAATGGATGAGCCGCTCTCTAACTTAGACGCCAAGTTGCGGGTAGCGACTCGTACTCAGATTGCTGCACTACAGCGTCGTCTCGGTATCACCACTGTCTATGTAACACACGACCAGGTTGAAGCCATGACGATGGGCGATCGCGTTGCGGTTCTCAAAGATGGCCTCCTTCAGCAGGTAGATACCCCGCGTAATCTTTACGATAACCCCGCAAATGCATTCGTTGCCGGCTTCATCGGCTCCCCTGCCATGAACTTACTTACTGCACCAATCTCTGGCGGCCAAGCTAAGTTGGGCGACCTGCCCATTCCGGTACCAGCACACACTGGAAATACAGTGACCGTTGGTATCCGCCCCGAAAGCTTTAGTCCAGCAAGCGCCGGCTTCCATGTTCTCGTTGAAGTTGTCGAAGAATTAGGCGCCGATGCATTTGTGTACGGCAAGCCAGCTGATCCAACTGTGAAATTTGCAAACTCCACCGACGAAGGCGCACAAGTAATTGTCCGGTGGGATCCAAAAGATCCTCCCAAGCCAGGTAGCACCATCACAGTTGTCGCCGATCCGGCAGCAATTCACCTCTTCGATACAGCAACTGGAGAGCGCTTAAAGTAAATCCTTTGAATAAAAACCGCTCTCGGAAATCTCGAGGGCGGTTTTTATTTTTGTCTTACCTCCTTACCTACTACAAAAATTTGTAACTCCGAGTGACGTGAATTTATACCATAGTTTCCTCGCCTTGCTCTTTGCTATTTTCAAAAATTACGAAACCTCGTTAATTGAGCTTTCCCTCTTGGCTGCCTAATTTCTCACAACGATCCAATTTGCACATTGAGAGTTCGCTTCGCATTCCAACTAGTTAAACACTTCTACAGTCACCCAGTCCCAAAGTCTGCTCCCTCGAGAGTTCAACCGATCCGTCATCGGACCTATTGAACTCCTGATTTCCTCACCGCCGTGAGGAAATTCGAGGAAGGAGGCCGTTATGGATATTCACAGTTGGCTTACTCTCATCGTAAGCGTGGTTCGTATTGTTTTTCTAGTAATAGAAAGACATCGAACGCGCCACGATGGTGGTAAAACCAACAACGAGTCCTAACCGGGACGGCCGCCTCGGGGTTTTGCCTCGAGGCGCTTCTATTTTTACACCTACTTCTTAATTACTTCAACGACAAATGAAGAGAAAAATCATTTATTTAAAAGAAATTACTCCGCTGTAATCAATTGGGTCTTTTCTGTAACTATGCGTAATGAACTGAACCCCTTAGGTCGGGACTCTTAATTGCGTCTCCAACCTCCGGGTTTCA
>CAKKQM010000042.1 GCA_919902125.1 Actinomycetes bacterium | reverse complement strand
GCCTGCTCACCCTCAGTAACTGGTATATATCCAGCTTCATCAAGGAGTCCGGCAATGCGCTCGGAATCATGCACATTCATCTGACAGCCATAAGTCTCGACTGTGTAGGTGCGTGCCATGGGGCAAATTCTAGTCTGTGCAGAAGAATTCAAATCAACCCTCTTTGGCATGGGTCCAAGCTTGCTACGATCAAAAGAAACGCACTTTGAGGTTGACCTATTCCCAGCAGGGTCTAATTTGCTTAATTCGATGGCCTATCTCTACATGAATTGAAATCGTCAGCACCTAGAAAATGGCAATACGGTGAATAAATACGTGGAGCCTTTTGCAACAACTCAGGAAACCAAAGTGGCCTTGCGCCCTTCCAGCAAGCAATTTCAAGATGGCATTTTGTTCGCTTATAAACCAGTTCAATGGCCGGAAGTAGATCAGTATCTGAACTGAAGACGATCACGCTATCAAACTTACCGAGAATCGCACTCTCTACCAGGGCAATGGCAAGCGCGACGTCGATACCCTTTTCTCGAGCTTGAAATCTCCCCAACTTTCTATCAACCTCATATTTCAAATCACGACGAACAAGTTGGACTCGGGAATCTTTCGACCATTCAGATGCTTGCCTATCATTTGCGCTTGCTGATTTGTGTTCAAATGCAGGAACTGGTCGACCACGAAAAACATGGACTCCAGTCAAGATACTGGGTCTTTTACGTTTTCGAATTATTGTTTCAGCCAGAGTTATTGGATTTACAACGGACTCATATTTTTTCAGATTAGCTTGCGAAAATAGCTCGTGTCCGGTTCGATGGATATTTTCATAGTCAAGAAAAATTCCGACCTTATCCACGTATAGACGAATAAAAAAGCCCCACCAATCCCGGAGGACGGTGGGGAGCAATAAAGGAAATATACATCGGTTTTCACCCCCTGGCGAACTATTTCAGGAGGAGGTAATTAGATTTCTCGAAAGGCTTTGCCTGTGGACAATTGAAGAAACGCCAGGAATACCTTGGGGATTTCTTTCAACTAAATCCCAATTTCGCGCATGACGGCGTTAATAATGTCCATAGAAAAGCCACGTCGAGCCAGAGCGCCATGAACACGCCTACGAATTATTTCGCTATCCAAATGTGCGATAGGCCGATACTTACGAGTGGCCAAGTCAAGGGCGATGGCGTATTCCACATCTTGATCTATCTCTGCGGTAACCAGTTTAATGATTTCGCTGGAAACGCCTTTGCTACGCAATTCATCAGCGATCACTCGTTTGGAGAGTTTCTTAGTGCGCTGGCGCGATTGACTCCAGGCGCGAGCAAATTCCTCATCATCAATATAGCCCTGCTCTTGCAGACGAAAAAGAACCGCGTTGGCAACATCTTCTGTTATGCCGCGTTTTTTGAGGTGAGCGAAGAGCTCCCCCCTACTCTTGGCTCGAGGCGCAAGCGCGATTAACGCAATCGTCTGAGCTACAGAGTAGGGGTCGGAGCTTTCATCAATCTGGATAGTTGAAATTAGAAATCAACCTCTGCGGTTGCTTCGTTAACAGCGGCGACCAGATCGGGATCAACGGGCGTTGGAGCAAAGTGGGCGCGGATCTTGTTCTCAATATCGTTGGCCAGATCAGGGTTATCAAGCAGGAAGTTACGTGAATTTTCCTTGCCTTGTCCTAGTTGATCGCCTTCGTAGGTGTACCAAGAGCCAGACTTCTTGACGATCCCGATATCAACTCCAAGATCCAAAAGCGAACCTTCACGAGATATACCAACGCCATAAAGAATATCGAACTCTGCTTGCTTAAACGGTGGGGCCATCTTGTTCTTGACAACTTTGACGCGGGTACGGTTGCCTACCGCATCCTGGCCATCTTTCAAGGTTTCGATCCGACGGATATCAAGACGGATAGATGCATAAAATTTCAGCGCCTTGCCACCAGTGGTGGTTTCAGGTGAGCCAAAGAAAACACCGATCTTTTCACGGAGTTGGTTGATAAAGATTGCCGTGGTCTTGGATTGATGGAGCGCACCGGTGATCTTACGGAGCGCTTGAGACATCAAACGCGCTTGCAGACCAATATGGGAATCGCCCATCTCGCCCTCAATTTCAGCGCGTGGAACAAGTGCTGCAACGGAGTCAACAACAACGATGTCAAGTGCACCAGAGCGAATCAACATATCCATAATTTCTAACGCTTGTTCACCAGTATCTGGTTGCGAAACCAAGAGCGCATCAATATCGACGCCAAGTTTCTTGGCATACTCTGCATCAAAAGCATGTTCAGCATCAATGAATGCAGCGATTCCGCCGCCTTTTTGCGCATTGGCAATTGCATGTAATGCCAACGTGGTTTTACCGGAAGATTCTGGTCCATAAATTTCTACAACGCGTCCGCGTGGAAGTCCGCCGATACCAAGTGCAATATCCAAGGCAATGGAGCCGGTGGGAATTACTTCAACAAGTTGAGTTCCGCGCTCACCCATCTTCATGACCGCGCCTTTTCCAAACTGACGTTCAATCTGGGCAAGGGCGGTATCGAGCGCTTTGGTGCGATCGTTTGAGGCTTTATCTGTAGCCACTGTTCTTCCTTTCGAATAAACGTCTATTGACGTTGGTAATGGTCCAGAAGGTACGGAAGGCCACTGACTAGGGGACAGGCGCAAGGCCTGAGCCGTGGAAACCGCTCTGGTTGGGTATAGC
>CAKKQM010000041.1 GCA_919902125.1 Actinomycetes bacterium | reverse complement strand
CTTGGCCTTGTCATTGTGGATGAAGAACAGCGCTTTGGGGTTGAGCAGAAAGAGTTGCTCAAAAAAATGCGCACGACTGTCGATGTTTTGGCGATGTCGGCCACACCGATACCTCGCACCCTTGAGATGGCTGTAACTGGAATTCGCGAGATGTCGACGATCACGACACCGCCCGAGGAGCGCCATCCGATTCTAACCTACGTTGGCCCGAGCGAAGAACCGCAAATATGTGCAGCGATCAGGCGCGAATTATTGCGAGATGGGCAAGTTTTCTATATTCATAATCGGGTTGAATCAATTGACCGCGCGGCATCACATTTACAAGAACTCATTCCTGAAGCGCGGATCAGAGTGGCTCATGGTCAGATGGGTGAGCATATTTTGGAAGATGTCATTTTAGGATTCTGGGAACGCGAATTCGACGTTCTGGTCTGTACGACAATTGTTGAAAGCGGACTGGATATTGCCAACGCAAACACCTTGATCGTTGAAAGAGCTGACCGTTTCGGACTGTCCCAGCTTCACCAATTGCGCGGGCGCGTTGGTCGTGGTCGTGAACGTGCCTATGCATATTTTCTCTATCCAACTGACCAACCGCTTTCTGAAGTCGCCTTAGATCGCCTCAAGACAATTGCAGCAAATACCGATCTCGGATCTGGCATGCGCGTGGCACTTAAAGATCTGGAAATTCGTGGAGCAGGAAACTTATTAGGTGGTGAACAGTCGGGACATATTGCAGATGTTGGCTTTGACCTTTATATGCGCATGGTTGGAGAAGCAGTTCAAGATTACAAGAGTGGGTTGATGGAAACAGAAGAGAAGCATCTTGAATGCAAGGTTGAATTACCTATTAACGCCCATCTCTCTCACGAATATGTTCCGGGAGAGCGATTGCGTCTTGACTTGTATCGTCGTCTGGCAGACGTGGCTTCTAGTAGTGTCGTTGAAGAAATACGAGCCGAGCTCATTGATCGATTTGGACCATTGCCAACGCAGGCGGAGTCTTTGCTTGGAGTGGCGCAATTGCGAGCAACTGCGAAGGCGGTAAAACTCACTGAGGTTGTCCTGCAAGGGAAATTCTTACGCCTAGCCCCTGTGAGACTGCCCGAGTCGGCGCAGTTGCGGCTTAACCGAATGTATCCCGGATCACTCTATAAATCGGCGACAAATGCGGTGCTGGTAGCACTGCCATCGGCCCAATCCTGGGGACCGTCATCAAATAGTGCGCAGATGGTGGATACTTCTCTTCTGGCCTGGGCAACCGAGGCCATTAATAATTTAGTAACGTCAACCATTTCAACCGTTTTATCTAAGCCAACGAAAGCGAGCAAGACGTGAAGCGAATCATTGCCCTTATTACGGTAGCGAGTGCTCTTGTATTGACAGGATGCTCGCAAGTTGGCGTGGCAGCATCGGTTGGCTCGACCAAGATTACCCAGACAACGGTGCAGAAAAGCATAGATACCGTTCTTGCAGAACGGGCAAAGGTCGACACAGCAAGCATGCAGTTAGAAACTGGCGAAACACTCAACCGCAGCCAACTTCGGTTTCACCTCATCTCAGTACTCTTTGGCGCTATTGCCAAAGACGCAGAGATAACCACTACAAAGGCAGAGATTGACTCACGTCGTGCCAGCATCATTACTCAGGTAGGCGGGGAATCCGAATTGCCAAAGGCGCTAGTCGGAGCTGGTATCGCTTCAGTAGACCTGGATTCTTATCTTGATCTCATTGTTGTTTCTGAGAAACTTTCGCAAGCCATGACCACTGCAGGTGTAGATCAGAACAACATTGGCGTGGAAATTCAGAAATTGGTTGTTGCCAAAGCAGATAAACTTAAAGTCACTGTCAATCCTCGCTATGGAAAATGGGATAGTGCAATCGGTGACGTTGTGGCTGCAGATGCAGCAAGTTCGGCGGCAACTCCCGCTACTGCGCCATGACCGTATCTCACTTGCAACGTCTCGTTGCAGTGATGGATCAACTACGTTCACCAGGTGGTTGTGTTTGGGATGCCGAACAGACTCATGAGTCGTTGCTGAAATTTTTACTTGAAGAGTCGTACGAATATATTGAAGCGGTGGAAACTAATGACCGCGAAGCAATGCGCGAAGAACTCGGCGACGTACTGCTACAAGTTTATTTCCATGCACGTATGGCGCAAGAGCATCCGACGGAGCCCTTTTCAATCGAAGATGTTGCCGAGAGCGTGGCTGAGAAATTAATCCGCCGTCACCCCCACGTCTTTGGTGATGTAAAAGTTTCATCAAGCGATGAAGTTCTTGAAAATTGGGAGGCTCTGAAAGCTGCTGAAAAGGGACGGACATCTGCAGTAGATGGCGTGCCTTTGACACAACCAGCACTGGCCTTGGTTGCAAAGTTGCTATATCGGGCCGAGAAGAACAAACTCAATCTCACATTGCCGCAGCGGATAGATATTCCAACACGTGCCACAGAAGAAGCTGTTGGAGAAGTTCTCTTGGCAACGATTGCATGGGCCATGGAGCATGGTGTTGATCCTGAAGGTGCTCTCCGCCGTTCTGCGCGAGGACTGATGGCTGAGATAGCCAAATTGGAAAGCGCGGTAGGCTAAGGTCGTAATCAGTGTTGATTTCGCTCACTTTTTAGTGGATTAACCCGTCAGGAGATGCATAGTGGCCATCATTGAAGCTCTCGGAGCCCGTGAAATTCTCGATTCTCGAGGAAACCCAACGATTGAAGTTGAGATTGTTCTTGAGGATGGCACCCAAGCTCGTGCGGCAGTACCAAGTGGAGCATCAACCGGGGCATTTGAAGCAGCCGAACTTCGTGACGGGGCAAAACGTTACTCCGGTAAAGGCGTTGAAAAGGCCGTTGCATTTGTTATGGATGAGATTGCACCAGTAATAGTTGGTCTAGATGCACAAGATCAGCGCTTGATTGATGACGAAATGATCAACTTGGATGGAACACCAAATAAATCACGGCTTGGTGCAAACTCAATTTTGGGAGTTTCTCTTGTGGTAGCAAAGGCAGCGGCAGAGAGCGCAGACTTATCGCTCTTCCGTTACCTTGGCGGACCAAATGCTCACGTGTTGCCAGTTCCAATGATGAATATTCTCAATGGCGGCGCACATGCAGATACCAATGTTGATATTCAAGAATTTATGGTTGCACCTATAGGGGCGCCAACATTTAGCGAAGCACTTCGATGGGGCGCCGAGATTTATCATTCTTTGAAATCTGTTTTGAAGAAGCGCGGTTTAACAACCAGCGTTGGCGACGAGGGCGGTTTTGCGCCAAACCTCGAGAGCAATCGTGCAGCACTGGATATTATTCTTGAAGCAATAGTTTCCGCTGGCTTTGAGCCCGGCAAGGATGTTGCACTTGCAATGGATGTTGCAGCAACCGAATTTCATAAAGATGGCTCTTACACTTTTGAAGGTTCAGTGCGAACATCAGCTGAAATGATTGCTTACTACGCGCAACTTGTTAATTCCTATCCGCTGGTATCCATCGAGGATCCCTTGGATGAAGAAGATTGGTCCGGTTGGGCCGAAATGACTGCGGACCTAGGCGCAAAGGTTCAAATCGTTGGCGACGACTTATTCGTTACCAATCCAGTGCGTTTAGCAAAAGGCATTGCAACCAACACCGCCAATGCGCTCTTGGTAAAAGTCAATCAGATCGGAACTCTTACCGAAACTCTCGATGCGGTTGAGATGGCACACCGCGCCAATTATCGCACCATGTTAAGCCATCGCTCTGGCGAAACCGAGGACACAACAATTGCCGATCTCGCAGTTGCAATTAATTGTGGTCAGATTAAGAGTGGTGCTCCAGCACGGAGCGAACGTGTTGCGAAATACAATCAATTGCTCCGCATCGAAGAAGAGTTAGCCGAAGGCGCTCGATATGCAGGGCGAACCGCTTTCCCGCGCTTCAAGGCATAAAGCAGATGGTTCGGCGTCGCTCGGGTTCTTCCCGCCGCAGCGGCTCAGGTCGTGCCTTTGCATTGGGTGTTGTTCTTTTTTTGCTCGCCCTGACTTTGGCTCCACCTACTCAACATTATTTTGCACAGAGATCCCAGATCAGCGCTCTTCGTGCGCAGGTAAATGACAACAACCAAGCACTTGCCCAAGCCGCCCGAGAACTAGAACTTTGGCGCGACCCAGAATATATAAAGTCGCAAGCGCGCGCCCGCCTCCACTTTATTCTGCCAGGGGAGCGTCAGTACATCGTGACAGATCCCACTGATTCCTCTGCCACTCAACCAACAACTGCTGTTGCGAAAGATCTTCCTAGTGGTCTGCCCTGGTATAGCCGGTTAATTTCTTCGATTACCGAAACTGGATCCTAGTGAAGCCAGTGAAAGAGGCGACACAAGAGGATCTGTTCTGCATTGAGCAACAGTTGGGACGTAAGCCACGCAATGTATATGCAATCGCCTACCGTTGTCCTTGTGGCAAACCGGCAGTCGTTGAGACACAACCACGGTTGGAAGACGGCACTCCGTTTCCAACTTTCTATTACGCCACTTGTCCCAGGCTTACCGGAGCTATTTCAACTCTAGAGTCAACAGGTTTGATGACAGAGATGAATCTGCGATTAGCAGCTGATACTGATTTAGCCGACGCATATGCCGCCGCTCATGACGATTACCTAATAGTTCGTTCTGCACTTGGCATCGACGTGCCTGAAATTGACGGTATCTCCGCGGGTGGAATGCCAGATCGTGTGAAGTGCCTACATTCGCTGGTTGCGCATTCACTCGCCGCAGGCCCAGGGGTGAATCCACTTGGTGATGAAGCACTAGCCAAGTTGCCACAATGGTGGCTTGAGCAACCTTGTTGCGCGGTGGAGTAATGCGGGTAGCTGCTATCGATTGTGGAACCAATTCGGTCCGACTATTGATTGCCGATATAGAGGGCAATTCATTCCGTGAGATCAACCGAATGATGGAGATTGTTCGGTTAGGGCAGGGCGTAGATGAGACAGGAGAGTTTCATCCTGCTGCGATTTCTCGAACGCTCAATGCCGTAGATCTTTTCGCAGCAGAAATACGACGACGTGGAGTTGAGAAGATTCGATTTTGCGCAACCAGCGCCTCTCGGGACGCCACTAATCGCGACCTCTTCCTCAATGGCGTTAATGAGCGCCTTGGGATCTTTCCTGAAGTTATATCTGGGGAAGAAGAAGCAGCGCTCTCTTTTCAAGGGGCAACAAGAGAACTGCCTGCCAATCAGGGACCATTCCTAGTAGTCGATATTGGTGGCGGGTCTACTGAATTTGTTTTCGGACAGACAGAGGTCGAATCAGCAAAGAGCGTCAATATCGGATGTGTGCGGATGTCAGAGCGCCACTTTCGCAGTGATCCTCCTGCACCAGCGGAAATTGGATTGGCTATTACGGACATCAAAGAGGCGATAAAAACCGCTGCGCAGGTTGTACCAATCACGCAAGCCAAAACTTTGATTGCGGTGGCGGGAACTGCGACGACGGTTGCGGCAGCAGTGCTGGGGCTTAGTAAGTACGACCCGCGAGTAATTCATCTCTCTCGAATCTCGGCCGAGCAAGTTCACGCAGCTTCCAAAATGTTTCTTGCAATGACTCATAACGAACGCGCGGTTCTGCCTTATATGCATCCAGGCCGCGTGGATGTCATCACCGCGGGATCCCTCGTCCTCTCGCAAATCATGGAAGCAACTGGTGCAAAAGAATTCGTGGCATCAGAGAGCGACATTCTCGACGGTATAGCGTGGTCCCTTGCCACGGCGCCCGACTGATATATCGCCACAAGGGCGTGGAGTACCTGCTTATAGCCAGCCACCACCCAAGTCAGCAGAACACTTTTACGGGCAAACTCACATGGGAAGAGTTGGATTTTGTACTCGAGAAAGCAGGTAGATTTGCCCACGCTATTGACTAACTGATTGAAGGATCAGGTGGTCTGTGGCCCCTGTAGCCCAATGGCAGAGGCAGAGGACTTAAAATCCTCCAAGTGTGGGTTCGACCCCCACCGGGGGCACGTCGTTGGAAATCGAGTACCGTAAAGACGGAAATCCTCGGTAGTTTAGGATGGAAATCCTCGGTGATCTCACAGTATTTGAGCGTGAGGCAAAACTCCTGGGAAGTTTGCGAGCCTTACGATTGTTCCACTAATGATGGATGTTCCATCACCATTATTCAAGGAGATATGAATCCATGCAAAGTTCAAACCCTGTCTTGGGAAGAGCCTTCAACAATAAACGTGGCTTTGCCGCCATGGGTTCGACGGCCACAGCAACTCAAGACTCGCCAGCAACGCTAGAAAATCTCTATAACGCACCTGCTGCGTCATCGCTACGTACTGGTCGGATGACCATTGATGATGTTGTGACGCGTACTGGAATTCTTTTTGCAGTATTGGTTGCAACAGGTGCTGCCGCTTGGTATTTGAATTTTGGCGTCGGCATGTTGATGATCGGCTTTCTTGGCGGTTTTGCACTTGCGATGGTGAATACTTTTAGCAAAACAGTCCGCCCAGCCCTCATCGTTAGTTACGCAGCTTTTGAGGGCTTGGCACTTGGCACCATAAGCCATGTGTACAACACAATCTATCCAGGAATCGTAAGCCAAGCAGTTCTCGGAACTCTTGCTGCATTTGTTGGCGTTCTTTTTGCTTACCGCAGTGGACGTATCCGGGTAACTCCGCGTTTTACACGGATGTTGATGGGCGCAGCAATTGGCTACCTCGCACTTGGTCTTATCAGCATAATCGGCTCGATGTTCGGTGCCGGTAACGGAATGGGACTTTACGGTGTTAGCGGGCTTGGATTACTTCTTGCCGTTGCTGGTGTTGCACTTGCGAGTTTCTTCCTGGTCTTAGATTTCGATCAGATTGAACAAGGAATCCGTGCAGGATTGCCTGAGCAAGAATCATGGCGTGCAGGTTTTGGCCTCATGGTGACGCTGGTCTGGCTTTACTTAGAAGTGTTGCGCCTGCTTTCGATCTTGCGCAATAACGACTAATAGGTTTTAAAAAGCGCCCGACTCAAGTTCTTAAGTCGGGCGCTTTTATTTGCATCAAAGTAAATGCGACTGGCGAGTTTCTGGTAATCGATAAGCCAAGAGCACGGCTAGAGAAAAAATTGCCGCAGTCGCCATAAATGCCACGCGGAATGAGAAAAGGTCAGAGAGAAACCCGACAGTGATTGGCCCAACGATCATGCCCGCATCTCCTGCCATCTGCCATAGTGCAATTACCTGCCCGCTCTTTCCGCGAATGACATCGCCCACGATATTTGCCGGCACGGTTGAAAGAAATGCCCCACCAAACCCGATGATGCACATACCTGCCAGGTACATCCATGGGTGAATACTGAAAATTAAAGTTATAACTCCAGCCATGACGACTGTAGTTCCAATGCTGAGCGCCACTCGTCGACCACGGATATCGGACAAATTCCCGGCGGGCAGAAGTAGTAGCCCCTGGAATAGGGCGGATAGCGTAAAACCTAAGCCAACAATTGCAGTAGTTGAGTGGAGTTCTTCTGTTACAAAAAGCGGCAAAATTGAAGAGCGCAATCCCAGGAGAACCCAACTTGTAACAAAGGAGAGAATGAGTGCGGTCCGATAAGGTGGCAATCTCAACGCTTCTGGAATTGACATCTTTTCATCTCCTGCAACCTCCGCCTTTGCCGAAGGCTTGCCGGGACTGAGGAAGAAAAAGCCGATCGTCCCTGCGCAGAGCAAGGTCACTGAGTAGGTGAAGAAAGGTGCGCGTAACGAGATGGTGCTGAGCGCGCCACCAATAGCCGGCCCGGCAATTCCACCAACTAAGAAACTGCCGTTGTAAACCGATTGGGCTCGGCCACGTTGATCATCAGAGACTGATCGCATAATGATTGAACCTGCCGCCACAGAGAACATTGATGAGCCAAGCCCTCCAGCGGAACGGAAGATGAGTAGTTGCGTATAACTCTGTGCCAATGCGCAGAGAAAGGTGAAGAAGGAGACCATCAAGATTCCAATGGCAAAGACCAGCCGTTCGCCGAACAGATCGACGAGTTTGCCTGAGATCAGGCCGGAGCAGAAGCGAGCAATCGCAAAAGTTGAAACAATTAAACCAACGGCCGAATTATTTACACCGAAGGATTTAGCAAAGAGCGGCATGGCGGGAACAATCACGCCAAATCCCACTGCTACGAAAAATGATGCAGCAACAAGAACTTTAACTTCGCGAGGAAAGCCGGCAAGAAGTTTGGTGTTGATCAACCAAAGACCTCGCCCGCAGCCTCTTCACGCGCAGTGGCGTAGTCATGGTGTGTGCGTAGTGGGAGTTCACGCAAGAGAAGAGCAAGTATGAAACCAAGTGCAGTAACAGGGGCTGCGGCGAAGAAGACAACGTGGAATGCGTTTACGTAGGCATCCAAGGCAGTGTTGTGTACGAGGGATGAATAGTGTTGTGGGTTTCCAATGATGTCCGTAATCCCCTTAGCAGAAAGATCCATTCCTGCCACCGACTTTGGATCTTGGGTTGCAAGGTTTGTAAATCCACTTTGCATGTAATGCGTCAAGCGGTTGTTAAGTACAGCGCCGAAAATTGCTACACCGAATACGCCACCGAGTGAGCGAAAGAAGGTATTTGAACTAGTGGCAATGCCCATATCCCTAAAATCAACCGAGTTCTGCAGTGCTATAACGATGGTCTGCATGGATAGACCCAGTCCTGCGCCAGTAATAACGGCGTATATTGAAAGCTGCCAGTAGGGAGTAGTGCGTGATAGTGATGCCAGGAGAAGAATTCCAAGAGTCATGAGGGCTGCTCCCATTACGGGATAGATCTTATATTTACCGGTAGTCGTAATGCGCCTGCCACTGAAGATAGACATAGTGACGATACCTAGCATCAATGGAATTAATTTCAATCCGGCAGAGGTAGCGGTGTCACCTTTAACAATTTGAAGATAGAGCGGCAGCATAATGATGGCGCCAAACATTCCTGCTCCTATGACTGCACCCAGAGCTGACGTTAAAGAAAAAGTGTGAATTTTAAATAAACGCATAGGCAGAATAGGTTCTTTTGCTTTCTCTTCCCAGAAAATAAAACTGATTGCTGAAACCAACCCAACAAGAAGGTAAATAAGGGTGCGGGAATCACTCCATCCATATTCATGACCGTAAACAGCAGCAGCAAGAAGAATTGAAGTCACTCCAAGAACCATAAGGAGAGCACCGATGTAGTCAATGGAGTGTTCGCGCTTTATTTTTGGAATGTGCAAGACGGCAGAAGTAATTACCAGCGCTAGAATTCCAAAAGGTAAGTTAATGTAGAAAATCCAACGCCACCCAGTGATACCTAGAATTTTATTATGATCAGAGAAGAATCCACCGAGGAGAGGCCCAGCAATTGAGGAGAGGCCGAAAACCGCACCAAAATAACCTTGATAACGTCCTCGTTCGCGCGGAGGCACGATGTCGGCGATGATCACGAAGGTCAGCGCCATTAATCCACCGGCACCTAAACCTTGCAGAGCGCGAGTTGCGATCAGTTGCGTCATATTTTGCGCTGCACCAGCGAGGAAGGAACCAATAAGAAACGTGACAATCGCAAATTGAAAAACAGGCCGTCGTCCGTAGAGATCTGAAATCTTTCCATAGAGCGGTGTGGAGGCCGTTGACGTTAAGAGGTAAGCGGTGACAACCCAGGTGTAATGTTTAAGACCATGTAGATCTACGACGATGGTCTTAAGTGCAGTAGAGACAATGGTCTGATCCAAGGCCGCAAGGAGTAAGCCGGTCATGAGGCCGCTTAAGATGATCATGATCTCGCGATGGGAATGTGCTCTTGACGGCGCTCCAGATGGCGTCATTGTATGGTCGGACAATTCGATCCCCTCTATTCACATTTTATTTAATTGAGTGTGCCCAAATATAACAACACAGCGAAAAAGTAATCTGGTAGTTAGGCGTAATACTCGGCTTCTAGGATCGCAACTACTATTTCGCGACCATTAGGGGCGATATAGGTAACTGTCTCGCCGATTTTTGCGCGAAGCACTGCGGCTCCAAGCGGAGAGTTTTCGCTATAAACATCGAGATCGCCAGAAGAAATTTCGCGTGACCCCAGCAGGAACTTCATTTCATCGCCTGCGATATTAACGGTGATCACCATGCCTGCTCCGACGAAACCAGATTCACCAGCAGGCGGTGCGCCAATGTGTGCATGGTCGAGCATATGTTTGAGTTGGCGAATCCGCGCTTCCATCTTTCCTTGCTCTTCACGAGCAGCGTGATACCCACCGTTTTCTTTGAGGTCGCCCTCAGAGCGGGCAACCTCAATCTTTTTAATAATTTCAGTGCGGCCATCGCCCTCGAGATATTCGAGCTCTGCTCGAAGTCGGTCGGCGGCCTCTTGGGTGAGCCAGGTTTGGTTAGTCATAAGTGAGGTAGGTTACAGTGAAGTAGGGCGGCAACGCGAAATACCTGCGTTAACCGAGGCTGTACGCGTGGGAATGACGCTGATTCGCTCGATATGGCCTGCTCCAGGGGGGATTACATCCTCGATCTCGCCCACTACGTTCTTCTGGAAATCGTGGGCCACCAAGGTGCAGGTGACTGAGGCTTGGGGCGTTCTGCGATCAATCGAATAGCGGATACTGATCTGGCGATCAGATTGAACTGAGAATGAGATCAACGTTGAACGGATATCTGGGCGCGAATGATGCAGACCAGCCCAGGTAATCCACCCTGTGCCAATGATGAGCAAGACTATGGCGCCACTTTTCCAACGCGCTGGCTTTTGGCCATAGCGGTCAGAAAAAGAAAACTCAGACATGGGATGATTGTCGCAGACGCAAGGAGTAGAAATGACAAAAGATGCTGAGATGGGAGCCGCGGGCTCTCTTACTGTTCTGCTCCTTGTAATTGCCGTTGCCTTCTTGATGCGGAGTTTTTATCGTCGATACACCCGCATGGAGAACCGCAAGGACGATGATTCGCAGTAATCTGCAACGAGGGTTTGCATATCTCGGCGTCATTGCAATGGCAGCCAGTTTCATCGGTCTTGGCATCTGGCAATTCAATCGCGCGCAGGAGAGCCAGATCCCAGTCAGAGTTGATACCACTCTAATTTCTCTGCAAGCCGTGACCCAGCCACGTATCGCACTGCCTAGCAGTGCAGTTTTGCGGCACGTGCAGGTAAGCGGAAAATACATTTCAGATTTCCAAGCGCCAAACCAATTAGATAGCAATGGGAAATCCGAGACCTGGCAAGTTGGTTTACTAGAGCCTGATTCAGGCGGAGCAATTTTGGTTGTGCGCGGTCTCTTGTTGCAACGCAACAAAGGCCGCAGTTCAGCAGATGTAACTATTACAGGAATCCTGATGCCTCATCAGAGCGATGATCATGCGCTAAGTAGTGCAGGAGTTTTGGCGCGGTTGGATAGTAGTTTGGTCGTTAATCAAACTTCGCTTGACCTTTATGACGGTTATGTAATCGCCGATGGCGAGACTGTGGACGCTGCCGTAATCGCGCGGACCAGAATCTCGCCCCCAGCGCCAAAATCGGCTGTCCCAGGTTTTTATTGGCAGCACATCTCTTATGTAGTGGTTTGGTGGTTGATGGCAGGGGTGGTGCTTTATCTTCCCTTTTACCAACGTAGAATTGCTCCAGAATTCGATGAAGTAGAGAGCGAGTAAATAGATGGCCTCAAATATGGATAGTGCAATCTTGCGATTTCGCATTATGGCCTGGATCGCTGGAATCATGTCCCTGCTCCTATGGTTTGTATACATGCCAGTTAAGTATTTATTTGATGACCCAGATCTGCTGAGCAAGATCACATGGATCCCGATGTTTCATGGAATGCCGATCTACCCACTCTATGTTCTTGCAGCAATTCAATTCTCCTTTAAAGCGCGATATTCACTACCAAAGATGGTCGGGTTGATTCTGGCTGGAACCTTGCCAGTGGCCTCGTTGGTGGCAGAGCATCGCGTAGTTCGTCGCTACCGTTGATTTTCCTATGACCCAATCCAGATCCATATTGCCCCTGCCAATTCGGCGAGGCATCAAAGCTCTGCTCTATCCCTTATACGAACGACGACTTGTACGTGCTTTAGATTTTTCGCAGACGCCGCACCATGTAGGGGTCATTTTGGATGGAAATCGTCGTTGGGCGAAAGCCAATCCTGACCAGATGGGAATTACATCTGCGGCTCGCGGCCATCGTGCCGGAGCTGAGAAGATCGTTGAATTTCTTGGATGGTGCGAAGAAGCACAAGTTCGCATTGTCACGATCTGGTTGCTCTCAACGGATAATTTCAAACGCTCCGCGGAGGAACTTCACACCTTGCTTACCATCATTGGCGAAACTGTTGATGGTCTGAAAGCAACCGGGCGATGGAATATTAAACCCGTAGGTTCCCTCGAACTTTTACCTGATTGGCTGCAGGAGAAACTTCGTCCGACAAAATCGGCCAACCCTGATGCGATTGAAGTAAATGTTGCAATCGGTTATGGAGGAAGACGCGAAATTGTTGACGCCGTTAAGTGTTATCTCAAAGATGCTTCTGAGAAGGGCGCCTCAATTGAGACAGCCGCTGAAAAACTCTCAGCAGATGAAATTGCCAATTTTCTCTACACCGCTGGTCAACCCGATCCTGAATTGGTCATTAGGACTTCGGGAGAACAGCGCCTTGGTGGCTTCCTTCTCTGGCAGAGCGCGCACTCCGAGTTCTATTTCTGCGAGGCCTACTGGCCCGATTTTCGACGCGTGGATTTCCTCCGCGCTCTACGTGCCTATTCAATGCGCCATCGTCGCTTCGGGGCTTGAGCTTTTCTTGACAGTGATTGATCTGCGCGCCGCAGTGCCAAGAACGGCTGTTAAAAATTCCCACGCTCATCCTGCAAATAGCGGTATGAAACAGCCCCAAACTGTGGTATGAAACAGCCCCAAACTGTGGTATGAAACAGCCCCAAACTGTGGTATGGTTGCATATTCGTGGCCACAAAACCCAATTGTCAGCTCTGCCACATGAGAAGGAATGCGACGAGGGGAAGAGATGGAATACCGCGCACGAGTAGTCGATTCAGAACTGAAAACGTTTTTGAAGTCTAGTGGCGCGGTTCTGATCGAAGGTCCGAAGGCTGTAGGAAAGACAGAAACCGCAAGCAGGTTAGCCAAGAGCCGTGTCTATCTCGACGTAGATACGGATGCGCAAGCAACCGCGAAAATTGACCCTGCCTTGCTATTAACAGGTCCACCACCACTGTTGATCGATGAATGGCAAATGGTGCCAGAGATTTGGAACCACGTGAGAAGAGAAGTCGATAATCGACAGATCCTTGGACAGTTCATTCTGACGGGATCGGCAACACCTGCTGACGATGTGACACGCCACAGCGGAGCAGGCCGCTTTTCAAGATTACGGATGCGACCGATGACTTTATGCGAAATGGGCCAAAGCACGGGAGATATCTCCATTGCAGCGCTGTTTGAAGGTGATGAACCCAGAGCCACCGATTCGGGTCTGACATTAAATAATCTGATCGACCGAATATGCATTGGCGGCTGGCCTAAATTTATCACTCTCGAAGTTAACGAAGCGATGGCAGCTATGCGTTCATACTTAAATGAAATTATTCGAACCGATATAATTTTGTTGAGCGGTAAGACTCACGACCCAGTAAAACTTGAACGAGTATTCCAATCTCTTGCTCGCAACATAGGAACTGCAGTTAAAGTTGAAACAATTGCTAAAGACACGGGTGGTTCGGAAGGTCAGATTGATCGCCAGACCATTACCCGCTACTTGCATACTTTAGAACAACTGATGATTATCGAAGATCTCCCTGCTTGGAAACCAGAATTACGATCCAGGGCTACTTTGAGAACAGCTCCCACCCGTTACTTTGTAGACCCGTCTTTAGCAGTTGCTGCGTTGAAGGCATCGCCCAGAAAATTGATAAGAGATCCAAAATTTTTAGGTTTTCTTTTTGAAAGCCTTGTCGTAAGAGATCTTCGCGTCTTTATGCAGAATCTCGAAGGAAGACTTTCCCACTACCGAGATAGCGAAGATCTTGAAGTAGATGTAATTTTGGAGAGCGATGATGGCAAGTGGGCTGCCATAGAAGTGAAACTTGGTAGTGGACAGATCGATGAGGGAGCCGCAAATTTGCTAAAATTCGCCGCCAAGGTGAATACGGATCGCCTTGGCCCCCCTACATTTCTTGGGGTCATAGCAGCAACTGGATATGGTTACAGACGTAACGATGGAGTTTATGTTTT
>CAKKQM010000040.1 GCA_919902125.1 Actinomycetes bacterium | reverse complement strand
ATAATGTTTTCTAAAGGTTTACCGGCGACCAATCGTTCTAGTTGGGCCTCAATAAGTCTGCGAGCTCGTGGTTCGAAGGCCGAAGAGTTTCCGCCGACATGCGGTGCGATAAAGACGCCCTTTGCACTCCAGAGTGGATGGCCAGCGGGCAGGGGTTCAGGATCGGTGACATCCAAAGCAGCGGTGATTCGCCCGGAATTCAACTCAACAATCAACGCGTCGGTATCAACGATTGGTCCGCGTGCCACGTTAACCAAGAGCGCGCCATCTTTGAGTAACGCAAGGCGCCGCGCATCAAAGAGATGCCGGCTTTCATCATTGAGAGGCAAAATTAGAATAACAACATCCAACGATGGTAAATAGGAGTCAAATTTATCCATCGTTATCGAACCATCACGCCCTGATTTTGAGAAACCGACAACCTCAACATCAAAACCTGAAAGATTGCGCGCCACTGTCTGGCCGATAGACCCAAAACCAACAATGCCAATCTTGCGATCATTGATGGAGCGATAGCGAGCAGGGTTCCATTGGCCCTTATCTTGCGAGCGCACAAACTCCGGAAATCCACGGAGCGAAGCAATTGTCATGCCAACCGCAAGTTCTGCAGTAGATGCATCATGAATCCCTCGGCCATTGCAGAGAGTCAGACCAGGGCGAAGAAATTCCAGAGCATCGTCATAACCGGCGTTTGGCATCTGCAGGACCTTGAGGTTGGGCATTGCCTTGGTATATTCCAACGCTGCACGGCCACCCATATACGAAGGCACATAGAAAGTAATCTCCGAAAGGTCTGCGCTCTCGAGCGGGGTATTTATTGGCGAGAGCCTCTTGATCCCCGCCGGCACCTTGATATCATCCCACTGCGTCCAGACAGCCTGCGTCATTACTTCTCCCATTCTCGGTCAATACTTAGTTAAGTATCTAGTTAAATGCCTAAAGAAATCTTATGGATATCTAGCGGGATAAGTACAACCGTATTGGCTAAAGTCCCGACCTCATCAACGCGAATAGATACAACATCCCCCGCTTCAAGGCAGACATCCAGTGGCGGAACAATTCCGGTTCCCGTGGAAAGGATTACTCCGTCAGGAAATACTTGACATCTAAATAGATAGGAAACAAGATCGTCAAAACTGCGGTGCAGCGCCGCTAACGAGGTCTGTGCCTGCCAGATCACATCTGCGCCGCGTTGAATATTGGCAGAAATCCCAAGTTCTTTTGGATTGCTGATATCCCAGAAAGGTTTAATAGTAGGACCCAGCGAGGTTGATCCCACATAAATCTTGGCCTGCGATAGATAGAGCGGATTTTCACCCTCAATAGTTCTGGCGGTTACGTCATTACAAATAGTCAACCCAATAACTTCTTGGAAACGATTAACAACTATTGCCACTTCAGGCTCTGGTACAGATGCATGCGAATCAGCACGGATCCCAATATCTACTCCAGTACCAAGAGTTCTACGTGCATTGCCTTTGAAAAATAATTCAGGGCGATCAGCTTCATAGACGCGCTGATAAACATCAGGAACGCCACTCTCTTCTTTGCGCGCATCACGCGAGCGCAAATAAGTAACTCCCGCCCCCCAGATTTCAGTCTCTACTGCAACTGGCGCTTGCAATACCCCCTTTATTTCCGCTCCATTCGCATCGCTAACTAAACTGCGTAGTTCGGATAAACGAATACGGAGCGCATCAGTAAGAGTGGTTAGCCCAGGTATCGTGAAATAACGTCCATCCTCTACCACGACCAACTGATAGGGATTTTCTGGCGTATGGATGACTGCCAATGACTTACTCATATTCCATCCTAACTCTGACCTAACTCTGGCAACCTTAGCAAAGTGCCTATAGACTCAAAGAAAGCAATTTACCAAAGAACTGTGATGGGCAGATGCAATCAGAACCATGGAAAACCTGGACTGCGCGTGAGGCACGTCGCTACATTGTTCTGCCATCTGAAGATGATCATAAATACTCCCGCGGCGTCTTAGGTGTCATCACTGGATCCAATGAGTATCCAGGGGCTGCCGTACTGACCTGCGAAGCAGCAATGCGGACTGGTCTTGGGATGATCCGCTATTTCGGACCCAATTACCCGCAAGATTTGGTTCTGCGGCAACGTCCTGAGGTTGTTATCGAGCCTGGAAAAGTGCAGGCGTGGTTACTTGGATCTGGGATTGATGCTGACCGTCATGGATGGCTTCGGTATCGCGCTATGAAGAAAGCAATACGCCAAGGATTGCCAGTTGTTCTAGATGCTGGTGCGCTATCACTAGTTTCTCTAACAACAGGGCCAACACTCATTACACCTCATTATCGCGAACTGCATCGACTTTTGCTGTCGCGAGATATCACAGTAACTGCCACCGCGATTGAAGGTGACCCTAAGAAGTGGGCTGGTATCGCAGCAAAAGAATTCGGCGTTGCAGTCCTTTTGAAAGGCAACGTCACTGTTGTCGCCTCAAATGAAAGCCAGATTCAACTCTCGGCATCATCAACATGGCTAGCCACGGCGGGCACTGGAGATGTCTTAGCTGGAATCCTCGGCGCGCTTATTGCAACTCAATCACTTGAGATCGAAAAGAACCCAGATATATTGCCAGCAATTGTCGCAACGGGTGCATTAATACATGCACGTGCGGCAGATCTTGCATCTGCAGGTGGTCCAATCACAGCAATGGATGTCGCGCATTCAATTCCAAAAGTTATTGCTGAACTAATTGCTTAAGTGATCTACGACTCATACTTTTTTATTTACCAAAATAGTTCTAGGGGTTACCCCAGACTTCTAAAAGAAGTTCCAAAACTACTACCAATAAATCAACTAGGACTCGCAACACACCTACGCTAACACCTATTATGACCGAGCGAGTGTTACTCATCAATGATGATGCATTTGAACTCGCAACTCTTGCAGCAGCGATGCGACTACACGGCGTAAACATTATTGGTGAAGCAAGCAACTATATTGTTGCCGAAAATCTCTTTAAAACTTTACATCCCGATGTTGTGGTGATCGATGTGCAATTTAATTCCCATGGCGGGGTACCTTTCGCGCATCGCCTGCGAAAGTTGACTAGCGAAGTTGGACTTGTGCTTACCACTGCTTGCCCTGATCTTCGACTCCTTGGACTAGAAGAGAAGGAAATTCCTGTCGGCACGCAGATAGTTCTGAAACGTTCAGTTGGCGACCTAAACGTCATATGCGATGCGATTCCCGATTCATTGCAAGCCGTAAAACTTAAAGAGAAAATGATCTGGATGAATGACCATTCGTCCCTTCATGAAAACTCCTTCATTTCGATTTTGCATCACCTCACCGATATCCAAATTGAAACGTTACGTTTAGTCGCAACAGGAATGAGTAATGCCGAGATTGGACGGACCAGGTTCGTTAGCGAAAAATCTGTAGAACAGATTGTGGCTCGTATCGCCCAACACCTAGGTCTCATCCCTGACCGCAGACATAACCTGCGAGTTTTAATTGCCGGCCAGTACTTTAAGTGGATCGGAGCGCCTCGCCACTAGGCCGACCGGCGAATTCTCTGGTTGGTCGGGTATCGTCACCAGCATGGATATCGAGCAACTCCGAGACCGTTGGACGGATGTCCTTGATCTGCTCGAACGCGAAGATCGCATCGCTTGGATAGCTTTTTTCGATGCCCGGCTTGCTGGTTTGGAAGGTTCAACTCTCCTTCTAGATTTCTCAGATAGTCGCAAATTCGCCACAGGGCATGACTATGGTGAAACACGAAAGCACCATCGCTTCGCACTTCAAGAGGCGATACATACGGTCTTTGGTGTCGATCTCGAGGTCATTGAGAAACTATGAAACTTTTATCTCCGCGCGCTCTTTCCGCACTGATTATCGCGACTGTTGCCGTCACTGGCGCTAACCTAGCGCCAGCCAGCGGCACCACTTACACCTTATCTCTTGCCGTACGACAAACTCCTAGCATTGCCGAACCAATTGTCATGCTCTACGGTCAAATAAAACATGCAAAAGGCGGCCTCAAGATTTCGGTGCAGGTTGAATTAGATAAGAAATGGCAACCCACCGCCTTGTCGACAAAAACAACTTCAAGCGGTACATGGCGCATAGAGGCAATAGCAACTGCGCTGAACGCGCACGTAAAATATCGAGCACTTACCCAAGTTGGCACGAAAAAAATTTACTCGGTTGCGCGAACCATCAATATTCGACAGATGCCAGAAATTAGCAATGTAGACCCAGCTTCACTCATTGATCAAGCAGGCCCCGGCGGTCGCATCCATGGAATGGATATAAGTCGTTGGCAACATCCTAATGACGCGCCAATCGATTTTGTAAAGATGTACGCAGCTGGTGTTCGCTTTGTCATGATCAAAGCATCCGATACTCGCGACACATCAGATGCAGAAGCACTCAAATATTTGGTGATGGACCATAATGCTGCACAAGCAGCTGGTATTTATACAGGTTTTTATCACTATTCCACGCTGCCAGACTCAACAGACCCTGCGATAATTGTGCTTGATGCACAAGCCCAGGCCCAAAAAGCAATTTGGCGTCTGGCAAGTTTGGGTGGTTACACAAACCGCGATTTATCCTACGCGCTTGATCTTGAAAATAATTGTGTCCAACTTGCAAGTAGTGGCAAGTGCAGCAAGTACGCTTCCAGAAGTGCTGTCACACTCTGGGCCACTACATGGTTAACTTCGGTGGCCGAAAAAACTGGCAGACTGCCAATCCTTTATTCATACCCGCAATTTTTAGAAAATGCCATGGTGCGTAGTCTGGATTTACTCAAGTATCCCCTCTGGATGGCACATTATGGAATTAATCCTGCCGACCCATTAGCGCAACCAGGACTCAAAAGTGCAGGATGCTTTGTTCATTCATGGACAACATCAAACTGCTCATCGCGCTGGATAGTCTGGCAATACACTTCGTGTGGGATCGCAAAAAAATATGGCGTACCTGGAACACGGGTTGATCTCAATGTTTTCAGAGGAACTCCAAACTCGTTCTTAGATTTAGTCAAAGGTACGTGGGTCCCTGAAATAACAGATCTGATGCCAAGCCAGGAGCCGAGCCAATTGAGCGTGGATTCAATGAGTGCCAGTACCTCGGATAAATCTGTGATCTTCACTGTGAACGTCACGCGACCAACCGGAACTCCTGTAGTAACTGGTACCGTGAAGTTTCATGCTGATAAAGCGGCACAGATGCCGGTAACGCCGCTGCAAACCGCAACGCGCTCTTCCAGTGGAAGTTGGATACTCACAGTGAAAGGCATCCCAGCCGGCACCTGGCCAGGACGCGTGATGTACAAGGATATTTCGGGTACACATGCAACAAGTACCGCGCCAGTCTTATTTACTCTGACACCTGGCCCGCCGCCAACACCGACGCCAGTACCAACCTTCACTCCGATACCCACGCCAAAGCCGAGGCCAAAGCCAGCAGTTGATGGTTGCAGGAATCAGATCAAGAATTAACTTACAGCTGCCTGTTCGCGTGCAACTAATGCACAATAATGATTGATCGAGTTCTTCTTTTCTAGATCGTTCCACCCTAAAACTGGAGCGATGATTTCGGCAATATCGTTTGCCAGATGAACTCCATCATCAGGTGCTTCAAAGGCCAAACGCGTACGGCGAGCGATGACATCTTCGACGGATCGAGCACCTTCATGACTTGCTGCGTAGTAAATCTCAGCACGTAAGTAAGGAAGATCCTGGACTAAAAGTTTTGCCAAATCAGGAGCATCTGCAATCAAATCGAGGACCTCACTTATGAGTGAGCCATATCGGTCAAGTAAATGTACGACCGTTTTCTCTGACAGATTGGCATCTGCAGCAATAATCGGAATTTGCTGCACAAGAGCGTGATATCCATCAGCTCCAACAATTGGCAAACTATCCGTTACGGATTTCGGAACAATTCGGTGAAGTTCTTTCACTGCAAGATCCACCACGTCCTCGGCCATAATCCGATATGTCGTGTACTTACCTCCAGCAATACTGACAAACCCTGGCGCTGGGCGATCAACAGCGTGTTCACGCGATAATTTCGTGGTTGACGATTCTGATTTATTAGAGACCAAAGGGCGTAGCCCTGCATAGACGCCAATAATGTCTTCATAACGCAACTGTGGGTCAAGAACGCGATTAGCCTGCGTCAAGATGTAATCAACATCCTCGCGATTGGCCAATGGTTCGTTACGATCGCCCTCGTATTCAGTGTCGGTAGTGCCGACAATCCATTTATCGAGCCAGGGAATAACGAAGAGCACCGAGGTTGAGGTTTTAAGAATAATTCCAGATTGCGAATTGATCGCCGATCCAGGCAGAACAATATGGACGCCTTTGCTCATCCGTACTTCATAGCCAGCCTTAAGGCCAAATTTCGTATGCAGCTCATCGCTCCAGATGCCTGCGCACATGACCGTCACAGATGCCCGGACTCCAATAAGGTTTCCTGTTTCGAGATCTTTCACTATGGCGCCGCCAACGCGCTCTCCTTCTTTGAGTAAAGACTCACATTGAACTCGGGTTGCGATAACCGCGCCATGGCGCGCTGCGGTACGTCCAATCATCATGGTGTGACGAGCATCATCGACCTGTGCATCAAAGTACTTGATGGCGCCTGTCACTATGTCTTGACGCAATGATGGAGCAATCTCGGCAATGTTTTTCTGACCTATATGTTTGTGCCATGGCAGGGCACGCTGAAAACCACGAAGAACATCGTAGAGTGCAAGACCTGCGCCAACATAAGTGCGCTCCTTCACTTTCTCATGAAGTGGGTAGAGAAATGCCACAGGTTTCACTAAATGCGGCGCTAACGTGGTAACCATTGCTTCGCGTTCCTGCAACGCTTCGCGGACTAATTTAAAGTCATACTGCTCAAGATAACGTAAGCCGCCATGGATCAATTTGCTGGAACGGCTTGACGTGCCTGCTGCAAGATCTTGCGCTTCTACCAGAGCAACTCGCAATCCTCGCGCAGCAGCATCAAGGGCAGTGCCAACACCAGTGACTCCCCCGCCTATAATTAAAAGATCAAACTTCTGATTGGCTAGGGCGTCTAGGGCATCGCGATGTTGTTGCGGGTCTAAGCGCGAATTAAACATCCATATCCTTTCCATCTGCCCCACTAGTAGAGTAAGAATAACGGGGAAGTGAAGGTGAGTAATGCCCTATATCGGAAGTTTAGATCAAGGAACGAGCAGTACTCGCTTCATGATCTTTGACCACGCTGGTCAAATTGTCGGTCAATATCAACTCGAGCATCGCCAAATACTTCCCTCCCCTGGCTGGGTCGAACATGATGCCGCCGAGATATGGCAACACACCCAAGAAGTCATTGTTGGGGCTTTCAAACAAGCCAATCTTATAGGCGCTGACTTGAAGGCAATTGGTATTACAAACCAACGTGAAACCACGGTGGTTTGGGATGTCACCACTGGCCTTCCATTGGCCAATGCCATTGTTTGGCAGGATGTACGTACTGCTAAATTCCTGGAAGGGCTTCCAGAGGGTGATAAGGAGAAACTTCGCCACCGCACTGGCCTTCAAATCGCGCCCTATTTTTCTGCCAGCAAGATTCATTGGTTAATCGCAAACAATCCCTCAGTACAACATGCCATTGCTGCAGGTAGCGCACGAATCGGAACCATGGATTCATGGCTACTCTGGAATTTATCTGGTGGAGTCGATGGTGGCGTTCATCTCACTGATGTCACAAATGCCAGTCGCACCTTGTTAATGAATTTAGAAACGCTGAACTGGGATGCCGAACTTCTTTTGATCTTTGGCATTCCGCGCGCGCTTTTACCTGAAATACGTTCATCATCGCAAAAATATGCCTTCACCGATCCTGCCGGTCCTTTGGGTAGTGCCATTCCAATCGCTGGAATCTTGGGCGATCAACAAGCTGCGATGGTGGGTCAGGCCTGTTTCGATCGTGGCGAATCCAAGACCACATACGGAACCGGAAACTTCGCACTGCTAAATACCGGTACAGAAATCGTTCGCTCTAAGAATGGATTGCTTACAACCGTTCTCTTTCAGTTAAGCGACCAAAGCGTCCACTACGCACTGGAAGGATCTGTTGCTGTTACTGGTTCTGCAATTCAATGGCTCCGCGATCAACTAGGGATCATCAACGATGTATCTGAAATTGAAAGGCTTGCCGCATCCGTTCCGGACAATGGTGGGGTTTGCTTTGTTCCTGCATTTTCAGGTCTCTTCGCCCCCCACTGGCGCAGTGATGCGCGCGGCGTCATCGTTGGGCTCACTCGCGCATCAACCAAGGCGCATCTCGCGCGGGCAGCGTTGGAGGCAATCTGCTACCAGACGCGCGACATCATTGATGCGATGGTCGCAGATAGCGGAGTACCACTTACACAGATGCGCGTTGATGGCGGGATCACAGCCAATGAACTATGCATGCAGATGCAGGCTGACATCATGGGGATAGATATTACCCGCCCTTTGATTGGCGAGACAACGGCGCTTGGTGCGGCATATGTCGCTGGGTTGGCAGTGGGTTTCTGGTCCAGTACCGATGAAATCAAAAAACTATGGCAGCAATCTCGCCAATGGCAGCCCAGAATAACTGCGCAATCACGGAACGAAGGCTACCGCCAATGGAGGAAAGCGATTGAACGCACGCTCAACTGGGTAGAGTGAG
>CAKKQM010000039.1 GCA_919902125.1 Actinomycetes bacterium | reverse complement strand
AGACGAATCTTGATCTTCGCTTGCAATGAAAGAGTGCCCTGATCAAAGGCCATGATGGCCTCGGCGATTGAACCGAATGCGCGGCCTTCTCCGACTTCGCCATCACGTGCGCTCGTCAAGTAGTAAAGACCTAAAACCATGTCCTGTGTTGGAGTGGTAATTGGTCGACCATTTGCAGGTGACAAGATGTTGTTGGAAGACAACATCAGAATGCGTGCTTCGGCTTGGGCTTCCGCAGAGAGCGGCAAGTGCACAGCCATCTGGTCACCGTCGAAGTCTGCGTTAAATGCGGTACAGACCAGTGGGTGAATCTGAATTGCTTTACCTTCAACCAGTTGTGGTTCGAAAGCTTGAATACCAAGGCGGTGAAGCGTTGGTGCACGGTTAAGAAGTACTGGGTGTTCTGCAATTACTTCTTCAAGAACATCCCATACCACCGGACGCGCACGCTCGACCATCCGCTTTGCCGATTTAATATTCTGAGCATGGTTTAGATCCACCAGGCGCTTCATTACGAATGGCTTGAAGAGTTCTAGTGCCATCTGCTTTGGCAGACCGCATTGGTGCAACTTCAACTGTGGACCAACAACAATGACCGAACGACCTGAGTAGTCAACGCGCTTACCGAGCAAGTTCTGACGGAAACGTCCTTGCTTACCCTTGAGCATGTCGGACAAGGATTTGAGTGCACGGTTACCAGGACCGGTAACTGGGCGACCACGACGACCGTTATCGAAGAGAGCGTCAACTGCTTCTTGCAACATACGCTTTTCGTTATTAACGATGATCTCTGGTGCGCCGAGATCGGCAAGACGCTTCAAACGGTTATTACGGTTGATGACGCGGCGATAAAGATCATTGAGATCTGATGTCGCAAAACGACCACCATCGAGTTGAACCATCGGACGAAGATCTGGCGGGATAACCGGAACAACATCGAGCACCATTGATGCTGGGTGATTGCTGGTGGTAAGGAATGCGTTAACAACTTTGAGACGTTTGATGGCGCGAGTCTTTTTCTGACCCTTGCCGTTCTCGCTCAAGTCGTTGAGGATCTTGTATTCAGCTTCGAGGTCAAAGGTCTCTAAACGACGCTTGATTGCAGCAGCGCCCATGTCACCCTTGAAATACATGCCGTAACGATCTTTCATTTCGCGATAGAGAGTCTCGTCGCCTTCAAGATCTTGAACCTTCAAGTTTTTAAAGCGAGCCCACACTTGCTCAAGGCGGTCTAGTTCGCGTTGTGCGCGATCACGGACCTGCTTGAGTTCGCGCTCGGCGCTTTCGCGGACCTTACGGCGTACATCAGCTTTGGCTTCTTCGGCTTCCAACTCAGACAAGTCGGATTCAAGTTTCTTGGTACGAGCATCGAGTTCGTTATCGCGACGTGTTTCGATCTTTCGAATATCGTTTGCCAACTTCTTCTCAAGTTGTGGCATATCTTCTTCGCGAGCTTCTTTATCAACTTCGGTGATCATGTAAGCAGCGAAGTAAATAACTTTCTCAAGATCCTTTGGTGCAAGATCAAGAAGGTAGCCAAGACGACTTGGAACACCCTTGAAGTACCAGATGTGAGTTACCGGAGCTGCAAGTTCAATGTGACCCATGCGTTCGCGACGTACCTTTGCGCGAGTAACTTCAACACCACATCGTTCACAGATGATGCCCTTGAAGCGGACGCGCTTGTACTTACCGCAGTAGCACTCCCAATCGCGGGTAGGTCCGAAGATTTTCTCGTCGAAGAGCCCATCTTTCTCAGGCTTGAGGGTTCGGTAGTTGATTGTCTCTGGCTTCTTTACTTCTCCAAAGGACCACTCGCGAATGTTGCTAGCCGAGGCCAGACCAATACGGAGTTCATCAAAAAAGTTAACGTCGAGCATAGTTATTCCCTCTCCCCTCAGACTTCTTCAACGCTGCTTGGTTCAACTCGTGACAAGTTGATACCTAGCTCTTCGGCGGCACGGAACACTTCTTCGTCGGTGTCGCGCAATTCAATTGCGATACCTTCAGAGGAAAGCACCTCAACATTGAGGCAGAGCGACTGCATTTCCTTGATAAGCACCTTGAATGATTCAGGGATACCTGGTTCAGGAATGTTTTCGCCCTTAACAATTGCTTCGTAAACCTTGACGCGACCAAGCACGTCATCGGACTTAATGGTGAGCAACTCTTGAAGTGTGTATGCAGCGCCGTAAGCCTCAAGCGCCCACACTTCCATCTCACCAAAGCGCTGACCACCGAACTGCGCCTTACCGCCCAGCGGTTGCTGCGTGATCATGGAGTACGGACCAGTCGAACGTGCGTGGATCTTGTCATCGACCAAGTGGTGCAACTTCAAGATGTACATGTATCCAACTGAAATTGGAGTTGGGTACGGCTCGCCACTGCGGCCATCAAAGAGTCGAGCTTTACCGCTGGTGCCAACAAGCTGCACACCATCACGGTTGGCAAGTGTGCTTCCGAGCAACCCAGAGATTTCTTCTTCGCGCGCGCCGTCAAAGACTGGCGTTGCGAGATTGGTTCCGGGTGCGCCCTTCTGCGCGCCAATATCTTTGAGGTGTTTCTGCCATGCCTCATCGATGCCACCGAGATCCCAACCAGTCTTTGCAACCCAACCTAAATGCATCTCAAGAACCTGTCCGACGTTCATACGTCCAGGAACACCAAGTGGGTTGAGAATGACATCCACTGGAGTGCCATCTTCAAGGAAGGGCATATCTTCTTGCGGAAGAATCTTAGAAATAACGCCCTTGTTACCGTGGCGACCAGCCAACTTGTCACCATCTTGAATCTTGCGCTTCTGTGCAACATAAACGCGGACGAGTTGGTTGACGCCAGCAGAGAGTTCGAAGCCTTCTTCGCTTTCGAAGATTTTGACGCCGATAACTTTGCCGGATTCACCATGTGGAACCTTGAGTGAAGTATCGCGAACTTCGCGAGCTTTCTCACCGAAGATGGCACGGAGCAGACGCTCTTCAGGTGTGAGTTCGGTTTCGCCCTTTGGCGTGACCTTGCCAACGAGAATGTCGCCCGGCACGACATCGGCGCCTACACGAATGATTCCGCGATCATCAAGATCGGCGAGAACTTCTTCAGAGCCGTTAGGGATGTCTCGAGTAATTTCTTCTGC
>CAKKQM010000038.1 GCA_919902125.1 Actinomycetes bacterium | reverse complement strand
AGTTCTGTTGCCGGAAGTAGGGCTTTTCTACC
Organism: Actinomycetes bacterium; assembly: GCA_919902125.1. GTDB lineage: Bacteria > Actinomycetota > Actinomycetes > Nanopelagicales > Nanopelagicaceae > QYPT01. Next base: position 51,928 of record CAKKQM010000038.1, on the reverse strand, counting down.
GACTCAACCCGGGACAATGGCATAGCAACACGAAAGAGTTGACGCGAAATCTTGCGATTATCCAAGAAAGATTCTCCGATGAGTATCACGGAAACTTGCCTAGATCTCATTCTTCCTATTTATTTTGGGCTTCATCCCGACAAAAAGGTAGAAAATATATGATGATCGAACTATGGAAATCTTTACTACACCCGTCCAACGGACGAACTGTTATGTTCATTTGCCTTGTCAGCAGAAACCTAAAGTCCGTGGTGATGGGACGACTGGAGGGAAGGAAACTACGCGAAATCCTCCTCGCTTTAGAGCAATAAAGCAGTATCGGACACTCCGTCTCGACTTCTCTAAGCTACTTATTACCTTCTTCTCTATGTCGTACTGGTTGAACCTCGCCCGTATTGCCATCCTTAACTTTGTAATTTTTACCAAGCGGGAAGGCCAAGTCGCCTTCCTTCCTTGTGTAGATCCTTGTGATAAGCGGCTGCACCTTGTTTGGCGGTTATTATCCCCGAACCAACTCTGACAGCTATTTTCTCGAGGTTTGGACCTTTAAGGGGAGAGAGAAACTCAAGAGCCGGCGCGCACTTTCCGTTGCTCTTGGTGTAAGAAAGCATGTCAGTAGCAATACTCGAGAGACGACCAGGGTACTTTGCGCCTTTGATCAGGTAAGGACCAGTTGGCGTAGATACCGAATTGATTGCTGCAATTGCCGCAGGTGATACTGCAAAAGCAATGAATTTCTTGGCTGTATTAAGGTGCACAGTTGTATTTGGGATGAATAAGCCCGCGGGCATCCAGAGAGTCAGACCATTGCGCTTGGCCGAAGTTCCAGGTTGTGCGAAGAATCCAATATTCTCTGCCAGTTTTGGATAGTCCTTGACGATAGTCTCCGCGGCAAAAGTGAGCATCGGATAATGCGCGCCTTTACCCGTTGCAAGATACGAAATACCCTTATTAAGGGTCGCTGATGCATAATCCTTATTTAAGTAACCGGCTTTTTTGACATCCTCTAAGTGTTGGAAGCCTGCGAAAGCAGCAGGTGTCGTAGCGATATGTGTCTTATGTGAAGTAAATTCTGCCGCGAAATTTGGGTTGGTGGCCTGTACGTTAAATTGATCGGCAAGGATAAAGAGTTGCGCCGTCCAAGAGTCTTTGTACGTCTGAATTACCGGAATAAGTCCAGCTTTCTTAACCTTTACGTTGTTTGCCATAAATTGCGCCCAGGTCAATGGAACTTTCAAGTTGAGCTTTTTATATATAACCTTGTTGTACAGAATACCGCCGCCTACAGCGGTGCCCATTGGCGCTCCGTAGATCTTCGCTCCAATTGAGACGGTTGGATAAAAAGATGAAACAACGGTTGACTGCCATGGCTCGTCTGTCAGATCAACCAAGTTCTTAGTCGGATCCAGTGACTGAAAGAGCGACCCGCTGTTATAGAGAAAAACATCATCCATCTTGCCAATGGCTAATTTGCTCTTAACTAACTTGTCACCCTCGGTTCCAGTTGGCCCGAAGTGAACAGTTACCTGAATATCGGGATGCGCCTTCATAAACGCTTTGGCAGTTGCGATCACAAATGGTTTGTCGACTCCGCTATCAGTAAATACAGTTATTTCTTCACTGGCAGCACGCGCTACAGGTGCGGCAAAAGAAGCAGCAAGGAGAGTGGCAAAAAGAGTCACAATCACTCTGGTCATTCGAAAATGAAAGTAGGTCATCTATATACCTCTTTGTCTTGCACAATGGTACATGCAGGCAGGCGCGACTACCCTCTTCCTTATGCCCTATTGGTTAAACCTCGCCCTTATCGCTCTCTCCTACGGCATCACTCTTGTCGCACTGGCCTTGTTGGCGATCAACACCCGCAAACTCTTAGCCATCTATCGCGCCGGTCAATCAGATCCAACCCGTAAAGAGAACCGTGGTAGGCGCTTGGCGCATATGTTCCGCGAAATTCTGGGACATACCAAGATGCTCAATTTTACTAGCACGGGGATCGCGCACTGGTTTGTGATGATCGGCTTTATTTCCCTCTTTGGAACTTTAGCAACCGCGTACGGACAAGTTCTTGATCCATATTTCGCCTTACCGTTTATCGGCCATTTCTATCCATACGAATATTTCTCCGAAGTTATCGCATGGGCAACCGGTATTGGAATTGTGACCCTGATTGGCATACGTCAATACATACGGATCTTTAGAAAAGATCGTAAGTCACGTTTCCATGGTTCGGGAATGTGGAAGGCGTACTATGTCGAGGCGACGATTCTTGCCATCGTCTTCTGTGTGATTGCCTTGCGTGGCTTAGAAGGCGCTCTGTCGCCTGATATGAGATGGAATCGCCACTTCGTAACTACCTGGTTCATCGCGGCCCAGTTTAAGAATTATTCATTGCAGACAATCACGCAGGGAATCCAAATTGTTGCCGCGGTCAAGATCGTGGTCTCGATGCTCTGGTTCATTGTTATCTCACTCAACCTCACCATGGGCGTCGCATGGCATCGCTTCCTGGCTTTCTTCAATGTTTACTACAAGCGCCATAGCGATGGTTCAGATTCGTTGGGCGAACTCCCCGAAATGCTTTCACATGGCAAGCCTATTAACTTCGAGGACCCGGCCGAGGATGATGTTTTTGGACTTGGTACACGAGCAGATATTTCTTGGAAAGGTCTGCTCGATATGACCAGCTGCACCGAGTGCGGTCGTTGTCAATCGCAATGCCCTGCCTGGCATACAGATAAGCCACTCTCGCCCAAACTCTTGATTATGGCAATGCGCGATCATGCAATGGCTAAGGTTGTTGAAAATGAAGCCCTGGTTGGCGAATTAGCCCCGATTTCCCTTGATGTCCTATGGTCATGCACCACATGCGGCGCGTGCGTTAATGAATGCCCTGTTGATATCGAACATATTGACCACATCGTCAATATGCGCCGCTTTCAAGTTCTGGTTGAATCAGAATTTCCATCTGAACTTGATGGTACTTTCCGTAACTTAGAAAAAGCAGGCAATCCATGGGGTGCCAATCGTGCTGATCGCGATGGATGGATCGCTGAATGCGATTTTCCTATCCGTGTCGTGGAAGGTCAATTACCAGATGATGTTGAATATTTATTCTGGGTGGGTTGCGCAGGTGCTTATGAAGAGCGCGCCAAAAAGACCACCAAGGCTGTCGCAGAGTTGCTTTACATGGCTGGTGTCTCATTTGCGGTACTAGGTAAGAAAGAAACATGTACGGGTGATCCGGCACGGCGCGCAGGAAATGAATTTTTATATCAAATTCTCTCCCGCGAAAACCTTGAGACCTTTGAGGAAGTTTTTGCGGCTCGTACTAATAAAGGCACCAAGAAAATTGTTGTCACCTGTCCTCATTGCTTCACCACTATTGGTCGCGATTACAGACAGAGTGGTTTTGAATTAGAGATGGTGCACCACACCCAACTTCTCAATCAATTAGTCCGCGAAGGAAAGCTCACTCCAATCAATAAGAGTGAGAGAAAACTGACCTATCACGATCCGTGTTACCTGGGTCGCCACAATAAGATTTATGAGCCACCTCGCGAACTACTTGTGGCAACTGGCGCGCAGATCACCGAGATGCCCCGTAATCAAGAGCGCTCGTTCTGTTGCGGCGGCGGCGGCGGACGAATGTGGATGGAAGAGCAGATCGGTACGCGCATCAACCTCAACCGAGTGGACGAAGCAATCGCGACCGGAGCCGAAGAGGTTGCGGTGGCCTGCCCGTTCTGCCGCGTCATGATCGGCGATGGGGTGAGTGCCCGCGAATCCTCTGTTGAAGTACTGGATGTCGCACAGACCCTCCTAAGGAGCGTAAAACCGCTGGATTAAGAAAGGGGCTCATTCGAGCCATGCTCGTTAACGTCTCTTCATTGAGCCCCTTTCATAATCCAGCAAATACCTTTTTTTCGCCTTATCCGTAGACGGCTTAAAGGATATTCTCAGAAAATTCACAAGAAAGGGGAGAATCCTCCGTCATGAGGTGATGAATATGACGACTCTTAAAGAGCGAGCAGGACAGTCTGAGATAAAGGAAGTTACGACCCACCGGATCTTGGTGGTTGATGACGAGTCGAGCATCAGCGACCTCGTCGCAACCAGCCTACGTTTCGTCGGTTTTGATGTCCGCACAGCTGCCAATGGAGCCCAGGCGTTACAGATTGCCGAGGAGTTCCGTCCCCATGCGATGATTCTTGATGTCATGCTGCCCGATCTAGATGGCTTTGAAGTCTGTCGCCAACTACGGACCGAGGGTCATAACATCGGCGTACTCTTCCTCACCGCTAAAGACGGCATGGAAGATAAGGTCGCCGGTTTAACTATCGGTGGCGATGATTACATGACTAAACCTTTCAGTTTGGAAGAATTGGTTGCGCGTCTTCGCGCTTTGTTGCGTCGCACTGGTGCCATTGAAATTTTGCCTGATGACGAGAAAATTCGTTTTGCTGATCTTGAATTAGATGAAGCTACGCATGAAGTCCGTCGTGCTGGTCAGTTAATTGAACTCTCCCCTACCGAATTCTTGTTATTACGCTACCTGCTAATCAACGCTGATCGCGTTGTATCAAAAGCGCAGATCTTGGACCATGTATGGCAGTACGACTTCCGCGGCGATGCTGGAATTGTTGAAACCTATATCTCCTATCTACGGAAGAAGATCGATACCTTCGATCCTCCCTTAATTCATACGGTACGCGGAGTTGGCTATCGTTTACGGATGCCGCCTAAGAAGTAACGCGCTCCGCTACCATCGCTCATTATGGAATCACCCCTTCGTAGGGTCTCAAACCCGCTAAGCCTTTGGAGTCTGCGCAACCGCCTAGTTGTTGGCGTGGTGGTTTTATCAGGGTTGGGTTTTATCGCCTCCGATATAGCGGCACGTAGTTCATTGCAATCCTTTCTCATCAACCAAGTTGACGACCAACTTTCAAGCGTTGCTGGTGGGACAAAATTTCGCCTAGCTAGCGCAGGGATTGCACCCGAAGAAGACACTCTGCCAATTAGTAGTGAAGGTGACAATGAGAGCGCTGAGCAGAAAACTGCTAAGACGCCAACTCCTGCGTTGCTGCCTCTGCGCCAAGTTCCAACTTCGATGTCAGTGACCCTACTTGACCCACTTGGCAATGTAGTTGGAGTTGTCGGTGGAGACTTGAATACAGAAGAAATTGGCAAATTTATCCAAGGTTTCACGCCAACTGATGTCCTAGCTCATAAGAACCAACCCTTTACTCTGGATGCACCGAGTGCTGATTTCCGAGTCTTAGCCGTGGTTTTACCTTCAGATCTTGGAAGTGTGGTTGTTGCACAGTCGCTAGATAGCATTGAGCAGACGGTAAAACAGTTACAACTCCTATTTATTTTTATTGGTCTCATCGCCCTGCTCTTGATTGCCCTGGCCTCGCGCAAAGTTATTGATATTGGTTTAAAGCCATTGGCCACTGTTGAAACTACTGCCGAGTCAATTGCGGCAGGCAATCTTTCGGCACGTTTGCCTGAAGCCAAACCTGATACAGAAGTTGGACGGCTGGTTGGCTCACTCAACCAGATGTTGGCGCGTATTGAAGAATCCTTCGCTGCACGTACCGCAAGCGAAAACCGTCTGCGCCGATTTGTTGCTGATGCTAGCCATGAACTTCGCACGCCCCTGACAGCAATCCGTGGGTTTGCTGAGTTACATCGCCAAGGTGCAGTTAAAGGCGAAGAAGAAACAACGAAATTGATCGGGCGTATTGAAAAAGAATCAGTACGTATGGGATCTCTTGTCGAAGACCTGTTACTGCTGGCACGTCTTGATCAAGCGCGCGGAATGGAGATGGTTCCTGTCAATCTAAACATCACTGTTGCAGATGCTGTCGAATCTGCGCGTGCGGCGGGTCCAGAACATCCAATTACGCTTTCACTTCCAGATGATGATCTCTACGTTCTGGGCGATAAGAATCGCATTCACCAAGTTGTTGCCAACCTGCTTGCCAATACCCGCACACATACACCTGTGGGAACGCCAATAACGGTGAGCGTCGCACAATCTGACAATGGAACCACGGTTGCGGTTGCAGATAACGGTCTGGGCTTGAGTGAAAACGATCAGGAGCGAATTTTTGAGCGCTTCTTCCGCGCCGATCCATCACGTGCCCGCACAAGCGATGAAGGAAGTGGCCTTGGGCTTTCCATTGTTGATGCTGTAATGCGCGCCCACGGCGGTCGGGTCAGTGTGGCTTCCAAACTAGACGAAGGCGCAACATTCACGCTCTTTTTCCCTATTAATGCATAATTATTGCATAGGCCCCAAACTTTCCATTGCGCGCAGCGCAGCGATACGTTCTTCAATAGGTGGGTGGGTGGAGAATAAACGCGAGACCATTTTCGAATCCAGTGGCGATTCAATCCAGATATGTGCAACAGCAGTTGAACGTTGATGCACAACAGTTGAATCGACAGCCAGAACTTCAAGAGCTGACCGCAATCCTGCTGGATTGCGGGTAAAAGAGACCGCTGTTGCATCCGCAAGGGCTTCGCGACGGCGTGAAACCGCTGATTTCAATAACACCGCGGCGAGCGGGGCAAGAATTAAAACAATCAGCGATACAACTAGCGCCAAGGGATTGGAATTACTGTCACGATTATTGCGGTGCCCACCACCAAACCAGAGCATCCGGGTAAGGAAATCACTGAGTAAGGCAATCGCCCCTGCGGTAGTTGCAGCAACAGCAGATACCAGTGTGTCGCGATTGCCGACGTGTGACATTTCGTGGGCGATAACACCTTGCAGTTGATCGCGATCCATCACATCAAGTAAACCGGTCGTAAACGCGATCACCGCATGTTCAGGGTTGCGCCCGGTTGCAAATGCATTCGGAGCGCTATCGGTAACAATTGCCACCTTTGGCATCGGCAGACCACTGGCGATGATTACTTCGTGAATGAGATTGAAGAGTTTTGGGTTTTCATTCTCTTCAATCAAACGAGCACCTGTCATGCGAAGGACTAGTGAATCGGATGCGTAATACGAACCCCATACTGAAACCAGCGCAATGCCCACAGCAATCGGAACGATTCCAACTGTGCTGCTACCGAAATATGTAAGGGCTGCGTAAACAACAATCCATACAAGTGCGCCCATACCGGCCAGCAGAAGATAGGTCTTGCGGCGGTTAGCCGTCTCCATTCCGCGGAAAGATACCCCTGCCATAAAATTACGGTACTAAAACTTTACAGTTGGTGCGACGCGCGATTGTGGATCTTCAATTTCATAGAACTCGCGGGTGCTGGCCTTGGCCAGCGATGCAAAAAAGCTGGTGGGGATGGTTTTTATGGCCGTGTTGAGGGCACGCACATTGTCATTGTAGAACTGACGCGCAAAGGAAACTTTGTTTTCAGTGGTTGAAAGTTCTTCTTGCAATGCTAAGAAGTTAGCTGAAGCTTTGAGATCTGGATAAGCCTCGGCCACCGCCAAGAGACCACGTAGCGCCTGAGTGAGCATGCCATCGGCGGCTGCGACATCAGCAACAGTTGTTGCAGTTGTTGCTTTAGCACGAGCGCTAATAACTTTTTCAAAAGTTGATTGCTCATGAGTTGCATAACCTTTAACGGTTTCGACCAAATTAGGAATAAGGTCAGAGCGACGTTTGAGTTGGACCTCAATCTGCGCAAAAGCTTCATCAACTGCAACATTGAGCCGCACTAGACGGTTGTAGAGCGATATAACAAATAGACCGATTACTACAACAACAATGAGGAATATGAGAGTCTTTGACATCTTTTTAATCTACTCCTGTTCTATTTAAGTGGTTCAGGCATTACTGAACCTCGGTCTGGTGGAAATTCATCCATGAACGACTTGGTGTTGGCCCGCGCTGACCTTGGTATCTCGAACCATAGAGCGCCGAACCATAAGGATGCTCAGCAGGAGATGAGAGTTTTATGAGACAGAGTTGGCCAATCTTCATGCCAGGAAAGAGCTTGACCGGCAAGTTGGCAACATTGGAAAGCTCAAGAGTGATATGGCCAGAAAAGCCTGGGTCAATAAATCCTGCGGTGGAGTGGGTAAGCAAACCAAGTCGCCCAAGTGACGATTTACCTTCTAGACGGCCGGCAATATCGTCAGGCAAGGTAATAACTTCATAGGTACTTGCCAGGACAAATTCACCAGGATGGAGGATGAAGAATTCATTCGGCGCAACTTCAACTGCGCGGGTGAGTTCGCCTTGTTCCACTGATGGATCAATGACAGAGTACTTATGATTTTCAAAGACTCGGAAAAATCGGTCCAGACGTACATCAACGCTGGAGGGTTGGATCATCCCAGTGTCGAAGGGTTCCACCAGAACTCGCCCAGCATCAATCTGTGCACGGATATCGCGATCGCTCAGTAGCATGGTTGGCGACTCTACCTGCCTTCTCTATGCTTACGTAGTTGGATCATATTGCGGGCGTAGTGAAATGGCATCACGTCAGCTTCCCAAGCTGACAGCGCGGGTCCGATTCCCGTCGCCCGCTCCAAGGGATAACTCGCAGACGCTGCTCGCTCTGTGCAACTGTCCTGACTTGAAAGTGAAATGAAAATGAAGGCCTCTTCAGCCACCCAATGGATCAGAGTAAAGCAATAGATTAGGGGAGCGGTTTCCTGCAGAAGTAACGACACCGATAGTTGCTGACGATGTAAGCGCAGCAGCAACCTCCGCTGGTGTTAGCGACGGTGTTCTCGATAACAAGACCGCAGCCACTCCTGCCGCATGCGGGGAAGCCATTGAGGTTCCAGAGATCGTATTGGTCGCCGTTGTGGAGGTGTACCAGGCAGAGGTGATTATTGATCCTGGGGCAAACAGATCAAGACATTGACCGAAGTTTGAATATGGCGCTCGGGCATCTGTGCTGTTTGTCGCGCCAACCGTAACCGCCTCCGGAACGCGAGCCGGTGATGCGGCGCAGGCGTTTGCGTGTGAGTTACCCGCCGCAACAACAACGGTTATGCCATCTGCAAAGACGCGTACGACTGCTGCATCCAAAGTCTTGCTTGGCGATCCACCCAGACTCATATTAACCACCGCTGGTCCGTCATTATGGTCCCCGGCAACCCAATCAAGTCCAGCAATGACGCCAGAAATCGTTCCCGACCCCTGACAATCAAGGACACGGACGGGAACAACCGTTGCTTCTTTGGCCACGCCATAAGTGGTGCCAGCAAGAGTCCCAGCGACATGCGTGCCGTGGCCATTGCAATCTTCGGTTGTATTAACCACGTCGTTGATGGCGCTAAAACCAGTAACGACGCGACCGGTGAACTCGTTGTGAGTTGAGAGCACGCCTGTATCAACGATGTAGGCCTTGACACCTGCACCATTACCGCTTGCCGAATAGACGAAAGTGCCAGATAACGGGAGGGTCCGCTGATCAATTCGGTCCAGTCCCCATGACGGAGCTGGTGCTTGGGTATCAAACGCCGTGACCTCTGCATCGCGTTCTACGTATAACACCCTTGGATTTCGCTCCAGCGCGGTAACCGCTGCCGTAGGAAGGTTGATTGCAAAGCCAGAGAATACGTTGGTGTATTCGCGTTCAATGCGCCATCCAGCTCTACTGAATTCACTTGCTGCGGCGGCGTGATCAGCACTGGGTTGAAGTACGACGATGTAGGTGTCGAACTCTGGAGCAGCAAATGATTGATTCGCTGTTATTGGCAATAATGCAATCGAAAGCGTGAATAGGGTAGTTCCAAGTAGTCGGCGCATGGCGTGAATCTACCCTTCCCGCGCCTGTTTTTATAGAGGGAGTCTTCAGTGGCTGCGCTTATTGGCTTGCATAAGTTACCCGCCAGTAGCATCCTTGGGGTATCACTTTCGACATTTAAGGGAGTTCGCCAGCACATGGGTCACTACACCGCCAATTTACGCGATATCGAATTCTGCCTCTTTGATCTCTTGGATCGCGGCTCTGTTCTGGGAACGTCAATCTATAAAGAACTCGACCGCGAAACTGTAATGGGCATGCTCGAGGAAATTAAGCGCTTATCTGAAAATGATCTCGCTGCCTCCTTTGTTGAAAGCGATCGCATGGGTGTTGATTTCGATCCTGCAACAGGAGATGTGAAGTTGCCGCAATCTTTTAAAAAATCTTATCGCGCATATATAGATGGTGAATGGTGGCGTGTCGATGCACCTGCGCAACTCGGTGGGACGGTAATTCCAGCATCGGTCCGTTGGGCGATTGCAGAGATGGTTCTAGGTTCCAATCCTGCGGTCCACATATACGCATCCGGTCCATCTTTTGCACAGGTGGCTTATTACCTTGGCACTGAGGAGCAGAAGAAAATTGCCAAGCAGATGATTGAAAAACAGTGGGGCGCATCAATGATGCTGACCGAGCCCGACGCAGGTAGCGATGTCGGTGCAGGTCGTAGTAAAGCTGTCAAACAAGCAGATGGCACATGGCATATCACTGGCACAAAACGCTTCATCACATCTGGCGATAGCGACCTTAATGAAAACATCATTCATTTTGTTCTGGCACGTCGCCAAGGTGGTGGCCCTGGCACAAAGGGATTAAGTCTTTTCCTCATTCCAAAGTTTATGTTTGATTTTGAAACTGGCGCACTCGGTAAACGGAATGGTGTTTATGCCACCAAGGTTGAACACAAGATGGGCTTGAATGTTTCATCTACCTGCGAAATGAATCTCGGCGAGAAAGAGCCAGCTGTTGGTTACTTGCTTGGCGATGTCCATGAAGGTATTGCACAGATGTTTAAAGTTATTGAATTTGCCCGAATGATGGTGGGCACTAAAGCAATTGCCACACTCTCTGCTGGTTATCAGCAAGCACTTGCCTACGCCAAGACGCGGGTGCAGGGTGGCGATATGAAAGTTATGGATAACAAGTCAAGCCCTCGCGTCACGATCATTCATCACCCTGATATTCGCCGCTCGTTAATGGTGCAGAAAGCTTATTCCGAAGGTATGCGTGCCCTTGTTCTCTACACCGCATCAATCCAAGACGCAGTCGCGTTAGCTAAAGCAGAAGGCGGCGATAAGGGAAAGTTGGTCGATCTCGAAGCCCTCAATGATTTGATGCTCCCGGTTGTTAAAGGCTACGGCAGCGAGAAATCATGGACCCTGCTTGGCACTGAATCGCTACAAACCTTTGGTGGATCTGGATTTACCCAAGATGTGCCGCTCGAGCAATATGTTCGCGATGCCAAGATCGACACTCTTTATGAGGGAACCACCGCTATCCAAGGTCTCGACTTCTTCTTCCGCAAGATCGTGAAAGACGGCGGTCGCGCAATTGGGCGCCTTGGTAAGGAAATTTCGACCTTTGCAGAATCCGGTGGCGTTCATTCGGAAGAAAAAAAAGCGCTGCTAAACGCCTTGGGTGATCTCAACGGCATTATCGCAGTACTTGTTGGTCATGCAATGGCCTCGCAAGAGAAGGCTGAGGAGATTTACAAAGTTGGTCTTAATACCTCTCGCTGTTTGATGGCTGTTGGTGACGTCATCACAGCATGGTTGTTATTGCGCCAAGCTGATATTGCAATAGCTAAATTACCAATGGCAGGCAAAGAGGCCGACTTCTATGCCGGAAAAATCGCCTCAGCAAAGTTTTTTGTTCGCAATTACCTGCCGCACATCACCGCTGATCGCAAGATCGTAGAAGCGACTGACAACTCGATTATGGAGATCGCCGAAGGAGTATTTTAAAGTAGGCTCCATGAATGCTTAAATCCCTTCGCGCTGAAGGTTTTCTTGTCTTTGGAGCGCTTGCCTTTGCGTTCAATGGCATCATCTCCAAATTGGTACTGACAAGCGGTTTATCTGCTTGGAGATTGACTCAAGTCCGTTGTACCGGTGCATTTCTTATTCTTCTCATCTACGTTTTAATCCGTAAAGGTGCATCGCTCAAGACATCTAGAACTGAGCTTCCTTGGCTGGCGGTATACGGTGTTATTGGCTTTGCTGCAGTACAAGTGGGGTACTTCATTGCTATCGCACGTATGCACGTTAGTATTGCTTTAATTATTGAATTCACTGCGCCAATTTGGATTGTGCTCTACATCCGATTTGTGCGGAAAAAATTTGTACCCAAACTCATGTGGCTATCGATTGCGCTGGGTTTTTCTGGCCTGCTCTTAGTTGCACAAGTATGGCGCGGCATGACGCTGGATGGGATTGGCGTTATTGCGGCATTCCTTGACGCATTTGCACTGGCCGCTTATTTTCTCCTTGGTGAAAAACTCGGCGCGCAGCGAAGTACTGACACGCTCACTGTTTGGGGACTTGGCTTTGCTACCTTGGTCTGGGCAATAGCAACGCCACTATGGAGTTTCCCAACCAAGGTTTTTAGCGAGAAGATCAACTTGCTAGGAATTTTTAGTAATTACGACTCACCTGGCTGGGTATTGATTCTCTGGATAATCGTCATGGGGACAATCGTCCCGTACATATCCATTCTGCATGGCCTCAAGCAACTCTCGGCATCAACCAGCAGTGTTATCGGAATGCTTGAACCAGTCTTTGCGGGGGCTTTTGCTTGGTGGTGGCTCAGTGAAATCTGGAGGCCTATTCAATTAATCGGTGGCGTTGTTGTAATCGTTGGCATTATTACCGCTGATCGTGCACGCAGCGCAGCCCATTAACTATTTTCACCTCGTTGCTGGGTGTAATCCTGTGGCGCCGAGCTCTGTGGCATATCAACAAAACGTGCAAAGTGAAGTTGGGCAGAAACGGTGATTGTGCGAGTTGGTCCGTTACGGTGCTTAGCAATGATCAAATCTGCTTCCCCTGAACGATTCTGGCTGTCGTAGAGATCGTCGCGGTGGAGCAAAATAACAACGTCAGCATCTTGTTCAATCGAACCAGATTCGCGGAGGTCCGAGAGCATCGGTTTCTTATCTGAGCGCTGTTCCGGGGAACGATTGAGCTGTGAGATGGCGATAACAGGGACTTCGAGTTCCTTCGCCAAAAGCTTTAATTGACGCGAGAATTCAGAGACTTCCTGCTGACGATTTTCAACACGTTTGCCACTGGTCATTAATTGTAGGTAGTCGATAACAATCAACTTTAAATCGTGACGCTGTTTAAGACGGCGCGCCTTTGCGCGGATCTCCATCAATGAAAGATTGGGAGAGTCGTCGATAAAAAGTGGCGCCGCTGAAATTTCTCCCATACGTCTGGCAAGGCGCGACCATTCTTCATCGCTTAAGTTTCCGGAGCGGATGTTGTTGAGACCAACCCGTGCTTCGGCCGACAACATACGCATCGTGATTTCAGATCGGCTCATTTCCAGAGAGAAGATGACTGAAGTATTACCGCCATGGATAGATGCATAGCGCGCGACATCAAGGCCGAACGTCGACTTACCTACAGCAGGACGTGCAGCAAGAACGATCATGTTGCCAGGGTGCAGTCCGTTGGTAAGCATGTCGAGATCTTTAAATCCAGTCTTAATGCCTTCCGCGCCAACACCCTTGGAGATTGCTTCAATCTCATCGAGTGCTTGCGGCAACAAAGTACTTAGTTGCACGTAATCTTCATTGGCGCGACGCTCAGTAACGGAGTAAATCTCGGCTTGGGCTTGGTCGACGGTTTCATCGACATCACCTTCAGCGGCGTAACCAAGTTGAACAATCTTGGTGCCCGCTTCAATAAGGCGTCGCATAATTGCCCGTTCACGGACAATCTTTGCGTAGTAACCGGCGTTGGCTGCAGTTGGCACTGATGAAATCAGTGTGTGCAGATATGGAGCACCGCCAGCGCGCGCAATATCACCGCGTTTTGTGAGTTCGGCAGAGACCGTAACTGCGTCTACAGGTTCGCCATGACCGTATAAATCAAGAATGGCATCGTAGATAATCTCGTGCGCCGGGCGGTAGAAGTCGCGTTCGCGTAAGACTTCAACAACATCTGCAATTGCATCTTTGCTCAGCAACATTCCACCGAGCACGCTCTGTTCAGCGATTAAATCTTGCGGCGGGGTGCGCTCGAACTCCGGCTCGGAACGGTTGGAGCGTTGCGGTAATTCGGTAATACTCACGCAATTACCCTTTCAGTCGCCACTGACATGGCACATGGCCAACGGTATGGATGAGAGAGCTAAGAAAGCGAGAACCACCCTCTGGCTCTGTGGAAAGCAAGGGAATAACCCTCTGTTTTCTGTGCAAGCACCTGTTGATTAAATGTGGAGAACTCCAAAAAATTGAGTATTTCACCCTAAAAGCGCAGGTCAGAGCCTCATTAGATTTCTACGCCCTGTGGAGGAAAGTTTTTTCTAAAGTCTCATAATTTGAGACCCTCGCCTACTACGAGCGGATGTGAGAGCCAGTGGGATCAAATAACGGTTCGGTCGCCACGACACCTTGCTTCCAATCTCCAAAAAATTCCACTTCCACGGATACGCCTGGTTCGGCATACCTTATTGGCAAATACGCGTACCCGATAGCTTTATTGATTGTGTAACCCTGACCACCGCTTTTCACACGGCCAATAATTTCGCTCCCTACTCGAATGGGCTCGTTGCCTAATGGAACTTGGCGAATATCCTCAAAGAGAATCGGTACAAGTTTCCTCATTCCATTTTCTTTTAAAACAAGTAGGGTGCTCTTACCGACAAAAGAGTTCTTCTTCATAGCTAGAGCAAAACCAAGCCCAGCTTCCCATGGATTTGTTTCCGTTGAAATCTCGGCCCCCCAAGCGCGATAACCCTTCTCTAACCGAAGTGATTCAATCGCTCTATAGCCGCATGCCATCATGCCAAATTCTTTACCAGCGTTGATTATCTCTTTCCAAAGACTTAAACTTGTTTCAACGGGTAAATAAAGTTCCCATCCTAATTCACCGACATAAGTGATCCGCGTGGCGCGCAGATCTACGCCAGCTAGCGTAATTTTACGCGAATGCATAAATGGGAAATTCTCATGGCTTAAATCGTAAGAAGTAAGCCTCTGTAATATTTCTCGCGACCGTGGACCCCAGAGACCAAAACACGCGAGCGATGTTGTAATCTCTTCAATTTCTACGACACCGAAATTCTGTTCACGCCGTTGCTTTTCTAGCCATCCGAAATCATGAGTACCAAAAGCAGTGCCAGTAACGATCATAAATTCCTGATCACCAGTCTGAGTGACTGTGTAATCTGATTCGATTCCACCTCGAGTATTAAGGGCTTGCGTATAAATTGTCCGTCCTACGCCTTTGACAACATCGTTTGCGCAGACGTAGTTCAAAAATTCAGCAGCCTGAATCCCCCGCACAATGCATTTAGCAAAACTCGATTCGTCAAATAGTCCTGCACTTTTGCGGGTTGCAAGATGCTCGTTTCTCACCGCAGATGACCAATTTTTCCCAGCCCATCCATAAGGCTTACATTCATCATCCCCAAGATTGGTCGAATAGTAATTCACTCTTTCCCAACTTGCTTTTTCGCCGAATACCGCGCCAACTTGGCTGTGCCACTCATAGACTGGAGATTTCATTAGCGGGCGGGCACTCTGACGCTCTTCACCTGGATAATGAATGTCGTAATAGGCCTCGTAATTCTCAGTAACGCGTTGCAAAGTAAAATCGGGAGATTTGTATGAGTTTCCAAACCGTCGAATATCCATATGCCATAAATCCATGGTTGGTTCGCCAGCCACGATCCACTCAGCCATTACTTGGCCGATACCACCTGCACCGGCAATACCATGCGCGCAGAATCCTGCTGCTACATAGAAACCACCAACTTCGCTCTCTCCTAAGCAGAACTCGTTATCTGGTGTAAATCCTTCGGGACCATTGATGAAATTCTTAACGCCCACTTCCCCCATTTTCGGTACCCGCTTCTGCGAGTTGATGGCGATCTCTTCGAATCGATCCCACTCTTGCGGAAGTAACTTGCCATTAAAATCCTGTGGGATTCTGTCTAGGTTTTCGTAATCGGTCATCCATGCGCGTGAATTTCGCTCGTAACCGCCCATCAATAGCCCACTTACTTCCTGGCGGAAATAAATGAGAAGATCTGGATCCCGCAGAGATGGAAGTTGTGGTGTTCCTGCTGGCAAAAAGTTCTCAGTTATCAAGTATTGATGGCTCATAGGAATAATGGGAATTCTTACATCAACCAGACGCCCAATTTCGGCTGCAAACATGCCGCCACAGTTGACGACAACTTCACACTCAATGGTTCCTTTATCTGTCTCAACCTGCGTTACGTGACCATTATTTGTTCGGATTGCGGTAACTCTTGTATGAGTGAGTATCTTTACGCCACCACGTCTTGCTCCCGAGGCAAGGGCTTGAGCTAACTGTGATGGATCTACTTGACCATCTGAGGCTAGGTAACAAGCACC
Organism: Actinomycetes bacterium; assembly: GCA_919902125.1. GTDB lineage: Bacteria > Actinomycetota > Actinomycetes > Nanopelagicales > Nanopelagicaceae > QYPT01. Next base: position 35,595 of record CAKKQM010000038.1, on the reverse strand, counting down.
AACGACTCCATCTAAATCAATTAAAGGGAAAAGGTCTTGGGCCTGCCTAGGGGATATCTCGTTGAGATCTAGACCAAAAGTTCGCGCCCAGCCAATCTGCCTACGGATTTCTTCCATACGTTCAGGCGAGGATGCAAGTTTGATGCTTCCGCACTCTTTCCATCCTGCTGGCGTTTCACTCACTTCAAGTTTGCGATAGAGCTCAACCGAATGCATATTCATCTTGGTTAATGTGGGGTCGGCTCGTAATTGGCCAACTAGCCCTGCAGAATGGAAAGTTGAACCGCTGGTTAGATCGCTTCGATCTAGCAATACAACGTCTTTCTCGCCTAACTCGCTCAAATGATAAGCAGTGGAAGTTCCACCGACCCCTCCACCTATGATCACTATTTTCGCTCGAGTCGGGATACCTGGCTGAGACATGTAAGAAATGTATCCTGAACTGGTGATGCACTCCAGCACATCCCTAGAGTCGACGTTTGGCACCCTGCTAGATAAAGTCCCACGATTGCGCAATCGAGATTCGCTGCATGAATTATCTGGCGGATTAACTAATCGCAACTTATTGGTTAACTGTAACTCTGAAAAATATGTTGCACGAATTTCCAGTAACAGTTCAGCATTGCTTTCTATCGACCGTGAATCGGAATACCAGAATTCGAAACTGGCCGCCGAGGTAGGAGTTGGAGCACCGATCCACGACTATCTACCGGGTCAGGGATTGCTCGTGATCGGATATCTCGAAGGCAGTACATACTCCTCCAGTGATGTGGCGAAAAACTTGCCACGAATCGCAGAAAGTTGTCACACCCTGCATTCGGCTAAGCCTTTCGTTCGCGATTTTAATATGTTCGATATTCAGAAGTCCTACTTAGGGATTGTGCAAGAACGCGGATTTCGATTACCTAATAACTATCTAGACTTTGCCGATAAAATTTTACAAATGCGCGGTGCGATGAAAATCCTTGATGTCGGTACGGTGCCATGCAATAACGATTTATTGCCCGGCAATTTCATCGATGATGGAAAACAGATATGGATTATTGATTATGAATACTCAGGCAATAACGACGCCTGCTTTGAGTTAGGCAATATTTGGGCCGAGGCTTACCTTGATTTAGAACATCTTGAAGAGTTAGTGGATGCGTACTACGGCACTCATAGACCAGAGATGTTCGCGCGTGCTTGGCTACAAGCCCTTTTAGGAAAATATGGTTGGACTCTTTGGGCTTCCATACAGAGTTCTATCTCTGAACTTGATTTTGATTTCTGGTCGTGGGGTATGGAGAAATATGAGAAAGCTCAATCAGAATTTTCAAGCGATTTTTTCCAGAAAATGTTGGTACAAGCAGCAACCAAAACGGACCCGCTGTAATCAGCGAGCCCGTTAAGAGTTAAGGGATTACTTATCCAGCAACGACCGTTATTGAGACGTTAGCTACGACATGGTTGGTCAGTGAGACCTTTACTGTGTGGATACCGATCTTCTTGATGTGACCAGCAAGTTTGATGTCATGGCGGTCGATATCAAGACCCGATGCAGCTTTAATGGCAACAGCAACATCTTTATCAGTAACCGAACCGAAGAGACGTCCTGCGCTACCGACCTTCACCAAGACAGTAATGGTTGCGGCTTCGAGTGATGCCTTGATCTCTTTGGCGTGATCAAGATCGCGGATCTCACGTGATGCGCGAGCGCGACGGATTCCTTCGATATGTTTCTCTCCACCGAGTGACCATGCAATTGCATTGCCACCTGGCAGAAGGAAATTGCGTGCGAAGCCATCTTTGACAGTTACAACATCGCCAGCGCGACCCAGACCTGAGACTTCACGAGTAAGGATTAGTTTCATTTTTGATCCCCTTATCGCGCAGTTGAGGTGTAGGGCAAGAGTGCAACTTCGCGACTGTTCTTAACAGCAGTTGCAACCGAGCGTTGGTGTTGTGTGCATGCTCCTGTGACACGGCGAGCGCGGATCTTTCCGCGATCGGAGATGTACTTACGCAAGGTGGCAATATCTTTGTAATCGATATAAGTCACCTTGTCGCGACAGAAACTGCATGGCTTCTTCTTAAACTTCTTATTGAGCGCAGCAGCCTTAGCTGATTTGTTCTTCGGCTCTTTGAGTGCTCTGTTATTACGTGCTCCCATTGTGGTGCTCCTTTACGGGTGCCCTGCTAACGCAGGAATGGATTGGTTAGTGGATTTAGAACGGTGGTTGTTCGTTGGTGGTGGTTGCCCATCCGCCGCTAGCTGGAGAAGTTGATGCAGCTGCCCATGGATCGTCGTTGAAAGTTTCGGTGGATGGAGCGGAAAATCCGCCGCCTGCAGCGCCGCCTTGGCGAGTGGTCTTAGTGACCTTCGCGGTTGCGTTGCGAAGTGATGGACCTACTTCATCAACTTCTACTTCAAAGACAGTGCGCTTTTCGCCTTCTTTGGTTTCGTAAGAACGTTGTTTTAAGCGACCAGAGAGAATGACGCGCATACCTTTGGTAAGTGACTCAGCAACATTCTCTGCTGCTTGTCTCCAAATGTTGCACTGCAAGAAAAGACTGTCTCCGTCTTTCCACTCATTCGTATTCTTATCAAGATAACGAGGGGTGGAGGCAACACGGAATTTAGCTACAGCCGCACCTGAAGGAGTGAAGCGAAGTTCTGGATCATCGACAAGATTGCCGATCATGGTGATGTTTGTATCTCCTGCTGCCATTTTTTTCTCTTCTCTTATCCGCTTTTGATACTTAAAAAGTTATCACTAAATAGTTTTGAATTATTCAGGTCGCATAACTTTGGTGCGCAGAACTGCTTCATTCAAATTAAGTTGACGGTCCAACTCTTTGATGGCAGCTGGCTCGCAGTGCATATCAACCACTGCGTAGATTCCTTCAGACTTCTTCTGGATCTCAAAAGACATACGGCGCTTGCCCCAAACATCGAGCTTGTCGACGCGGCCACCACTTTCTTTGATGATCTTGAGATATGTCTCAAGGCTTGGAGTGACTGTACGTTCTTCTAGTTCTGGATCGAGAATGACCATTAATTCATAGTGACGCATACGTTAACCCGACCTCCTCTGGACTAAAGCGGCCACGGTATTTCCGTGACAGGAGGGTTATTGCCCTCAACTGATCAGTAAACCAACCAGCGAAGGGGCCTAAGGGTAACCAGTGGTGGTGCCGAATGGAAAATCAACCAGACGGTTATGTAGATCTTGAGCCTGTGGAGAACGCTCCGCCAGACTGGCACGGACCAAAATGGCGATGAAATAGAGCGTTGTGGCAATACGGATCAACGTGGCGATGGCATAGCCGCCCGCAGGAGGGCCAAAATGTGCACCTTGAACCAGCGCCAAGTGCTGCCAGATCGCAATGTGATAAATCACCTCACCTACTTGCCAGATCCAAAAGCCAAAAAGTTGTCTGGTGTTTCCTAATGCAATGACCGCCAACGGCACCAACCAGAGAACGTATTGCGGCGAATAGACCTTGCCAACACATAGAACCCCGGCTAGAAATATAAAACTTACCTCAGTAAGAGTCGGAGTTCTCGGCAAAGCAAGAAGGTAAATCATCATTGCTGTAAGTACGGCAAAAAGAGAAAGGATGGTTATGTAATTTAGATTCTTGCTATTTAAACCTAAGAGCGAGAACGCGTACCAGATAGAACCCCAGTCAGGTCCACGATCAAGATTGAGTTTGTAGAACCGCCACCACCCTTGCGGGGTTGTCAACATCACTGGCAAGTTTATTGCAAACCAGATAGCCGTCACGGTAATTATATATTTTCCCATTGCACGGATTTCGTTTCGCCGCCAAAAAATAAAAATGATGGGGGCGAGAAGTAAGACTGGAAAAAATTTTGTGGCGATTGAAACTGCGAGGAGTATTGAACTCGCTCTGAGTCTGCGGCGATCAAAATAATAGATAGCCAACAACATCGAAACTATGCCCCAGAGGTCCCAGTTGATAAAGAGAGATGCAATTACTGCAGGCGAGAGCGGAAGCAGGTATGCAAACTGCGGTCGTATCTTTCCTACAATTAAAACTGTACCGATTAAGAGCAGTACTATAAATAAAATGTTTACATCAAAGTAGTTGCGAATTGAGTTTTCGCCTGATGGCACCAGCCAAGATGTTGCCCACATAATGGTGCCAGTAATAACGGGGTACTCCACCGCGTTGTCACCACCGTTGTATGCCCATTGGTGATTATCTAAAGCGCGGCCAGAAAAGAGTGATGGAATATCTGAATAACAAGCATGCACATAGATATCAGGGGTGGCCCAACCAGTACTTCGGCAATGTTCAAATTTTGCAAAAGATAAGAGACCAGCAAGTAGGGCAAGAAGGATTAAGGTCCTAGTAACTGGACTCCATTTATTCAACCGGTGCATTGCGGCCTATTTATAGCGTTGCAGTAGGTAAGAGTGTTTCGGTAGGTAAGAGTGGTTCAATAGGTGAAGGTGTTGCAGTAGGTGAGGGCGAAGTCATCACTATGGGATCAACTCCACCAATATGTACCGGGGCTGGGAAGGCTTTTTTTGGTTCGCCCTTAAGTGCACCTTTCATAAAAGCCGTCCAAACTTTGGCAGGGAAAGTTCCGCCAGTGACCGAAGTTAATCCGCCAATGCCATTGAGTGAGAGCGATGCGTTATCTCTAAAGAAGGCAACTGAAGCTGCTAGTTGAGGTGTATACCCACTAAACCATGCTGAGGCATTCTGCTCGCTAGTACCTGTCTTGCCTGCAGCTGGGCGCCTTAGCCCTGCTGTGCCGTAAGTACCCGTACCGCTTCGTACAACTTCACTTAGTGCATATGTAAGATCGGCGATTACATCCTTTGTGAAAACTTCTTGGCCCTGCAGCTTCGCTTCATAAAGAACGCCTCTGTTTGAACCTTGAACCTGGCTCACTAAGAATGGTTTTGCGTAAATACCCTGTGCCGCAAAGGTGGCATAAGCGGCGGCAACATCAACAACATGCGGACTAGCTGGCCCAAGAACTACCGAAGGTGTGGGCATCATTGCAACACTCTGCGGAATTCCTGCTCGGCGAGCAACATCAACAACTTTATCTGGGCCAACTTTGATACCAAGAGGGACGTAAACCGTATTTACAGAATGTGAAGTTGCTTTCAATAAACTAACTTGACCCCATGCTTCATTCCCATAATTAGAAACAGGATAAGGCTTACCTAAGTCATCGAAGATTTGAGGTGAGTTACCGTTCCATATAGAAGTGAGCGGAATCCCCTGCTCAAGCGCCGCAATTAAGGCAAATGGTTTAAAGGTAGAACCGGCGAGAGCAATTGATTGCGTTGCATCACTAAGTTGGCGCACCAAGTAATCCTTGCCGCCATAAAGTGCGATTATCTCGCCAGTGCCAGGACGAATCGCTACTAAACCAATATGCAGACCCTCTGGTACTTTCTTCGGTGTCTGTTTATCTACTGCATCAACAGCTGCTTGTTGGGCCTTTTGGTCCAGCGTGGTTCGGATAATCAAGCCACCGATCAATAACTGATCATCCGTGAAGCCAAGAGCGTTAAGTTCTTTTTGTGCTAAAGCAATAACATAACCTTTGGGACCTGAGAGTGATCCTGATGTCACACGCGCTCGAACAATTGGGAATTTTGTTTTCACTGCTTGCTCTTTGGTAAGCCATTTCGCGTCAACCATGCCGCTAATTACATAATCGAAACGGGCAGCTAAGCGCTCTGCATTTGCCCTTGAGTATGAAGGATCGTAATAACCAGGGGAGCGCAAGATACTGGCTAAAACAGCAGATTGCGCCAAAGTTAATTGGTTAACGTTACGGTTGAAATATTGCTGTGAAGCAGTTTCAACTCCATAAGAGCCGCGGCCGAAATAAATAGTGTTGAGATAGTTTTCAAGAATCTGATCTTTGGAAAGTTGATTTTCGAGTTTAATTGCAATCACAAGTTCTTTAATTTTGCGCTTAATGCTCCGTTCGGGTGTCAAGAAAGCAGTCTTTGCATACTGCTGTGTGATTGTTGAACCACCTTGCAATGCCCCGCCGCGTAAATTGTTTATAACTGCGCGCAAGATTCCCGTGATGCTAAATGCGCGCTCGGAGTAAAAATTGCGATCTTCGGCAGCCAATACTGCATACCGAAGATCCAAAGGAATCCTCGCCAGTGGGACGATGGTGCGATTTTGTGCACCAAGTCGTCCGATTTCGGCGCCATTGGAATATTGAATAATCGTTGCTTGACTATTTACGTAATCATTCGGATTTGGAATACTCACTGTAAAGTAAGCCAGCGCAAAAAAGATCGCTCCGGCAATAAAGGAGAAGCCGCCAATGAATATGACGGCTCGAAATAGTATTTTGCGGCCCACGTATGAAGGTTACCGCTTTACCCAATCTTCATCTTCTAAGGTGCGCTGGCGACGAGGCGCTTTTCGCTCTGTGCCATCGCCCAGAATGAAGGAGACACAGAGGTGATTCCAGGAGCACTCTCGACAGACCTCCACGATGTAGACGCGAAATTCTCCGAACTCCTTCTCCATCTCGACTAACTCATCGCTCGACTTGATCCGCCCTGAGAATTGACCCAACTGATCACCGAATGTATAACGTAGTTCAACCAATGATTTTTTCTTACAGACAGGACAGGATCGTTTGACTTTTACTCCATGAAACTTCGCCGCTCGGAGTAGATAAGGATCAGCATCGCAAGCATTAACGGCGCCTCGATAAAGAGCCATTAAGGTCGCGCGCTTATCGAGCGTGTAGTCGATGTAGGCGCGCTCCGTTTTCACAGAGGTTAGAATAACGAGAATATAGAGGTTAAAGAAACTACCCTTACTAACATGCATAGTTTGAGTTTCCTGAGACTTTTGCGCCATCCCAGACTCTCACGACTATTCGCTGCCAGATGGACAGGGCAAGCTACAGATGGGCTTTTCCAAAGCGCGCTTGCATCTTTTATTCTTTTCTCACCCGAACGACAAACCGATGCACTTGGGGCTGCCTTAGCATTTGCGGTGGTTCTACTACCATATTCACTAATTGGTCCTTTTGTTGGAACAATTTTGGATCGCGTCTCCCGTCAACGAACACTCTTCATCGCAAACCTTCTACGTGCTATTGATTTATTGGTTATCGCGCTATTAATTTCTCAAGGAAAAACTGGCCTAGAACTCACGGTTTTAATCTTACTTGCCTTCGGTATTAATCGATTGATACTGGCAGGGTTATCAGCAGGATTGCCGCTTATTGTTGGCTCCGAGTCCTTGATTACAGCAAACGCAATTGCTGTAACTGGTGGTTCTCTCTGGGTTGTCTTAGGTGGCGGAATTGGATTTGTTCTACGTAAGATTTTCGAAACAATTCACAGTGCCAACCATTCTGATGCGGTATTAATTTTAGTTGCAGCAATTGGCTATGTCGTAACTTCAACTTTAATATTAAGGCTCAAACGGAGTGAAATCGGACCTTTGGATCATGAAAAAGCAACAGTAAGTATCGGGCAAGGATTTATTGAGATGCGCGAAGGATTTGCATTCCTTGGAAAACACGGCGATGCAGCGCGAGGAATACTGGCTACTGCGGTGCAACGCGGTGGCCTAACCGCCCTCGTCCTTGTCGCTTTACTTTTAGAGCGGAACACATTCCACTCTCCAGAGAACCCTGCCGCTGGATTATCTGGTCTGGCAGTTGCACTATCAATTGCTGGCATTGGAATTATATGCGGCGCTCTTGTTGCGCCATTTGGCGTTAATCGTTTTGGTCGACATAGATGGATTAAGTACATGATGATCGGTAGTGCTATTACACCTTTACTGCTTGCGGTATCCCAGCAACCAACTCCACTTTATATTGCGGCATTCTTTACAAGTTTGTTTGGGCAGAGTTTAAAAGTAACCAATGATGCTCTCGTGCAATCGAAAATTGATGATTATTTCCGTGGTCGTGTCTTTGCGGTTTATGATGTTCTAGTAAATGGCGCAATTGTTTCAGGCGCCGTGTTGGCTGCTTTAGTGCTCCCTGCGTCTGGAAAATCTTTGGTTGTGCCTGTAGTTATATCAATCGCATATCTAGTAACCGCTTGCCGATTATTGCGAACCTCGCGCTTCAATTTTACTTCCTAGCAGCCCACCATCTCATTAGCTCTTCTTGCGCGCGTTCTTGCCCAAGCGGGCCATGTTCAAGGCGCAATTCAAGGAGGAAATCCAACGCATCGCCAACAACTGCAGAAGGTTTGACGTTAAGTAAGCGCATAACTTCGCTGCCATCAAGATCGGGGCGGATCTTGGATAACTCTTCTTCCTCCATCAATACAGCGATGCGCTCTTCCAGACTTTGATAGGTTGCAGCAAGAGCATTGGCTTTGCGTTTATTACGGGTTGTGCAATCAGCGCGGGTAAGAATGTGGAGATGTGGAAGAAGTTCCCCCGCATCGCGGACATAGCGCCGCACTGCAGAGTCAGTCCATTCGTTATCTCCATAACCATGGAAACGTAAGTGTAGAGCGACCAAAGTTGAAACATCATCAATAGCGTCACGATTAAAACGAAGCGCTTTCAACCGTTCTTTGCAGAGCCGAGCGCCAACAACTTCGTGGTGATGGAAAGAAACGCCACCGCCTGCAATTAAACTCCGTGTCTTGGGTTTACCAATGTCATGCAAAAGTGATGCTAAGCGGATAATTAAGTTTGGTCCACCTAGGCGATCTTCTAATGCAATAGCCTGCTCAAGCACTGTGAGTGAGTGTTCGTAAACATCTTTATGATGATGGTGTTCATCAATTTCTAGTTGCAGCTTGGGGATTTCCGGCAAAATTAATTCTGCCAAACCGGTGTCAACAAGCATTGTGATTCCAATACGTGGGTTATTCGACATTAAGAGTTTGATGAATTCGTCGCGAACGCGCTCTGCGGAAATAATAGAAATTCGTCCTGACATATCTTTTATGGCAGCAAGAACATCATCTGCAACAGTGAAGTTGAGTTGACTTGCAAATCGCACTGCTCGCAACATTCGCAACGGATCATCTGAGAAAGAACTTTCAGCACTTACTGGTGTGCGAAGAATTTTGCGTCCTAAATCGCTCAGACCATTAAATGGATCTATAAAAAGTGGCGTTCCTTGGGTAAGTTCGAGTGCCATTGCATTTACTGTGAAATCACGACGAGATAAATCGCCATCAATTGAATCGCCGTACTCAACATCTGGTTTACGACTATCAATGTCATAACTTTCAGTGCGGTATGTCGTTACCTCAACAGTTGTATCACCGCGTCTTCCGGCAACAGTTCCAAAAGCAATCCCCGTATCCCACACATTTTCTGCCCACGCGTTAAGAATCTTTCTGGAGACTTCTGGGTGAGCATCGGTTGTGAAATCTAGATCATTCCCTAACCGGCCTAATATTGCGTCACGGACTGAGCCACCAACAAGAGCTAAGCGATATCCCGCGCTCTTAAAGGCGTCAGCTAAAGAACTTGCCAGAGGCGCCCGCTCAATAAGAGAGCGGATGGCAAGTTCTCCTGCGGCTCCCAATGCACTCGTCACAATGGATAAGGCTAGAGCAGTACCCTTGCTCCATGACCCCTGCACCCAGTGCGGGCAGCGAAGGTACGAAAAAGAAGAAGAGGCGGCGTAGGCGGCCCACCAATCGCGCCCCACAACCACATGATCCACATGCGCAACCAGAGCAAAAAGTTGCACCGAAAAATGAGCGTGCAGCCTTGCATCTCTATGCTAAACGGATCGATGAAATCAGCGCTGGAGGTCTCGTCATTGATTCCACTGGTACGCGCGGTCTACTTATTGGCCGTATCGACCAGAAAGATGCCACGCGAGAACGTTTGTTATGGTCTCTTCCGAAGGGACATATCGAAGCTGGGGAGACCCCTGAAGAGGCGGCACTCCGTGAAGTCATGGAAGAAACTGGAATTGAAAGCGAAATTGCACGAGCCTTGGGAGTCATCGATTTCTGGTTTATGGCCAGCGGTAAGCGCATTCATAAAACGGTCCACCATTACTTATTCCGTGAAATTGGTGGGACCCTTGCACCTCAGGTGACTGAAGTTGATGAGGTTGCTTGGTTTCCTTTAAACGAGGTTATTGAACGTTTGGCATATCCAGATGAGAAGAAATTAATTGCCCGAAGCGGTGAATTGCAACTATGAAACTTCACAGAACACTATTTGCAACTTTATCTTTTTTCTTCCTTATATCGCCCTTTCTTTTCCTGCAATCAGCACACGCTATTGATAACAAGAATATTGTTCTACTTGAACCGCCGCATCGCGATCTAAATGGGGTTTTTCTTGATGATGAGTTGACTCTTTCTCTTTTACCTACCGGTAGGTTGGGACAATTAATTTTTTCACCATCTGCCCAGCCTCGCACCTGGTTGATTGATGCTGCACTCATTGAAGATGTGGAAGCGATGGCCTTAGAGAATATCGCTGCGCAGAATTGGCTTTCAGAATTAAAATACATAACTGCGCAAGATCCAGTAATCGCACTACCTTATGGACATCCTGATATTTCTTTGACCACGCGGTTGGCGCCAACTGAACTTCGTTATTACTTTGATGTGAGTAAAACCAGATTACAAGTTGCCCTTGGTAGAGAAGTGAGCATTAAACGCACTGTTAAGTGGGGCGCAAACTCAGTAAAAGTACCGGCAGATACTGTGCGTTCTTACACCCTTAATCGACGCGAGATCGCTTTAATGAGCACCGTCGTGCCACCTGCCGAGTTGGACACGCTCCGATCGAAACTGGCTTATCTTTTAGCGCCAGGTTTAAATAAAGAACGTCAACTCTTCTTTGCTCATAATGCCAATGAGGCTTTAGCGATACAAAGACATAAATTGCGAATCGTCTCCGGGAAGTATCGCCTGACCTCAGAGAAGGAAAAGGTTCCAATCACTTTGGTGAATGACTTTAATGTTCCGCTTACAGTGGACCTTCAACTACGCCCATTAAATTCGCGGATACAAGTCTCAGATATCAAGGGTGTTACGTTGGACGCAAAATCCAAAACACAACTTTCAGTTCCTATTACCGTCGTTGCATCAGGTACAACCGCAGTTCTTGCGCAATTTGTTAACTCTCATAGTCGTCCTATTAATGATGCCGTGCTTCTCTCGCTAAGTATCTCGGTTATTAGTCCAACTGTTGCTTGGTTTACAACCGGAGCGGCAATACTCCTTTTCTTAGCAGCTCTCACCCAGAGTGTGCGAAGAATTAGAAGGTCACGTAAATGAAACCTGCTGAGTTGTTTCATGCCTCTAGCGTTATGGCGCTCGGGACAATACTTTCTCGGATTACTGGATTTATCCGCAGCATCCTGGCTGTGGCCGTCCTAGGAACAGCGCTCTTGGCCGACACATACAACGTCGCGAACACAATGCCCAATATTTTATATAACTTGCTCGTTGGTGGAGCTCTCACCGCAATCTTTGTCCCGCAACTAATTCGTTCCTTTGGTGATGAAGATGGCGGACACGCATTTGCATCCCGTTTGGTTACGACAATAAGCGTCATCTTGCTTGCGCTAGTGGCGCTGGGTGTTTTCTTCGCCCCAATACTCGTCCGTATCTATGCTCCTGAATTTTCTACCGCAGGTTTTGAAACTGAATTCCGTTTAACCGTCGCTTTCACTCGATATTGTCTGCCACAAATCTTCTTTCTAGGCCTCTTCACTATGTTGGGTCAAGTAGCAAATGCTCGTGGATCTTTTGCGCCCCTTATGTGGGCACCAATCGCAAATAATCTGGTTGTTATAGTTATTTTCTCCCTTGTTCTGGTTGTAGCGCCAGATTTAACTCTTGGGAATATCAGTACAACGCAAACTCAAATCCTAGGTTGGGGCACAACGCTCGGCGTCGTTATCCAAGCTTTAATATTGATTCCAGTAGTAAAACACACTGGAATACATCTGCGGCCTAAGTTGGGGTGGCAAGGGCTCAGTAAGTCTTTCTCCCTTGCTGGATGGACCTTGGTTTATGTTTTAATTTCACAACTAGGTTATCTAGTAACAGTGAATATTTCCACTAGCGCTGCAGTTCGCAGTGCTAAAGAAGGAATTAAAACAGGTGTAGGTTTCACCCCGTTTAGTAACGCTTATCTCATTATGATGTTGCCATATTCTATTGTCACAATTTCCATCATTACAGCGCTCTTGCCGCACCTTTCAAAACTTGCTCTCGATAAGAAGGGGGATGAAGTTCGCCAACAACTTATACGCGCTATAAGAATGGTAGGTGTTGTAACTGTTCCTAGTGGTGTTGCATTTCTACTCTTTGGTCCAAATATCACCCGAGTTTTGTTTTTCGGTATCGAAAAGAGCGATGCAACGTATATTGGTTACGTACTTTCTTCCCTCGGTATAGGTCTTGTCGTATTTAGTATTAATTTAATTTTAATTCGCGGGTTTAATGCATTTGAAGATACAAAAACTCAAGTACTTTCAATTCTTTTTATCAATATGGTTGCCGTGGGTCTCTCCTACCTGTTTTTGAATGTCCTAAAAAATGAATGGGTGACAGTTGGCTTGGGGTTTGCTTTTTCAATCAGTTACATTGCTGGTTTGTTTGTCACGCTAGCTTTATTAACGAGACATACTGGCCGTATCTACTTCCACGATTTCTCTGGCCAGCACATCCGATTATTCATCGCTTCCCTTATAGCAATGCTCCCGATCTTTACGGTTTCGCGCATTTTTACGTGGGTAGAGAGCGACACATCTACCTTGGTTCGGGTTGGAGAACTTCTTATCATTATGGTAATCAGCCCGATTGGGTACTATTTCATCGCAAAAGCAATGCGTGTAAATGAGATCTCTGTAACTAGCGAGTTAGTAAAAATACAATTTAGTCGCGCCACCGGGTCACGTCGTAAATCGACTCCCGAAACAGGGGAATAACTCGACCTAAGATGGGGTTATGGAGAAGATATGACAATCACAAAATCGACAGACCAGGTTCATGAAGTAGTAGTTGTTGGTTCAGGGCCGGCTGGTTATACCGCTGCGATTTACGCTGCACGTGCACAATTAGCACCAATTCTCTATGAAGGTTCCGTAACAGCTGGTGGGGCTTTAATGAACACCACGGAAGTTGAAAACTTCCCTGGTTTCCCGCAGGGAGTTATGGGTCCAGATTTAATGGATTCAATGCGAAAACAAGCTTCCCGCTTTGGAACTACTCTAGTAACCGATGACATTGTTGAGATGGATCTTTCTGGGCCGATAAAAACTTTAAAAGATGGCTCTGGGAATACACTCCAGACAAAGTCGGTCATTCTTGCAATGGGGTCAGCCTTTAAAGAAATTGGCCTGGCAAACGAGAAGAGGCTTTCCGGTCGTGGAGTCTCATGGTGTGCAACGTGCGATGGATTCTTCTTCCGTGACCAGGTGATTGCTGTCGTGGGTGGTGGTGATTCAGCGATTGAAGAGGCAACTTTTCTTACTAGATTTGCCAGCAAAGTTGTTCTTATCCATCGTCGCGACACTTTGCGCGCCTCCAAAATTATGGTTGAGCGCGCTTTCGCCAATCCTAAGATTGAATTCCTCTGGAACCATGAAGTTATAAATGTCCTTGGTGAAGATAAAGTTGCGGGACTTAAGTTACGTAACACCATAACAGGAGAAGAATCTACCGGTGATTACACTGGACTTTTCGTTGCGATTGGCCACTCACCCCGTAGTGAACTTATTTTGAACCAAATCAACGTCAATACTGAAGGCTATGTCGAAGTTATTGGGCGCACGACTCGCACCAATCTTGCTGGTGTCTTCGCGTGCGGAGACCTGGTTGACCACACCTACCGTCAAGCAATAACCGCGGCGGGTTCTGGCTGTCAGGCAGCGCTAGATGCGGAGCGTTTCTTATCCCACCAATAAGCACCATTAACCCGGTGGGGTTAACCACGCGCAGAGAGATTTTCACCAGTAATCTATGTAATCGGATATAAGGGAGTAGAGAATGAGCGCACCACAGCCAGTAACAACGTCAACCTTTGATGAGGTTGTCTTAAAGAGCAGTACGCCAGTGTTGGTGGATTTTTGGGCCGAATGGTGTGGACCTTGCCGTGCAGTTGCCCCAATCCTCGAAGAAATCGCCAAAGAGCATGGCGATAAATTGAAGATTGTGAAACTTAACACCGACGAAGAATCGGCTATTGCGATTAAGTATGGGATCACTTCCATCCCAACGCTCAATGTTTTTGTTAATGGCAAAGTTGTAAAAACCATCATTGGCGCAAAACCAAAACCTGCGCTGCTTAAAGACCTTGCAGCATTCATTTAAATAGAGTGAGTTGGGCTACCACGTCCGCCAATCAATCAATTTAGAATTTTGGTAAAAAATGGAAGATCTCTCAATCGGTAAAGGTGATGGCGGAGATGTGGCGATCCAGATTATTGATATTCTCAATCGTTTGGGTTTATTAACCACACAACCCATTTCTATTGATGAAAGCGTCGAAAATGCGGTGCGTGCTTTTCAGCAGTCTCGTGGATTAACAGTTAATGGGGTTGTTAATTCTGTAACGCTACGGGCGCTTGAAGAAGCGCGCTGGAAATTGGGAGACCGATCTTTATATCTACAATCCGCGCTATTAATGCGGGGGGATGATGTTGCAACACTGCAAGGGCGACTGACAGATATGGGCTTTAATTGTGGTCGAGTCGATGGTGTTTTTGGGCCGCGTACTGAAAGTTCAGTGAGAGAATTCCAACAATCGGTTGGGGTGATGGTTGATGGTAAATGTGGGCCCGCAACAATTACCGCCTTGATCCGACTGACCCGAACCGTTTCGGGTGGGACACCTTCTATCTTGCGGGAAAGTGCAATGCAGAAGAATCGTGGTCCTGCTCTGGCAAATAAGGTGATTGTTTTAGACCCGAGTTGCGGTGGCGCCAACCACGGTATTTGCGCACATAATGTTGAAGAGTCTGAAATTGTGTATGACATCGCTCAACGATTAGAAGGTCGTTTACTTGCTCTAGGAGTAAGTGTTTTCCTTACGCGTGGTGTAAACAACTCACCAAGTGAGGCTGAACGCATCGCTTTCGCTAATGAAACAAACGTTGATTTGATAGTTTCTTTCCATGCTGATCGCTATGTAAATGAAAATGCCCACGGTGTTGCCACCTATTTTTACGGTAGCCAAGCTCACGGCATTCATTCTGTTGTGGGTGAACGTTTTGCCTCTCTGGTGCAACGCGAGATTTGTGCGCGAACTGATCTGCTCAACTGCCGAACCCATGCCAAAACATGGGACTTATTAAGACTGACAAAAGCGCCAACGGTGCAAATTGATCTCGGGTATCTCACTAATCCAGGTGATGCCCAACGCTTAGGTCGTCCAGATTTCCGCGATGTGATTGCAGAGTCGCTTGTTATTGCTATCCAGCGCCTGTATCTGGCTTCTGAAGATGATGCAAAGACAGGCACTCTTCGTATCGCAGATCTGCGAAAAGCGGGGATACGCAGATAGGTTTCCACACCGAGGAGTAGATGTGGGAGACTTTCGCAATGTCCAATCTTCCTGACCGTCTCCACACTGGCGTACCGCAGTACCTAGAGGAGCGTTTTGCCGCTCGTGCCGCAGGTATGCAAGCCAGTGAGATCCGGTCGCTTTTCGCTGTTGCATCACGTCCAGAGATCGTCTCTCTGGCAGGCGGCATGCCGAATCTCTCAGCTCTCCCAATGGAAATGATGGCATCGGTCGTCCATAACCTTATTGCGACAAATGGTGCTGAAGCATTGCAATATGGCAGCGGTCAGGGCCATCCAAAATTACGCGAACAGATCTGTGAAGTAATGGCCCTTGAGGGAATCCAAGCAAACCCTGACGATGTCATTGTTACTACTGGTTCACAACAAGCCCTCGACTTAATATCTCGGATATTTATTGATCCCGGTGATGTAGTTCTAGTTGAAGCACCTTCATATGTCGGCGCCCTTGGAACATTTCACCAATATGAGGCCCAAGTTGTTCATGTCGCATTGGATGATCAAGGTTTGATTCCAGAAGCTCTACGTCAAGCAATCACATCTGTTCGTGCAACCGGTAGGAAAATAAAATTCTTGTATTTGATCCCTAACTACCAAAACCCCACAGGTGTCCTGCTTCCCGCAGATCGTCGCACTGAGATACTAGATATCTGCCGCACTGAACAAATTTTTATTGTTGAAGACAACCCTTATGGGCTTTTAGGGTTTGACCGCCCATCCCCTAATGCGATGCGCGCTGAGGATAGTGAGAATGTTATCTATCTCGGTTCTTTCTCAAAGACGATCGCTGCTGGATTGCGTGTGGGTTGGACGCTTGTTCCGCCCTCATTAAAAGAAAAACTTGTTATCGCGAGTGAAGCATCAATTCTCTGCCCCTCAAATTTCACACAGTTAACAATCTCCAGTTACCTAGCTGATCAACCATGGCGCGACCAGATCACATCATTCTGTGAGTTATATAAAGTCCGACGTGATGCAATGTTGGAATCTCTCGAGCAATACTTCCCCGCATCTGCAACATGGACTAAACCTGGTGGTGGTTTCTATGTCTGGGTCAATCTTCCACCAGAGATTGATACCAAAGTGATGGTGCCTAAGGCAATTGTTGCAAAGGTTGCTTATGTTCCAGGTACAGCTTTTTATGCCGATGGTTTTGGAACATGGGCAATGAGACTGTCCTATTGCCACCCAACCCCTGAGCGGATCCGTGAAGGCGTTAAAGCACTAGGTGGCGTTATTAAACAAGAGATCGCACGCCGTAGTAGCGGTTTTGAAATTATCGAATAACTTTTTTACTCTTCGATTAAATCCAGAATACGTTCGAGATCAGCCATTCCTGAAAACTCAATGGTGATTTTGCCTCTCCCTTTTCCAGATTGCACACTCACGCGAGTGTCGTAAAGATCTGAAAGTCGTTCTGCGATCTCGAGTAGTTGAGGCGCTGGCGCCGCAGTGGGTTTTCTCTTCTTTTTGGATGTTGCTGATCCTGCAGCCACAATTTCTTCGATTGTGCGGACACTTAAACCCTCGGCGACGATTCGGACTGCTAAACGTTCAATCTCTGCCTCGTCTATGAGGCCAAGTAATGCGCGGGCATGACCTGCGGATAGCACACCTGCTGCCACTTTTCGTTGCACGGTTGCGGGCAAACTGAGTAGGCGCATCGTGTTTGTGAGATGGGGGCGCGATTTTCCAAGGCGTTTTGCTAATTCTTCGTGAGTGCACTCGAAATCATTTAATAATTGCGTGTATGCAGCGGCTTCTTCAAGGGCATTGAGTTGGCTTCGGTGAATGTTTTCAATAAGTGCTTCCCGTAATAATTCGTTGTCTGCGGTCTGTCGAATAATTACTGGGATTGATTTAAGCCCTGCGGCTTTTGCGGCGCGGAATCGGCGCTCACCCATAATGAGTTCGTAGTGGCCGGGAGAAGTTTCGCGAACCACTGGTGGTTGTAATAACCCTACTTCTTTTATTGATGCCGTTAATTCACGTAATGCGTCTTCATCAAAAACAGTACGTGGTTGTCTTGGGTTAGGCGAAATTACCTCAATGGAAACTTCATTTTGTTGTGCAACTTGCGTTCCGGAAACAAAAAATGATGTCGGGATCAGTGCATCGAGATTTGTACCTAGCCCGCCTCGTTTTGCACTCACGCACTTTCTCCTTTTTTGTAATTAATACTGACAACATTGGAATCAAAAGGTCTTCCGCGTTCTGCGATTTCGCGCGCTACTTGCATGTAGGCAATAGCGCCGGGGGAACCCGGGTCGTAAGTCATTACTGTTTGACTGTAAGAGGGAGCTTCGGAGATGCGCACTGCGCGTGGGATTGGAATATCAATTAACTCGTGTGGGAAATGTGAACGGACACTTGCAGCAACATCGTTTGCAAGACGCGTCCGTCCATCAAACATCGTTAAGACAATAGTTGATAATTTTAATTCTGCGTTAAGCCGCTTTTTAACAATTGAATATGTTTCAAGCAATTGCGTTAAGCCTTCAAGTGCGTAGTACTCACACTGGATTGGAATTAACAACTCTTGCGCCGCAGCTAGTGCGTTGACAGTTAGTAAACCTAAACTTGGCGGGCAATCGATAAAAATATAGTCATACCCAATTCCTGCATTTACTCGCGCAGTGACTAAATCATCAATCGCCTCTTTTAAACGTAATTCACGAGCAACCATTGGGACTAAATTGATTTCTGCTTGGGCTAGAGCTGTGTTGGAAGAGATGCAATCCAGGTGTGGAAAACCAGCTACTTTCTGTACGACAGATTCAATGGAAGTTGTGCCCATTAAAACTTCATAAATTCCATCATTGGCGCGGTGCTCTACGGCCAGGGCAGTGCTGGCGTTACCTTGGGGGTCAAGGTCGATCACTAGGGTTCGAAGACCCCCCATTGCCAAGGCGGCTGCAATATTGACTGTTGTGGTGGTCTTACCAACTCCGCCTTTTTGGTTTGCGACAGTAAAGATCCGCAAGTGAGCCGGTCTGGCCATCGCCTCTTTGAGGCGTCTGGTACCAATGACCGGTTTATTGGCCGCGGCTAGTGGTGTTTCACGTGAATCATTCACGTGGGTAAGTTAACCAGTCTTTTGGAGCGAAATAATGCGGCCAAGCGGTAAACCCTCCATCTGGATCTCGTGAAGTTGAGCTCCTTTTACACCAGCAACCTCATCAGCAGCGCTTTCGCCTTTGATTGCCAACAGGCTCCCACCTATCTTGACTAGATGCCAACTCATCGCTTTTAATTTTTTAAATGGCGCGACCGCCCTAGCCGTCACGAAATCTGCTTTAATTTTAAAGTCCTGCGCCCTGCCCTGTAAAACAGTGATATCCATATTGGCGACTGCTTCGGCCAGAAAATCCACTCTTCGTCGGAGGGGTTCAATTAAGGTTACGGTTAGATCTGGACGAGCTAAAGCGATAGGTATACCCGGTAACCCCGCCCCTGAACCAATATCTAATAAAGACGCGCCCTCTGAAATAAGAGTGATAACCGGCAGGCAGTTAAAGATATGGCGCTCCCAGATCCGATCGGCCTCTCGAGGGCCGATTAACCCCCGCTCGATTCCGACGGTTGTTAGGAATTGAGCGTAACAAAGAATCTCTTCTTCCTTGCCCGGGAAGTAGCGAGTAATAAGGGTTTCACGTGAAACCATAATAAACCTTAAGCGGTCTTTAAGCGGGAAAGATTATGACGCAACGATCAGGGTCTTCGCCCTCAGATTCACTGCTAAGGCCCAGGGTTTGAATTGTATCGTGGATGATTTTGCGCTCAAAAGCATTCATCGGGGCTAACTTCATAGAGTTCTTTGTGGAGGTAACCTCTTCTGCGCTCTCTTTTGCCAATTGACGCAATTCACTCTTGCGTCCGGCGCGGTAACCATCGATATCGAGCATAAGACGGCTACGGTCCCCTGTCGCGGTCTGTACAGCAAGGCGGGTAAGCTCTTGAAGAGCATCAAGAACTTCCCCTTCATGGCCAACGAGGTGGTTGAGTTTTCCGCCCATAATGGCTAGAGAAGCACGGTCATTCTCGACATCGATATCAATATCGCCATCAAGGTCGGTGATATCTAAGAGCCCTTCGAGGTAATCGGCAGCGATATCACCCTCCTCCTCAAGCTTGGTAATTAAACTTCCTTCTGTTTTCTCAGCAGGTTTCTCAGAAATCTTCTCTATCTCACTCATAAATTACTCCTTATACCCTATTGTCGGGTTAGTGCGTTTTAAACTGATTTATACTATTTATTACTTCTTTTTCTTCTTTTTCTTATTTTTCTTCTGACTTGGTTGTTGGCGTTGGCCTTTTACCTCGGTGGATCCAGATTCAGGGTTCTCTTCTTCATTTTTTACATCAGTAGGTAATGGCAACCCGCTTTTGCGAGCTCTTTTTGCTTGTAACTCTAAAAATGCTGGGGAGCCCGGTGTTGGATTTCGTTTAATGACATAGAACTGTTGGCCCCATGTCCAAAGGTTTGTTGTTGACCAATAAATCAAGACTCCGATTGGAAAGTTAACACCGGAAACAGCAAAAATTAATGGAAATGCGTACAACATAATTTTTTGTTGTTGTAACATCATATTGTTACTTGAATCCATCTTTGGCATGCCTTTAAGCATCAACTGACGTTGCGTAGTGAAAGTTGTTATTGACATAAATGCGATAAGTAAGACTGTTACAAGTTTTACAGTTCCATTTGTCGTACCAAGAAATGTTGCCGAGATGGGGGCACCGAAGAACTTTGCGTGTGCTGCGCTAATGACATCTGTTTGTGTTAAAACACCATGCGCCTGTGGTGGGTTCTTACCAATCCCATTAAGAACAGTAAAGAGTGCGAAGAAGATTGGCGCTTGTGCCAAAATAGGAAAACAAGAAGCTAGTGGGTTTGTTTTATGTTCTTTATAAAGTTTCATCATCTCTTCAGATTGTTTCTGACGATCATCTTTGTGCTTACTTTGGATCGCTTTGAGATGTGGTTGTAAAACTGTAAGGGCTCGCTGACTTTTGATTTGTTTTACGAAAAGTGGAATAAGAAGTAAGCGAATTAGGATCACCAGGCCAATAATCGACAAACTCCATGAGACACCACTGTCGGCAGAGAAGATTGGGGAGAGTAGTTTATGGATCGAAATAATGACCCAAGAAACAGCGATATATAAGGGATTTAAGATGGAACTCATCGAGTGGTGCCCCCGCTAATGTAAGAGATTTTATTTATTTTTTTGGAGATTTTTTTAGGCACATGATCCACACCACCGTGTGACCATGGGTTGCATCGAATTAACCGCCAAGTTGCCATCGCAAAACCTTTTAGGCCATAAGTTGAGATTGCGGTGATTGCATACGCTGAGCATGACGGGTAATACTTACAGCGTGGTGGGAACATTGGAGAGATCCATTTTTGATACCAACGCACAAGTTGAATTGCTATTGACTTCATCGCACTACCAAAGTTTTTTGAATTAACTTAAGGATTATATTGGATAGATCATTCCTAAGATTAGTGGCGGCTGCTCCGGGCAGTGCGCGCACCACTAAAAAGGCACCTGTTGGAAGTTCATTTAAGTGGTCACGTAAGCCATGTCGAATCTGACGGGCAACCCGGTGGCGTACAACCGATCCCCCAACGCTCTTACTGATAATAAGACCGCATTGTGCGGGCACACCTGTGTTGGTGAGGTAGAGATAACCAACAAGGGATTTACTTGTTACTCGAAAACCGCTCTTTGTTGTCCGCGCGAAGTTGTCGGGCGATGTAAGCCGTGCGTTGCGAGGTAGCACGAGTTTTAATTACGCTGAGATTCGAGCGCGACCCTTAGCACGGCGGGCAGAAAGTACAGCTCGGCCCGCACGGGTTGCCATGCGAGCGCGGAAACCATGTTTCTTCGCGCGCCGGCGAATATTTGGTTGGAAGGTGCGCTTGGTCATGAGAACTCCTTGAAAATATATAAAAAGATCGAATAAGGGGAATGAGGAGGTAACGGTAGAGGTCTGGGGATAAAAGGGTCAAACTCACTTCTAGTTTCCGTTTAAAAGGAGTTTTAGCGATGAGTGGGGTTTAAAGTTGTGGATAACTACTTGCTTTTCTTCCCAATCCCCTCTAGTTTTCAATCCCCCACAGCCCCTTGAGGCTCAAGTTGGGGTTTAGACCACAGCCTGTGGATAAACCTGTGGATTGTTTTGGGAAGGTCGGTTGATGACCCTTATTGAGAGCGACCTCGCGCAGTTATGGAGTCGGGTTATCGCTGATGTGGCTATTGATAACCCCCAGCACAGAGCTTTTCTCTCTCTAACAAAACCCCTTGGATTACTTAAAAGTAATGGTGCCACCAACCTCCTTGTGGCTGCCCCTAACGCTTTCGCTAAAGATGTTTTAGAAACCCGTCTGCGTAATATTGTAAGTGATGTTCTGTCCCGTGAGTTGGGCGAGAAAACAAATATTGCCGTCACAATCGATGAAAGTTTAGAAATTCCCAGCCCTCCGCAACCTGAAGTTGATATTGAGTTTATATCTCCACGGTCTGGAACTGGTCGTGACGATAATACAACGGATAAAACAGTTGAGGTTTCACAACTCAACCCACGTTATATTTTTGAGACTTTTGTTATCGGTGCGTCTAATAGATTTGCTCATGCTGCCGCGGTAGCTGTAGCTGAAGCACCTGCCAAAGCTTATAACCCGCTTTTTATCTATGGCGAGTCTGGTTTAGGGAAAACTCACTTGTTGCACGCAATCGGCGCTTACACAAAAGAATTATATGGCGGGGTTCGGGTGCGGTATGTTTCAAGCGAAGAGTTTACAAATGACTTTATTAACTCAATCCGGGACGATAAAGCTTCTGTTTTTCAACGTCGGTATCGTGACTTAGATGTTCTTTTAGTTGATGATATTCAGTTTTTAGAGAACAAAGAACGGACACAAGAAGAGTTTTTCCATACTTTTAACACTTTATATAACGCGAATAAACAGATTGTTATCTCAAGTGATCGTCCTCCTAAACAACTAACAACTTTGGAAGACCGTCTCCGTAGTCGGTTTGAGTGGGGTTTAATTACTGACATTCAACCACCAGAGCTAGAAACCCGTATTGCAATCCTTAGAAAAAAAGCGGCGCAAGATAAATTGAATGCTTCGGATGATGTATTGGAATATATCGCCAGTAAAATTTCAACCAATATCCGTGAACTCGAAGGTGCGCTTATCCGGGTTACCGCTTTTGCTAGTTTAAATAGGCAAGGTGTCGATTTAGGGCTGGCTGAAATTGTCCTTAAGGATTTAATTCCGAATGAATCAACTCCTGAAATCACTGGTGCAACAATTATGGCTCAGACCGCTGCTTACTTCAGCCTCACTTTAGATGACCTTTGTGGTACTTCCCGTTCTAGGGTTTTAGTTAATGCCCGTCAGATCGCGATGTACCTATGTCGTGAACTCACTGAGCTTTCCCTGCCTAAAATCGGCCAAATGTTTGGTGGGCGTGACCACACCACTGTTATGCACGCCGACCGAAAGATTCGCCATTTAATGGCGGAGCGGCGTTCGATTTATAACCAAGTTACTGAGCTGACTAATAGGATTAAGCAGCAAGCAAAAAAAGTTAATTAGGTGAAATGCCTGATTTAGGGGTGTTTACCCCCAGGTTGGGGGAAACCTGTGGATAACTGTGGATGAAAGGTATTTATCTGTGGGTAAAGAGTTAAACCGAGCAAGAAAGGAAAAAATATAAGTTTCTTTAGGTTAAGTTATTTCGCCCTACCCACAGAAATGTTGAGTTTTCAACACCGGTATAAAAATGAAACCCTTTTCTGACCTGCTTTTTTCATGCTTACCCACAGAAATGAACCCTGGTTACTATGACTATTTATATCTATTTAAAGGTTGAGGGTGGAGAACTTTATGGAAGACTTTCAAACGAGAGTGCCCCAATCTAGGGTTAATGAGTTACTAACTGTTATGAGAGGTGCGGCGTGAAATTTACCGTCGAACAGCATGTGTTGGCCGATGCCGTTAATTGGGTTTCTAGAAGTTTATCTACCCGTCCAATTATGACGGCGTTACTAGGTATTGTTATTGAAGTTGAGAATGACCAAGTTTTTCTTTCAGGTTCAGATTTAGAAACATCTAGCAAAGCAAATTTTTTAGCAGAGGTTAAACAAAACGGAAAAGTTCTTGTACCAGGAAGGCTACTTGCTGAAATTTCTCGTTCGCTGCCGAATAAACCCGTAACAGTTCAATTAGACGGATCTAGGGTTTTAGTTACTTCAGGAAGCGCTAAATTTACATTACCAACACTTTCTTTAAACGATTATCCAAATTTACCGGAAATTCCAGAGACAACCGGAATTATTCCTAGTGATATTTTTGCTAATGCCGTTGCGCAAGTTGCTATTGCGGCAGGCCGTGACGATTCCCTTCCAACACTTACTGGTGTTCATGTCGAAATAAACCAAGACACCATCACACTCGCAGCAACAGATCGCTACCGACTCGCAGTTCGTGAGGTCCAATGGCAGGCAACTCAACCTAACCTAGAAACTTCAGCCTTATTGCGTGCTCGTACATTAGCGGAAGCCGCCAAATCTTTATACGGGACGAAAACCGTTTCAATCTCACTTACACCACTTGTGTCCAACGATCGCTTAGCTGGCTTTATCACCGACGGTAAGTCAATGACATCGCGGATGTTGGATGGCACTTTTCCTCCATATCGTCATTTACTGCCGCAAGATGTCACAACGACAGCGGTCATCGAAGTAGCACCCTTTTTAGATTCAGTGCGCCGTGTTGCACTCGTTACTGATAAAACAGTTCCTTTACGCCTTGCTTTCACAGAAGCATTACTAGAACTTGAAGCCGGTGCGGGAGAAGATGCTCAAGCAACTGAAACTTTAGAAATTTTCTTAACCGGTGAACCAATTACAATCGCTTTCAACCCAACCTTCCTTACTGATGGATTACAAGCAGTCGGAACACCTTTCGTGCAAATTTCATTTACTGGCTCCAACAAGCCTGCCATTCTTGCTGGCAAAACCGGACGCGATGGTGAGGTAGTTGAGAACTACCGCTATTTACTTATGCCGATGCGCTACGCCTCTTAAATGAATGCGTATAAACCAACTCTCGTTAACTAATTTTAGGTCTTATCCACAATTAGACCTAACATTTCGGCCTGGAGTAACAACATTTATTGGCGACAACGGTTCAGGAAAGACCAACATCGTCGAGTCTATTATTTATTTATCTTTCCTTTCTTCGCATCGCGTTTCACAAAATCAGCCACTTATCTCTCTTGGCTTCGAGCAAGCAATCATCCGTGCTGAAATCGAAAGAGATGGACGGATACTCCAGGTAGATTTGGAAATCAATTCACATAGAACGAACCGTGCCAGACTTAACCAAAACACAGTTCGAAGCCAACGAGAAATTCTGGGTGCCTGCCAAGTCGTTTATTTTTCGCCGGAAGACTTGGATTTAATTCGAGGCGAACCAGCAGCACGGAGAGACTTTTTAGACCGTTTACTTATTACGAGGTCTCCACGTTTAGCTGGGGTTATTAGTGATTACGAAAGAATTGTAAAACAACGTAACGCTTTATTAAAAACCAGAGCACCGCAAAGTGCGTTAATTCCTTGGAATGAGCAATTAATACAAACAGGGGCCACACTTAGTGCAGAGCGGATCTCTTTATGTGAAGCCCTTAATCCTTGGGTTAATGAGAACTACGCAAATCTTAATGAGGTGAAACCAGCAAATATTTCTTACAAATCATCTATAAGTAATCTTTCCAACAATCCAAATCAAAACAAAAACCTTTTCGCTGCACATTTGCAAGAAATTCAGTACCAAGAGATTGAGAGAGGTGTGACTTTAAGCGGGCCACACCGTGATGATTTACATTTGCATATTGGGGATTTTCCTGCAAAAGGCTATGCCAGTCATGGTGAGTCTTGGTCAATGGCGATAGCGTTACGTTTAGGAGCTTTTAACCTCTTAAGAAGTGAAGGAGCAGAACCAATACTTATTCTTGATGATGTTTTTGCTGAACTCGACACATCGCGTCGCCTTCAATTGATGAAAGCAACACAGATAGCCGAGCAGACAATCATCACCGCAGCGGTAGAAGGTGATTTACCTTCTGGTTTAGAAAGTCAACGGCGGTATATGCAACTCGGTGGCGTGTCAGAAAGGAAAGGGTAATGGCGAAGCGCGACCTTGCTCTTGATCTCTTCCGCTCTTTCCAAACAGGAAAACGAACCCGAAAAAAAATAATTAAGGAAAAAACTCCAGCCCCAACAGACCCACAACTTCTTGTCGATCTCTTATCTCACCTCATTGAAGAACGGGATTGGAAGGGTGGGATTGCAGAGGGCACACTCTTCTCCACCTGGCCTAAAGTTGTAGGCTTAGAGATTTCACTTCACGCCACTCCTATTTCATTAATTGATGGCGTACTGACTCTACAGACGTCATCAACAGCGTGGGCGACCCAACTTCAACTAGTAGTTCCAGATCTCTTAAGGACTATTCAAGCCAGTGCCCCTGGGGCTCTGGTTGAGACTATTGCTATCATGGGTCCGCAAGGACCCTCCTGGAAGCGAGGGATACGGACAATTCGCGGTGCCCGCGGCCCCCGAGATACTTATGGTTAAAAGGAATAAACTCCCTTCCTAATAGGAACCCCCTTACCCTATATAAGTTCGTGCCCCTACACCCACCCACAGGGCTTATCTGCGCTACATCGATCGCAATTTCAAGGTAGGATAAAAGGGTTCAGATAGGGATAACTCCTTAGAAGGTCTCCAGGGCCCTTTTCCTCAGAAAGAGGGCGGGTTGGAGCAAGGTTGGACTAGAGCAAATAGAGGAGTCCCGCGTGCCGACAAAAACAAGCAGTTACGATGCCAGCGCAATCACAGTCCTTGAAGGGCTAGCTGCCGTCCGTAAACGGCCCAGCATGTATATCGGCTCCACTGGCGAGCGTGGCCTCCACCACCTGGTTTATGAGGTCGTCGATAACTCTGTGGACGAGGCTCTGGCGGGTTATTGCACCGATATAAACATCACATTGATGTCTGATGGATCAGTACAAGTTGTCGATAACGGACGTGGAATCCCGGTTGATATTCACCCGATTGAAAAAAGACCAGCCCTCGAAGTTGTTATGACCGTTCTCCACGCCGGAGGAAAATTTGGCGGTAGCGGTTATTCGGTTTCCGGAGGCCTGCATGGCGTTGGTATCTCGGTTGTTAACGCCTTAAGTTCAGATTTATCAGTAACTGTTCAACGTGATGGATTTTCCTGGTCGCAAGAGTACAAACTCGGCGTTCCAACAGCTGATGTTGCAAAAGGTGAGCCAACATCTACCAGCGGCACTACCGTGCGTTTTTGGCCTTCTGTCGAAATCTTCGAAACTACCGACTTCTCATTTGAAATTCTCTCCACACGTTTACGTGAAATGGCGTTTCTTAACCGTGGTTTAACTATCACTCTTACTGATGAACGCCCAGGGCGGGTTGATGAAAAAGGCGCGCCCTTAAATGTGCGATACCACTATGAGGGTGGAATCTCTGATTTTGTCCGCCACCTCAACTTGACCCGTGGGCAAACCCATAAATCCATCATCTCTTTCTCTGCCACTGATGAAAAACACCGTATATCGCTGGAAATTTCAATGCAATGGAATGCCGGTTTTTCCGAATCTGTTTACACCTTTGCTAACACTATTAATACCCAGGAGGGCGGAACCCACGAAGAAGGTTTTCGTACTGCGCTTACATCAATCATTAATAAATTTGGTGAAGAGTGGGGATTTATCCGTAGAAAAGAAGATCGCCTTACAGGTGATGATGTTCGCGAGGGACTAACTGCAATTGTTTCTATCAAACTTACCGACCCGCAATTTGAAGGCCAGACCAAAACAAAACTTGGCAACACAAACGTGAAATCTTTTACTCAAAAAGCTGTCAATGAAGAACTTACTGCATGGCTTGAAAAGAATCCCACAGAAGGCAAAGAAATAGTACGCAAAAGTATCGATGCGGCAGCAGCTCGCGTTGCGGCACGTAAAGCGCGTGATCTATCGCGTAACCGTAAAGGTTTACTAGAAGGCCGTGGCATGCCCGGAAAGTTAGCGGATTGCCAATGGACCGAACCTGAAAAGTGTGAGCTTTATATTGTTGAGGGAGACTCAGCAGGCGGCTCTACCAAAGGCGGACGAGATTCACGCTATCAAGCAGTGCTGCCAATCCGAGGGAAGATTCTTAATGTGGAAAAAGCCCGCATTGATCGCGTGCTACAAAATAATGAAGTACAAGCGCTAATTACCGCCCTAGGCACCGGTGTTCACGATGATTTTAATATTGCAAAGTTGCGTTACCATAAAATTATCCTGATGGCCGATGCCGACGTTGACGGACAACATATCCGTACTCTTTTACTTACCCTTCTTTTCCGGTTTATGCGCCCACTTATCGAGCAAGGGTTTGTCTATCTCGCACAACCGCCGCTCTATAAATTAAAATGGGGCGGTAAAGAACCAGTGCAATACGCATTTTCTGACCGCGAGCGGGACGGTTTTATCAAGATCGGGATCGATGCTGGAAAGCGTCTTCCGAAAGAAGATGGTATCCAACGCTTTAAAGGTCTGGGTGAAATGCCAGCAAAGGAACTATGGGATACAACCATGGATCCACAACATCGTGTTCTTGTCAAAGTCAGCTTAGAAGATGCAGCAGCAGCCGACGACTTGTTTTCTGTGCTTATGGGTGAAGATGTCGAACAACGACGACTTTTCATTCAACGTAATGCAAAAGATGTTCGCTTCCTAGATATTTAATTAACGAAAGAATAAACAAAGGTAGATAATGGACGAGCTCAGTAAAGATTTTGATCGCATCGAAGTAGTCGATCTCCAGGTGGAGATGGCGCGCTCGTACCTTGATTATGCAATGAGCGTTATTGTCGGTCGCGCATTACCTGATGTTCGTGACGGTTTAAAACCCGTACACCGTCGAGTTTTGTTCGCGATGTATGACGGCGGTTATCGTCCAGATAAAGGTTATTACAAATCTTCACGCATCGTCGGCGATGTCATGGGTAAATATCATCCGCACGGCGACACCGCAATCTATGACACTGTTGTCCGACTAGCGCAGCCTTGGTCTTTGCGTTACCCATTAGTAGATGGCAATGGAAACTTTGGATCCCCCGGCAATGATCCTGCGGCAGCAATGCGGTATACAGAAGCTCGCCTCTCTCCAATCGCGATGGAGATGATGCGTGATATCGATGAAAACACTGTTAATTTTTCTCCCAACTACGACGGGCGCTCAGAAGAGCCAGATGTCCTACCGAGCCGTTTCCCCAATCTACTTGTTAACGGCAGCGCCGGTATCGCAGTTGGTATGGCAACTAATATTCCACCCCACAATTTACGCGAAATTGCCGAAGGTGTGGCATGGGCGCTGGCGCACCCAGAAGCAAAAGCAGATGAGTTATTAACAGAATTACTCAAAGTTGTTAAAGGTCCTGATTTCCCAACCCGCGCACTTATTGTGGGGCACGCCGGGATTGAGAGCGCATACCGCACAGGACGTGGATCTATCACTATGCGAGCCGTTGTATTAATAGAAGAAATTAACAGACGGACATGTTTAGTTATCACCGAACTTCCTTACCAAGTAAACCCAGATAACTTAGCCCTCAAAATTGCGGAGCTGGTTAAAGAGGGAAAGATTAAAGGCATTGCCGATGTGCGCGATGAAGGTAATGAGCGCTTAGGCCAACGCTTAGTGATTGTTTTACGTAATGATGCAATTCCTAAAATTGTTCTCAACAATCTTTATAAGCAGACGCAATTGCAAGATACTTTCGGCGCCAATATGTTGGCTCTTGTTGACGGAGTCCCACGAACACTCCGTCTTGATGAATTTGTCCGTTATTACATTGATCACCAAGTGGAAGTTATTGTTCGCCGCACCAAATACCGTTTAAACGAGAAGGAAAGGCGCGCCCATATCCTGCGCGGCTACCTCAAAGCCCTTGATGCCCTAGACGCCGTAATCGCATTAATCCGCGCCAGTTCAACCCCCGAGGAGGCTCGCATCGGTCTGATGAAATTACTGGATGTCGATGAAATCCAAGCAAACGCGATTTTAGATATGCAGTTGCGTCGTATCGCAGCCCTTGAACGACAGAAAATTAATGATGAGTACGACGGCCTAATGGCTGACATTATTGAACTCACCATAATCTTGGCGAGCCCAGAAAAACAGCGAGAAATAATCAAAACAGAGCTTGCGGATTTAGTTGCAAAATATGGTGACGAACGCCGCACTCAAATAGTGGCCAGTGAAGGTGATTTATCCGCGGAAGATTTAATCCCAGATCAAGATGCGGTTGTCACAATCACACATAGCGGATATTCCAAACGCACCAGAGCCGATCTTTACCGATCACAAAAACGGGGCGGTAAAGGAGTAAAAGGCGCAATGCTTAAACAAGATGATGTAGTCGACCATTTTTTTATCGCGTCAACTCATGACTGGTTGCTCTTCTTCACAAACCAAGGCCGCGTCTACCGCGCCAAAGTTCATGAACTACCAGATGCGGGTCGCGATGCCCGCGGCCAACATGTTGCCAACTTGATGGCTTTTAAACCAGGTGAGCAGATTGCTCAAGTTCTTTCGGTGAAGAATTATGAAGCCGCGCCTTATTTAGTTCTTGCAACTAAGAGTGGGTTGGTTAAGAAAACTCCATTGATTGAATACGACTCTTCCCGATCTGGCGGACTTATTGCAATCAGCTTAAAAAATAATGACGAGGTTGTCAGCGCGTCTTTAGTAGACGGTAAAGATGAACTCTTGCTCGTCTCCAAGAAAGGTATGTCGATGCGCTTTAGCGCTGATGACGAATCGTTGCGTCCGATGGGCCGTTCCACGAGTGGCGTTATTGGTATGAAGTTCCGCGACGGAGATGAACTTCTTACGATGGCCCGCATTAATTCGCAAGACTCCAACCTCTTGGTTTTCACCGCCACCGATGGTGGTTACGGGAAGAAGACGCCACTTGATGAATACCGTCTACAAGGTCGGGGTGGAATCGGTATCAAAGCCGCCAAGATTAATGAAGATTCACGTGGAGTTTTAGTCAGCGCACTTGTTCTGCGTAATGAGGATGAAGTTCTTGCAATCACATCAGCTGGTACGGTTATGCGTACTCCTGCGGCAGAGGTACGCCAAACCGGGCGCGACTCTATGGGTGTTCGTTTGGTTAATCTTGCCGAAGGTGTGCAAGTGGTCTCTGTAACCAAGAGTGTAGAAATGGAGCAGGCGTAAAAATTCTGGTGGTTTTGGGTCTACCTCGACTTGCCTGTAGCCTTACCCAGGTTTTCGGGCCTTTAGCTCAGCCTGGTTAGAGCGCTTCCCTGATAAGGAAGAGGTCGGAGGTTCAAGTCCTCCAAGGCCCACCCCATTAACCACGGGGACCTAGCTCAATTGGTAGAGCGCTGCCTTTGCAAGGCAGAGGTTAGGGGTTCGATTCCCCTGGTCTCCACATGACAAATACTTACGCAACCCTGCACACATCTTTAGGCGACATCGTTATTGAACTGTTACCCAACCATGCGCCTAAGACCGTCGCGAATTTTGTTGAATTGGCAACAGGTGCTCGCGAATGGACCGATCCTCGCAATGGCGAGAAAACCACCGCAAACCTCTTCGATGGCACGATCTTTCATCGTGTTATTGGAGGCTTCATGATTCAAGGTGGCGATCCACTTGGTCGCGGTACTGGTGGCCCGGGCTACCGTTTTGCTGATGAATTCCATGGTGAATTAGTTTTCGACCGCCCATACATTTTAGCGATGGCGAACTCTGGGCCTGGTACTAACGGTTCACAATTTTTCATTACCTTGGCTCCCACAACATGGCTCAATCGCAAGCACACTATTTTTGGTGAAGTTAAAGATGCGGCCAGCCAAGGGGTTGTTGACGCAATTGGAAAGAGCAAGACTGACGCCCAAGATCGTCCTACTACGCCAGTAACGATTAACTCAGTCACAATCGCGTGAAACGCACAGCCACAACTGCGCTAATAACAGTTATCTGTGGGTTTTATCTCCTGCAGTTGTTGACCCCATCTCTACAAGAAAATCTTTTCTTAATTAATAAAGCTGTCTTTAGGGATGGTTCAGTTCATGGTGTTGCAACCGGAGAGTGGTATCGGATTCTTACCGTTGCCCTCGTACACGGTGGATTGATGCATCTTGGTTTTAATATGTACGCGCTCTTAGTTCTGGGAAACCCCATCGAAAGCGCATTTGGACGGAACCGTTTTCTTGCAATTTTCTTTATCTCTTTAATCACCGGCTCATTAGCCTCTCTCTATCTCAACCCGACAAACCAACCTTCAGTTGGCGCCTCAGGTGCACTTTTTGGCCTCTTTGGGGCTTTTGCTGTGGTTGGGCGAAAAATTGGGGCAGATGTCCGAAGCATTGTTGTGATCATAGGAATCAACTTCGCGATGGGGTTTGTGCTCCCAGGAATTGATTGGCATGCTCATCTTGGCGGGCTTATCGGCGGCGTAATCGCAGCAAAAACCCTATTGCGTAGTCGAAGGCGTTAAGTTATCCACAGAAGTTATCCACTGTGTGGAGAATTACAGAGATGTAATTCGAGTGAAAGTATTTTTCGGTCAGCGCCACTTTGTAGCGAGCGAGAATCCCACACCAATAAAGGCAAACCCAACGACCATATTCCAGGCGCCAATGCCGGGGATTGGGTAACTGGTGGAAGTGACATAGAAGATCACAATCCAGATAAGGCCTATAAGAAAGGCTCCAACCATGGTGGGGGCGAGCCAGCGCGGGCTTTCTAAAGGCGCTGGAATGTGGTGAAGGATTTCCGCAGGGATAACCTTCTTCTCTTTCTTGCGCAGTTTCGACTTAGGCATGGATGGAGGGTAACACGATGGCTTATACCTGTGGCAAGCGGGAAGTGAGCTTTATACGAGAGAATTGCCACTATGTCTGCACGGAAGATCCTTGTTATAGATAACTATGACTCTTTTGTCTTCAATCTTGTTCAGTACCTGGCTCAATTAGGTGCGCAATGCACTGTCGTTCGCAATGATGAGATTGAAGTTACTGAGGCAGACAGATATGACGGCGTCCTTATCTCGCCCGGGCCGGGAACTCCAGAGCGGGCAGGTATTAGCGTGGCAATGGTCCACTACTGCGCGCAGCAGAAAATTCCGCTCTTTGGTGTCTGTTTGGGTCATCAAGCCATCGGTGTTGCATTTGGCGCAACTGTTTCACAAGCACCCGAACTGCTCCATGGTAAGACATCACAAGTACACCACCGAGGTGTTGGAGTGTTGGCCGGTATACCGAGCCCATTTAATGCAACGCGTTATCACTCACTTGCAGTTGAGCGCGTAACAGTGCCAAGTGAGATTGAAATAACTGGTGAAACAGAATCTGGTGTTGTGATGTCAATGCGTCACAGGACACTGCCGATTGAAGGCGTGCAATTTCATCCCGAATCAGTTCTTACAGAGCACGGCCATGAGATGTTGGCTAATTGGCTCATTGAATGCGGCGATGCCAGCGCGCGCGATCGCGCAGTTGGTTTATCCCCTATTGTTGGAAAGAAATAATTTTTACCCAACTGGTTCAACGGTAGGAAATTTATTAACAGTAATTGTTACCGAGGAACCAATCGTCTGTTTTGTTCCAGCATCAGGTGCTTGCGCAAGCACGACACCAAGTGGCTGAGTGGCATCGTATGCTGCAATTTGGTTGATCAAGAAGCCCGCTTGGGTAAGGACTGTGCGTGCTTGAATCTCATCTATTCCCACTAAGGCAGGCACTGCAATACTTCCACTTGCGATTTGTAAAATAACTCCGCTGCCTGCGGTAATTATTGAACCACCATCAGGTGTGACTTTCAAAACCGTGCCCTGTGGTTTATCAGAGGAGACAGCCTCTGTCTGCGCAATCACCAAACCGGCTGCAGTCAAACTTGTACGCGCATCAGTTAATGACTTTCCAACTAAATCACTAGGAACAACAGCATCACCGAGTCCATCTGAAAGCGTTAAAATAACACCTGTTCCCTTTTTCACCTTTGTGGTGGGAAGTGGAATCTGGCTAGCTACGTGATCTATAGGAATGTGGGGATCGTGCGCTCGCTGAATAGTGATAGTGAATTCAGATAAGAGGTTCTGTGTATCTATCTGAGTCAGAGTCAATCCAACAACATTGGGTATTTCTATCAACGTGTTGTTCTGGCTTGAGTTTGTGGCAAATACGCCAAATGCCAGCAAGCCACTTACTGCTAGCGTGCTGATCGCGCCAACAATAAATTTACGGCGGTTAATTGGCGGGCGGGCGATCTTAGTCGTCACCGTCTTTCCTGCCCGCAGTTTCTGTATATCTTCCAGCATCTGCGCCGCACTCTGATACCTGTCAATAGGTCTCTTCGCAAGTGCGACAGTGAGTAAAATATCCACACCTTCAGGTAGTTCTGTATTAAGAGTGTGCGGTCTGATTAACTCGCCAGAAACATGCTGAAATGCTACCGAGACTGGAGTGTCACCCGTGTATGGGGGGCGGCCAGTTAAGACTTCATAAAGCAGACAGCCAACCGAATAAATATCACTTCGATAATCAGCGCTCTCACCCATAGCTTGTTCGGGTGAGAGATATTGCGCAGTGCCAACAATATTCCATGTGCTTGTTAGGGTCGCCCCAACATCATCCAATGCGCGGGCGATACCAAAATCCATGACCTTTACAACACCTTGATCTGTAATCATGACGTTGGAAGGTTTAATATCGCGGTGAACAATCCCACGCTCATGTGAATATTCAAGAGCCGCTAAAATTCCTTCACCAATTTCCAATGCACGATCCAGAGGCAAGTGATCGCCACGATGAATTAATTCGCGCAATGTATGGCCAGATACCAACTCCATGACAATATACGGGGCTGGTTTTTCACCTGAGTCGTACACCGCAACAATCCCTGGGTGGTTAAGGCCAGCAGCAGCAAGTGCCTCTTTGCGAAAGCGTGCGACAAAAGAGGGATCACGTGCTAAGTCACTACGCAGAACTTTTATTGCTACTTTCCGAGATAAGCGTTCGTCTTTGGCAACATAAACATCAGCCATGCCGCCTGTGCCGATCATTTCGCCAAGTTTGTAGCGGCCACCTAGTAATGTGCTCACCTTGCAGCCCCTAGAAATGTGATTGGCATACGAGTTGCACCCTCATCGGCATCAGCAATCACAATGGTCACATTATCGGGTGCTCCTGCCGCATACACTGCATCGATAAGGTAGGCGACTGCTTCATCACGATTGTTGATTTTCATTCCAGCTTTGATTTCTTTTTCACTTAAAACTCCCGAGAGACCATCGCTGCACAATAGAAAGCGATCCTTAGGATTTACTTCATAAACCATGAGTACTGGCGCAAGAGATCCTTCACCCATAAGGGCCTGGGTTAACAAGGAGCGTTGGGGGTGTTCGAGTGCTTCTTCGGCAGTAACAACCCCTTGGTCTAAAAGCTCTTGAAGCACAGTGTGATCGTGGCTGAGTTGCAGCAAATCATTGCTGCGTAATCGGTAGCACCGTGAATCTCCAATATGCAATAAAGCCACACTTTTTTCACCGTCCGCGCCATACAACATAAGAGCACTCAATGTGGTGCCCATTCCCGTCAAATCAATATTGTCATGGGCAACTCGACCAATCTCATTATCAATATCGTGCAATGAGTTAAGTAGTAAATCTTCAGCTGAGTCAGGATCAAGACTGGTGCTATCTAATACAGGAGTTAAGTTCGCCAAAGTTTTTACAGCCAGCGCGGATGCAACCTCACCACCAGCGTGTCCCCCCATGCCATCTGCGACAGCAAGTAGATTTGAATGCACAAGGGCAGAATCTTCATTTCCAGCGCGGATCAAGCCAACGACAGAGCGCGCTGAAACTGCATAACTCAACGAGTTTTCTCCGCTCACTCTTACCCCTCAATTCGAATTCTTAACCGTCAGCCTAATGGTGCTAATCTCACCTCCGACAGGC
>CAKKQM010000037.1 GCA_919902125.1 Actinomycetes bacterium | reverse complement strand
GCTTTTTGAACCCGTAATCTCAAGGATTTTGGCCGCAAGATCGTTGATAGAGATCTCATCCTTATTTCCGATATTTACTACCGTCCCGATGGTCTTCTCTGAATTTGAAACCTGTATAAGTGCTTCAATGATGTCGTCAACATGACCGAAGCAACGAGTTTGATTTCCATCGCCATAAATTGTGATTTCTTCGTTGGCCAGCGCTGCTGAAATAAATCGCGGAACAACCATCCCGTAGGCGCCTAATTGCCGGGGACCAACGGTGTTAAAGAAACGCACAATTCGAGTTGGCAGACCGCGGTCTTGCCAATAGGCGTAAGCCAGAGTCTCATCGATGGCTTTTGCTTGGCTGTAGGACCATCGCAAGGTTAAAGGGGAACCGAGAATTCTGGAATCATCTTCTTGCAGAGAGTCAGAAGTGTTTTTTCCATAAACTTCGCTGCTACTGGCAACCAAGACTGGGCATGAGTGTTTGTATGCAGAGTCCAGAACATTTTCGGCGCCGCGGATATTTGTCATCAGGCCTGCAAGGGGCTTTTCAAGAATATTAAAGACACCTACTGCGGCGGCCAGGTGGTAGGTGAAATCAACGTCCGCAACGAGTTGATCGATCAGGCCGCTATCGAGAACAGACCCATTGACGAATGTGAGCTGGCCTGATTTCTGGGCACCCTCGAGGTTTTCGATTCGGCCTGTCTCTAAGTTGTCTAGAACGGTGAGAGAGTGGCCATCTTGGATGAGGCGGTCTACGAGGTGGGATCCGATAAATCCAGCTCCACCGGTGACTAGTACGCGCATGGACCCATCTTATTGGGTTTAGTCCTGCCCGAATTATTATTCAAGCAATAAGACTAAGAGAGGTGTGGGTATAGCCCAAACATCACCAACACAATCCAGTACGGATTTTGTCGCCACTACTCCCGATCCATACTTTCCGGTCAGAGCACGTGATTCTGATCGCCATCCGTCATCGACCCATTTGGACTCGATTGGTACCGTGCGCAGAGAGCCTGCGGGAGTTGGTACCAGAATGGGTGAAAAATCAATCTCCTGTCCTGAAAGGGTTTTGACATATCCGATTGTGTCCCCAGAAACCCATCTCCCTTCCTCACGAGAATCTATTGCTCTTGCCAGTGATACTCCGATAGCCATTTCGGTTAAGGCGGTGAAATCTGGCATAGCGCAGCCGGCTCTCATTCTTGATGGTAACCAAGCTAGTAACGGATCTGTGAGGTAAATTTTCGATTGCGATCCTTGAATTTCTCGTCCATTGTCATTCATATGAAAGCATCGGAGTGTTGCAAAACTGCCAATCAACCGAGCCATTCTGGATGTCAATTCTGCCCTGCTGTAACCCAATTGTGCCGAAGCATTCCGGATACTGAAAGGACTAGTAGATCGAGTCGCAAGAAGTTCAAGAAGTAAGGGGATTGACTCAGGTGGCGAGTCAGGATCTACATCACCACGGAGCGATGCGCCAAGGTCACGTATAAATGAAATGCTAACCGCTCCGGCGATGTGGTGTTCGGCTACTGCTCTCGGGAACCCCCCGCATGTTAAAAAATCTTGCCAGGCAAGATCGTAGAAATCAATGTCGTACCTAAGTGCCTCAAGGCGCAGCACTGTATTTTGCGTTTGAATCGCCATGAGATCAAGTTTTTCTGGTTGTGCGAGTTCAGGCCTTGTTGCGGTTAAGTAGTCCCTAAAAGTCATAGGTGCAACAGGTCTCAGTCGTCTCCCTGAGGTTTGACCGGCTCTGCCAGCAAATAAGTTTCCTTCAACGTCTTCCCCAGGTACCCATCGACTTCCAGTAGCGACAACAGTGTCACCCCCGAATACCGTTTGGTCTCGTGCGGCTTTTATAACTGCGCTCCACCCACGAATCGTTCCGATTTCGTCAAAGAACCATATTCTGGGTTTTGGTGAATCTTGATCGATCGAGCGCGTGAGGTCTCGAGCCAGAGTCAGAGCGCGTCGCAAATCTCGTGTTGTAAAGCCGTCGCAAGGTAGGTGAATTATCTGGCGCGAATCAATATCAGTTCGCGAGCAAAGCGCGCCTATGCAATCGAAAAGCAAGACAGATTTTCCTACCCGGCGTGGTCCAACAAGCAAAATCAGCCCATCAGTCACTGGCCCAGTCGCCACGTCGTTCAATATTGTATTTCGATACCCCAAGTCGCTTTTTGCTCTGCTGGCGAGTAGTTGGTGGTTGCGCATCCACGCAATGCGGTTCCCACCAGAGGCTCCTGCGCCCCACCAGGGATTAGCATTAGTGAGGATTCTACGTAACTCATCGTCTCGCACGAGCCTGAGTTTAAGCGCAATTTAGTCAAAATGCCAGCCAAAAGGGTGGGGGTAAATTGACCCAAGCCAGCCAAAAGGGTGGGGGTAAATTGACCCAAGCCAGCCATCTTGGGTCAGGCTCAAGGCGCTGGCACATTCACCGCAGGTGCAGAGATTGCACTCATGTAACTCCCAGGAAAGTGGGGTTTCCTACACCTATGTCAGAGACCACGCGCCATGCCAGAACCGCTGGGGTGGATTGGGCGGCGTTGATTACCGGTCTTGGCCTTGGTCTTACAGTTGCGCTCCAAATCACCACGATGCGCAAATCCGATATCAGTTCTGTCTATTCAACGATCAATACCGTCTCGCGTTTATCCGCGTTGGTCGGCACTTATCTTGCACTGGTGGGCATTTTGTTAGTTGCGCGTATTCCTTGGGTGGAACGTGGCGTTGGTCATGATCGCTTAGTGACGTGGCATCGCAAACTTGGCCCGTACTCACTCTTTCTGGTTGGCTTTCATGTTCTCTTTGTTCTATTTGGATATGCAGGACAAGATCAGGTCTCATTGATCGTCGAACTCTGGCGCATGTTGCATCAATTCCTCTGGATGTGGGCGGCGCTTGCTGGATTTCTTTTGATGATGGCCGCTGGTGTTAGCTCATATAAAAAAGCGCGCGCCAAGATGAGTTATGAAACATGGTGGATTATTCATATCTACACCTATTTGGCAATCGCGCTTTCCTTTATGCATCAAGTGTTAAACGGTCCAATGTTTATTGGGCATCCGCTCAATCGCGCATACTGGACCGCGCTCTATATCTTTGTGGCTTTTAGTATCGTCTTCTGGCGTATCGGTATTCCAGTTGCACGCTCGGTGCGTCATAACTTAAAAGTTGATCGCG
This sequence comes from Actinomycetes bacterium, assembly GCA_919902125.1. Lineage (GTDB taxonomy): Bacteria > Actinomycetota > Actinomycetes > Nanopelagicales > Nanopelagicaceae > QYPT01. Next base: position 8,643 of record CAKKQM010000037.1, on the reverse strand, counting down.
TTGTCGTTGAAGGCCCGGGGGTTATCTCTGTAATTATGCGCGGGCGCAAGTTGGATAAGTTGGCGGCCGAAGGTGGGCAGTTCTTCGGTTGGCGCTTCTTTGCGCGCGGGCATTTGTTGATATCACATCCATATTCATTATCAGCCGCGCCCAGCAAACATCTACTCCGTATTACTGTAAAAGATTTGGGAGATCACTCGCGCTCGCTGGCTTTCTTAAAGCCTGGCACGCGAGTCTTGGTTGAAGGGCCCTATGGTGCCTTTACGGCGGGGCGTTCATCGGGTCCGCACGTTGTTTTAGTTGGTGCAGGCGTCGGTATTACGCCAATCCGTGCCATCATGGAGGAATTCCGCGACAGCGTGGAGATGGATGTTATTTTCCGAGCATCTCGCACAGAGGATTTAGTTCTGCGCGAAGAGCTAGATTATCTGGCCGCGCAATCAGCTGGCACAATCCGGATTCATTATTTGGTTGGCTCGCGTAAAGTGCATCCAATGGATGCCAAGACGCTGACCAAATTAGTTCCCCGTTTTGCTGATTCCGATATCTACATCTGCGGCCCTGGGCCGTTGGTGGAGGCGGTTCGGCAAGCGGCTAAGGATTGTGGTGTGCCTAAGAACCGTTTCCATGACGAAGCCTTTGCCTTCCACTCAGAGTGAATTGAGATGAAAAGTCGCACCATGCACTCGGAACGAATTCAGGCCTCTCACAGGTTGATAGTCGAGAGTCTGGTTGCTGACGTGATTCATCAGCCAGCTGGGAGGTCGGAATGAAGCGGGCGCTGCTAATAGTAGGCGGCACAGTTGGTGGTCTTGGTGCGGTTTTGTCGATTACACCACCACAGTTGAGTTCGACCGGTATGACGGACTTATCTGGAATGACAAGTGGTATGTCGTCAAATGCGGGGACCGCAGCAAATACCACCACAACTCAAGCCGCAACTGTTGCAGTTCCTCAAGTTGCAACGCCAGCGGCTACGACGCCCGCAGCAACGCCCGCTTCATTCGCACCTAAGGCAACGACAAAGAAGAAAATTACGGCGAAGGCAACGACGAAGAAAACCACGTCAAGTAAAGTTGCATCAACGACTGCGACAACTAACAATAATTCCGGCGTTACGGCAACAGTTTCGACGCCTCCAGTTACCCCAACTCAAACCCAAGCCAAAATTACTGTCTCGATACCAGTTAGCAAGGGTGTTTCAGGAACCTTCGTTGGCAGCAGCGTCGACATAGGGTATGGAGTTGTTCAAGTTCAGATAACAGTTGTTGATGGCAAGATCACCGACGCCCAGGCTTTGCAAGCACCTAGCGGTCGTAATAGTCGTTTTACTCAGTATGCAATTCCTGTTCTTAAGCAACAGACTTTGGCCGCTCAGTCATCCCAGATTCATGGCGCATCGGGTGCTTCCTATACCTCCTGGGGTTGGTACACTTCACTTCAGGCCGCACTAGTTAAAGCTGGTCTGTGACATCATCAGGTGTGATTCGCTTACGCCAAGAGATAGAAGTCTGGGGCACCGTCCTCTTTATTGATGCTGCTTCCCTTGACGTTAATGAGACCGCACTACATAGAGCAGTTAATGATCTCCGTAATTTCGTTTTTCACGTGGATGAAGTTTTTTCTACCTATAAATCAGAGTCCTTGATTTCCCAATTGCGTCGCAATGAAATCTCCATTGACCAGACTTCCGATGAAGTTCGCGATGTCTGGGAACGCTGCGCAATTGCTCGAGATTTAACCGATGGTGCTTTTAACCCTTGGGCGGTTGAAGGCGGTTTTGATCCATCGGGTTTAGTAAAAGGTTGGGCGGGCGATAAGTGCGCGGAAATTTTGTTGGCTGCCGGCGCCCGCCATGTGCAAGTAAATGCCGCCGGCGATTTAGCCTTGCGCGGAGGATTTTTCGACGATGGCAAGGTATCACCCTGGTCTATTGGCGTTGTTAATCCTGGAAACCGTCAAGAAGTCGTGCAGGTTTTTGAAATTACTGATGGAGCTATTGCAACAAGTGGCACTTACGAACGAAGCGCTCATATTCTTGATCCGCATACAGGACTTATTGCGATTGGCGCAAAATCGGCCACTGTTATTGGGCCCGATGGCGGGCTGGCTGATGCATTAGCGACAGCGTTGATGGTTGAAGGCCGCGATGGCGCGATCTGGTTTTCTCAGCCCGAACTGGCCGAATATTCGGCATGGGTGATTGATCGCTATGGAGATATTGCTTGGAGCATTGGACCTGAATCTCTTAAGCGGTAATTCTCTCTTGAACGGTAATTTTACTAAAATTAGTTAGGGATGTTTTCCAATCATTATCAATGTAATGACGTCCGCAGTAGGTCCATACATCCACCATATCCGCCATGCACTCGAAGTCTTGTTTTCTACGTAGGACTCCCACACATCTTCGCCATTGGGACCCTTGATAGATTGATATTTATGGGAATGGAGGCTTCGATATTTTGGTCCATGCGTGGCAAGAATTTCTAAAGTCTTCGAGACTTTAGTGAGTTTACTTGAAGGACCTTGGTGTTGAAGCACTAAAAATTGTTCTTCGGCTTGATTAGTCCATAAAATTTTAAAGACTGACATGTCAAACTTTCGTTTTAGGTCTGCTCTTTCGTTTAGGCTCGGCCATCTTTTTTCTTGCTTTTGTGGGTTTTGAATTAGGAATCAAGTGGTTGAGAGACTTGGTGCGTCCGCTTACCGCCTGGTTGATACCTCTTGTCAGAGAGTCTATAAATTCGCCATCGTTCCAGAGGGGCATTTCATTCTTCGGAATCATGGTCGCAGGAGTTAGGACAATATGGCCCGTGTCAAAGACGGTAACAAAGAAATCTTCATACGCTGAAACACCGGCCTTACCAAGAGCTAAGCGAGAACGGTCATCTGCCGATATATAGCGGGGTTTTTGCGCGTGCTGAGAGATAGTTTTAGGCATGTCTGATTATCGCACATAAATGGGTAAATGGGTATAACCCATTCAGGGCTTGCAAGGCTAGCCCCGCACTCTCAGGCTGTAATGCCAGATAGCTCAGTGTTTTTCAAGTAGTTCCACATTCGCCCCACCGTAGGGCAGGATTGGCCTATGAGCGAAACTACAGGTGGATTTACCAGCGCAGAACTAGCGCGTGAAGCGGCGACTTTAATCTTGCCTTCATTGACGATTGCCGAAGCACTTGAGCTCGGCGAGATTGCAGTTGGTCTGGGACGCGATCGTGCGCTGCCAATTGCTGTTGAGGTGCGATTAAAAGAATGGACCGTTTTTCACGTTTCACTTCCTGGTTCATCTCCCGAAAATGATTGGTGGATGGACCGTAAAGCCCGGGTTGTAATGGCAACTGGTAATTCAACAATCTACGAAAGAGTACTTGCAGAAGAGCAAGATATTGATTGGTATGCGGCCAAAGGTTTACCTGAAGAGACGCACGCAATTCATGGTGGTGGGTTAGCGCTTAATGTGAAGGGCCTTGGGTTTGTTGGGATTTTGTTAGTAAGTGGTCTGCCGCAGATCCAGGACCATTTACTTGGTGTGGAAGCGATCGTTGAATTTTTGGCCCGTAAGGGCGAATTGCAGTGAGTATTTGGGTATGCGGTGAAGTCTTAATTGATCTGCTACCAGGAAAAAACGGCGGCGAACGCATACCTGTTGTAGGCGGAGGTCCGGCTAATACCGCAAAAGCGTTGGCACGACTTGGTCATGATGTCGAATTTATTGACGGTATTTCTAATGATAATTACGGAAAGAGCGCACGCCAAGAGCTACTTCGCGATGGAGTGAAATTAACGCATGCACTTGCCAGCGATAAACCCACGGCCTTAGCTATTGTTAGCGTTGACGACCATGGCAGCGCTTCTTATGAATTTAAGATTGAAGGCACCGCGACATTTGATTTTGACCCATCCTGGCTGCCAGATCCCTATCGTTTTAAACCAACTCTGTTGCATATCGGAACACTCGCAACGGTTATCGAACCAGGTTCGCTATTTCTTTATGGTTGGGCGCGAAATGTGGCTGAATTTGCCCCCATAGTTTTCGATCCAAATGTCCGCCCTGCAGTGCTGCCAGATCGCGATCGTTATGTTGCAGCGGTTGAAAAATGGGTTGCAATTTCAACTGTAGTGAAGGTCAGCGATGATGATTTAGCTTGGTTGTACCCATGTCACGAGGCGATCGCGGTAGCGAAACGCTGGATTGAAGAGGGTGTGGCAATTGTGGTTATTACCCGTGGGGCTGCGGGTTTAGCAGCAGTAAATCATAATGAAATAATCGAAGTTGGTGGCGTCAAAGTCGATGTCATCGACACAGTTGGGGCCGGTGACAGCATTGGAGCCGTTATTGTCGAGGCGATGGTCGAATATGGTGTTTTAAATTTACATGGCCAGACTCTAAAAACCGTGTTGGATTGTGCGGCGCTCGCGGCTGCAATAACCTGTAGCCGTGCTGGTGCGCAACCACCAGCGAAATCTGAATTACGTGCCGCATTAGAGAAAAGAGCGTAAAGATGGAATTTATCGATGATGCTGAATTTCAGATTGCGATTGATCTCGATCAAGGTGCACGGATTACTTCCCTGAAATGGCGCGATATGGAATTTGCACTGCCTTTCCGTGGCGAAACTCCAACCTGGGGTTGGTATGCAATGGCCCCGTGGGCTGGACGAATCCGTAATGGCATTATCAAGAATCCAGCAGGTAAAGAGTTTCAACTGCCGCAAACTTATGATCCGCCACACGCAATGCATGGTTTCGGTTTCGCATCATCATGGCGTGACATTGGTCCGGGCCGTGCTCTTCTGGAATTACCGGCTCCATACGGTGGCGCCACTGTCGAGCAGAGAATTGAAGTCTTAGATGATGCAGTTCGTTGGAGTTTGGAATATGAACCTGGTAATTGCGATCTACCTGCATGGTTAGGTTTTCATCCATGGTTTCCTCGTGATTTAGACCGTGGCGGTAGTGCTGAAGTCGAATTTTCCGCCGTGACGATGTTGGAGCGCGGAAGTGATGGTCTACCTACAGGCAAGCGTATTGAACCAAGTAAGCAACCGTGGGATGACATCTTCACTGAAATTCGCGGAATCCCTGCGGTAGTTTGGGAAGGCGCTGCGCGTATTGATATTGAAAGTGATGCGCCATGGTGGGTTGTTTACACCGAGGATTCTGACGGTATCTGTATCGAACCAGAGACTGCTCCACCAGATGCGGCAAACTTAGGTATTACTGGTGAGCACTACCTTGAAGCCCTCTTCCTTTTTTCGCAGGATTGAGAATGATTAGTCGCACACATCTAGCTGAACTGACCGCTACCGAGCAGGCACGGTTCTTACTGACGCATCCCAAGAGCGGTCTGATGTTTACCTCTGCCAAAAAGGTAATGCCTGGCGGTGTGCCAATGTCATGGATGGCTAAGTGGCCAGGGGCATACCCCGTCTTTGTTGCAACTGCGCAGGGTGCACGTTTTGTTGATGTCGACGAGAACTCATACATTGACTTCTGCCTTGGCGACACCGGATCAATGACAGGGCATTCACCTGCACCAACTGTTGCAGCAATTCGCGAACAAGTTGGCCGTGGTCTGACTGCGATGTTGCCTACTGCGGATGCAGTTGCTGTCTCGGAAGAATTGGCGCAGCGCTTTGGCTTACCGCTCTGGCAGTTTACAGTTTCGGCTACTGATGCCAATCGTCATGTGATTCGCTACTGTCGGTTGATTACTGGCAAGAAAAAGATCATCGTGATTGATCGTTGTTATCACGGCAGCGTCGATGAAACCTTCGCAACTTTGGATGCCAGCGGCAATACCGTCACGCGCGAAGGCAATATCGGTGCTCCTGTTGCACTCGATCAAACAACGCGCGTTGTTGAATTTAATGATCTTGCCGCGATGGAGACGGCGCTTGCTCACGGCGATGTTGCGGCAATATTGATGGAACCCGCCATGACCAATGTCGGCATAGTGCTGCCTGATGATGGATACCTGGTCAAGATGGGCGAGTTAGCAAAAAAATATGATGCGCTCTGGATTATTGATGAGACACACACAATCTCTGTTGGCCCAGGTGGAATGACTGCTGCTTTGGATCTGCACCCTGATTTCTTAACAATTGGCAAAGCAATTGGCGGCGGAATCCCCACCGGAACATTTGGAATGACGCGCGAAGTCTCTGCTGCAATCGCAGACCGCGTTAAGTTAGATGAAATCGACACTGGTGGCATCGGTGGAACGTTGGCCGGTAATGCGTTATCTCTAGCGGCGATGCGAGCAACACTTACAGAGGTCTTAACGCCATTGGCTTTCATAGAGATGATTTCTCTGGGAAATCTCTGGTGTGATGGCGTTGATGCGGTTATCAAGGAATTTAATTTGCCCTGGTTTTGCAATCGTCTAGGTGCACGTGGTGAATATGTATTTCAATCCAGCGCGCCACGTACTGGCCGCGAAGCTGCAGATGCTGGAGATTTTGAACTAGAGCAGTACATACATTTGCGTTTACTTAATGACGGATTCTTATTGACGCCGTTTCACAATATGGCGTTGATGTCACCTGCAACAACTGCGGCCGACGTTGATGCTCATACGCAAGCATTTAGGAAGATGTGTGCTGACCTAGTTAGTTGATTGCCGATACATCACGTCGCGACCCCACTGGGTAAAACCAAGATCTTTATAAAGTTTAATCGCCGCTGTATTTTCTGCATCGACATAGAGCATTGCCGACATCAGTCCCTGTCGACGCAGGTGTGCAAGTCCGGCAATGGTTATTGCGTGGCCTAAACCTTGGCCTTGAAAATCTGGATCCACGCCCATCACATATAATTCTCCAATGGGGTCGTGATCATGTTTCTCTTTCTCATCATGCGAATGTGAATGCCCGCCATGGATTTTGGTCCAGCAGAAGGCCACCAATTGGTCTGCTTGTGTTGCCAGAAGAAATCCGTGTGGATCAAACCAATTTTCCTTCATTCGATTGTGAAGATTAGGCAGGGTCCATTTACCTTGCTCGGGGTGGCCCGCAAAGGCACGATTATTCAGCGCTAACCAGGCTTCATCGTCTAGACCTGGTAAGAATGAACGCAAAGTTATTTCCGTCGTTAAGCTGGGTAAATGCTCGGTGAGTGATCGACGCATCTGAATGACGGTACGTACTTTTTCATAACCACTTTCTTCCGCTAACTTCTGTGCACTTGGTAAATCCCCATGAGACCACAGGCGTGGTGAAGTAATGCGACCAATTTCGGTCAATAGCGCGCGACCAAAACCTTTACCGCGATGCTTCGGATGAATAACTAACTCTGCACTTGGCCCAGCAACTGTGTCTGTGAGATCCAAATGCGCGTAGCCAATGATCTCGCCATCATTTTCGATAATGATATGACAATCATCTTTATCGCCACCATGCCGCAGATGCAGAACGACGTGCTCGGCAATCGGTGGGATGCCATCGTGATCAGTGGCAGCAGAAATGAGCGCGAGCACACCAACTTGTTGCTGGGTATCAAGATATCTGAGGTATTGAGTCACTTACAGAATGCGCTCTGGGATCTGGCTTTCTTTATTGGTATTAGGCAGCGTGAATCGGTATCCGACGTTGCGGACTGTGCCGATGTTTGATTCGAATTCTGGACCCAGTTTTGCGCGCAGACGACGAATATGAACATCTACCGTACGTGTGCCACCAAAATAATCGTAGCCCCAGATTTCTTGCAACAACTGTGCGCGAGTAAAAACACGGCCTGGATGTTGCGCTAAGTACTTAAGTAATTCAAACTCTTTAAATGTTAAATCAAGCGAGCGCCCTTTGACTTTCGCGGTGTATAAATTTTCATCAATGATAATGTCACCGGTGCGAATTTCACCTGATGTTGGGTCGGCAGCGTTGCGCATCGCAGTGTGTTCACCGATGGCAATACGGATGCGCGCTTCTACTTCGGCAGGACCTGCCGTGTCGAGAATGACATCGTTAACGCCCCAGTCGCCACTCATAGCTGAAAGTCCGCCTTCAGTTGTAATGACAATTACAGGTGAACCAACCCCAGTGGATGTCAGTAATCGCGTAAGACTCTTAACTGCAGGAAGATCGCGGCGAGCATCGATAAAAAGAAGATCCATCTCTGGAACATTAACAAGCACGCTTGCTTCCGCTGGCAAAATTCGAACGTGGTGCTGCAGGAGTCCGAGTGCTGGTAGGACTTCAGCGCTGGCCCCAAACGAGTTGGTTAACAACAAGATGCGAGCCACGGCTGACTTCCTTTCTTTCATTTAAGACTACTGAAGAACTTTGGATCTCTGCATTAATGGGCCAGACTACTCGTGTGAAATCTCTTGCTCCAATCTTGGTTGTTCTTGCACTGGCCACTGCCTACGGACTCTGGTATCAACGCACTCGAGGGCAAGTCCGCCGGTCTGGGCAGGTCAATCAAGGCTTAACCGCTGCGATGCTGGAGGAAGAGTTGGGGTCGCGAGCCACCTTGGTTCAGTTCTCATCGGCCTTTTGCACCCCGTGTCGGGCCACTCGAACCCTGTTGCAGAACATTGTGACTGATATGCCTGATGTTCGCTATATCTATATTTATGCCGAGGCGCATCTGGAGTTGGTTCGCACGCTCGATTTCCGATCGACTCCCACGACTCTTATCTTG
>CAKKQM010000036.1:7916-13192 GCA_919902125.1 Actinomycetes bacterium | reverse complement strand
TGCGCAGATTGCTTTCTTGGAATTAATTATTGACCCAGCATGCTCTGTTGTCTTCGAGTCAGAGGAGATTGATCCTGAGACCATGAACCGAAAGCCCCGCAGTGTGAACGAAAAGGTGTTCAATAGACAGATTCTTGGAATTTCGATTGTCCAAGGTTTTGGAGTGCTAGTAGCAGTGCTCACCGTGTACTTCTGGGCGCTAATTTCCGGCAAGAACGATGATCAAATACGGACGCTTAGTTTTGCAACCCTCATGCTCGGAAATGTCGCTTTAATACTTGTTAATCGGTCGCATCATCTCTCGATTTTTCAAACTTTCAGAGAGCGGACCAATAAGACCATAAAATGGGTATTGGTCGGAGCAATCGGCATATTAATTCTGCTGGTCAATGTCCCATTATTACGAGAAGCGTTCAACCTCAGCTATTTAAATGCAAGAGAATGGTTGTTGGTCTTTTCTGGCGGCTTTGGAAGCGTTCTCTGGTTTGAGATTTATAAAGTGACTAAAAAGCCCCGACGAAATCTATAAACTCGCTACAGACCATACAAATCATAATAATCTGGGGCGTGCTCCAGAAATAGCAATGTTTCTTCTTCCCACTTTCTTTTTATCGTGTGACTTTTCCTTCTGCATTCGTCATTGGACAGCGTGGGTCCTGAACTTGAGTCGTCCATGAATCACGAATCCAATGATGTGCGGGATCATCACAGAAGGCCATGGTGCGATCTTGTGCTGGTCCTGCAAGGACATTTAAGAAGTACAGCGGGTATTCGGGCGCCGCGACAGATGGGCCATGAAAACCTTTTGGAACGATATAAATATCGCCATCGTGCAGGGTTGTAGTTTCATCGACTTCACCATCGACGGTGTAAACATGAAACAAGCCTTGTCCATCTGGATCTCCGTGATCTCCAATTGTTGTGCCAATACGGAAGTAATAAATTTCTTCATTGTTATATGGGCAATCACCTATTCCATCGTGACGATGTGGTGGCCAGGATGACCAGTTAGCACCAGGAGTTAAAACTTCACAGACATTAATCTTGTGTGCACCGGCGAAGGATGATGACGTTGCAATGTTTGTGACTTGACGTGTCGCTTGCCCTGAACCACGAACTTCAACAGAGACATCTTGTGCTGCTGTGTAATATGCTGGAAATTCTTGGGTAGTTCTTGCTGTACAGAGTGCGAATTCACCAGTGGTGCCAGTAATTGAAACTTTGCTATTAACTGGCAGATATAGCCAATCAGAAACTGCAGCGAAGACCCCGCTGCGTCCTTTGAGCGTGAAAGGTGCGTCATTTAATGTTACTTGGAGGTTCTGCGCTGAGAGCGGAAGAAGAACACCTTCAACGCCAGTCATTGTTAACTCAACCGTTAGACGCTTTGCAAAATTAAATATTTGTATTCCACTGTATGTCCAACCAGCGATCTCTGGAGTGACAGTGGCAAGAGTTGTTTCTGTACGTAGCGAACCGTCAGGGAAGTGCCAACTCATTTTTTACCTCGGACTCGAGTTTGAAGTAACTTCTGATATTTCTTTTGGGTTAATCCTGACATTATCTTCCATCTTTCATAAAGGCAACGAGTTCGGGCAAATTAGGCATTGCATCTGAACATAACAATCGAGCAGCAACATAGGCACCAGCGGCGTTTGCGAAATTACCAATATCTTTAATGGGCCAATCATGCAGTAAACCATGAACTAGAGCGCCACCGAAGGCATCCCCCGCACCTAATCCACAGATAACATCGATCTTTAGCGGGGGAATCACATGGCGTTCATCTTTTGTTGCAAGCATGACGCCTTCTCCGCCCATCTTTACTACCGCTAATTCAACTCCGCGTTTGAGTAATTCATCAGCTATTGCTTGTGGAGCTATTATGCCAAGCGCGACCTCGCATTCAGTTTTATTGCCAACAACAACAGTCGAAAGTGAGATTGCACGTTTTGCTGCTGCGCGCGCATCTGCTGGTGATTTCCAGAACGTTTTACGGTAATCCAAATCCAGAATTGTGTGACGCGCACGATTGCGACTTTCTAGCCATTCAAAAACCGATAGCGCTGTGCTGCCTTGTGACATCGCACAAGCACTAATCCATAGCGCCTTTGTTGACATGATGGCCTCAGGAGAAATATCACTGGGTAAAAGAGTTGTATCAGGCGCAGCATCGCCACGATAAAAGGAGATCTTTGGATCAGATGGCGGGTCAAGTGCGGCAAGAACAATCGGAGTTAAACTATTTTCTTTGGCGGCCACATAATTTGTGTTGACACCAAAACTCATTAATTTTTCAATAACATAGGAACCCAGTGGATCGTTTCCAACTTTTGTGGCGATTGCTGCATTATTACCTAATCGACTTGCTGCGACTGCAACATTTATAGGGCTACCACCGATTGATTTTGTAAAAGTTTGCGGGTCTAGAAATGATGTATTTAACTCGTTGGCGTAGAGATCAACACTTACTCTGCCGACTGTGATTAAATCCAGCTCGGTTGGCATATTTCTACCTAGGCAGACGCTAACGCAGACGCTACGTACTTTTTCAAATAATCGATTGATTCAGCGATTGAGGAGATTGGGCCTTCACCATCTTTGGGTATTGCACCGGTAATTGCAGTATCTTGTTCGATGACATACCAACCACGATAACCAGCTTTTTCCAATGCGATGATTGTTTCTGCGATTGGCACATCTCCTTGTCCAAGCGGAGTAAAGAGTCCGTTTTGCACGCCTTGCATGATTGTTTTTTCGCGGTTCAAAACAGGTGTAGCCATCCTCATGTTTACATCTTTGAGGTGCACATGGCCAACCCGGTCGGCAGCTTCGCGAGCAAACTTAACGGTATCAATGCCGCCGATAGCCATGTGGCCAGTATCTAGACACCACTTTACATCGCAACCATTGAGTACCCGATCCATATCAGTTTTTGTTTCAACGGTTGTCTGTAAATGTGGATGCATGACTTGAGTCAACCCGTATTCACCGCAGATGTCATCGATAATTTTAAACATCTCAAACATATGCCTGTACTCGTCATTGGAGAGAGCTACTGGAATAGCCCAATCCCACGTTGCCACAGGAGATGAAATAAAATAGGTGGCACCGATAACTTGAAAATGTTTGGCAGTTTTACGAGCATGATTCAAAGTCGTTTGACGTTCGGCTTTGTTGTGAACAACAATTGGAGTAAATCCGCCAATGAGTGAGATATTAAATTCAGCCAATTGATCCTTTAGTTGAACGGGGTCATCCGGCAAGAAGCCAGGGGCACCCAATTCGGTGGCGGGAAGCTCTAGTGCGGACATCTCTGAGAGAACTCGCTTGGTTGGCAACATTGTGCCCCATCCTGGGACTTCGCAGATACCCCATGAAATAGGGGCTGATGCAATCCGAGAGATAAAGTCAGACATGTACCAAAACTCCTTTATTCACTTAGATAATCCTTTCATAACTTCGCATTAAAAAGTAGGGTGTGTCTGTGCGACTTAATACAGCAGAAGCGCTTGTTAAATATTTGCTCGCCCAAAAAGTGATCATCGATGGCCAGAAGACGCCCTTTTTCCCTGCTGTTTTTTCAATTTTTGGTCACGGCAATGCATTGGGACTTGGTGATGCTTTAGAGCGAAGTAAGAGCGAGATCCCAACTTTACGAGGACAGAACGAACAAGGAATGGCGCTGGCAGCTGTGGGATATGCCAAAGCTGCTCTTCGGCGCCAATGTGCGGTTGTTACAACGTCAATCGGGCCCGGTGCCACAAACGTTGTTACTGCAGCAGGTGTTGCTATGGCCAATCGTTTGCCATTATTGATTCTTTCAGGCGATACATTTAATTCACGTATCCCCGATCCAGTCTTGCAACAAATAGAACATTTCGGAGTTCCAACGGTCACAGTTAATGATGTATTTAAACCAGTTACCAGATATTGGGATCGGATTACATCCCCTGCGCAATTATTGCATTCGTTGCCTCAAGCTATCGCAACACTTTTAGATCCAGCAAATTGCGGGCCAGTATTTATTGGTCTACCACAAGATGTTCAGGTAGAAGTTTACGAATTTCCAGATCATTTCTTCGTAGAAGTCGTGCATGAAATTCCACGTCCTCGAGCAGATATTAACTCAATAAGAAGTGCAGCCCAGATCATTTCTGGCGCAAAACGACCACTCATCATTGCTGGCGGCGGTGTTCGTTATTCAGGTGCGCATAAAGAACTATCTGATTTTGCGAATAAGTATGGAATCCCGGTTGTTGAAACTGTGGCCGGGAAATCATCTTTGCTTGCTAGCGACCCAGCCTGGTCTGGGGCAATTGGAGTCACTGGTTGTGACCCTGCTAACGCTTTGGCAGAAGTCGCAGATGTTGTGATTGCGGTTGGCACTCGATTGCAAGATTTCACAACAGGTTCATGGACGGTATTTCAAGATAAAAATTTTAAACTGGTAAGCTTTAATGCAACTCGATTTGATGCGATTAAACATCACGCGTTGGCTGTTATTGGCGATGCGCGCGAATCGTTGGTGGAAATTAATCAAGCGCTAAGTGGATATAAGTGCGATGCAGCGTGGACTATTGAAGGCGCCTTAGCAAAGGTAAAAATTGAAACAGAAATAACGGCCCGCATGCAGATTAAGGCCGACCTTCCAACTTACGCGCAGGTTGTGAAAGCAGTGCATAGCGCTGCAGATCAGTATGACTATGTTCTTACCGCCGCAGGTGGATTACCTGGCGAATTGATCAACAACTGGCTAAGTAAGTCGCTCGATAGTTTTGATTGCGAATACGGATATTCATGCATGGGCTATGAAATAGCCGGTGGATGGGGTGCAGCAATGCAATTAAAGACTCGCAATAAAGGTGGCAGAGTCTTTGCAATGGTTGGTGATGGTTCTTACATGATGATGAACTCCGAAATCTATTCAGCGATCCTCAATGGCGACGACTTGATAGTTGTAGTTTGCGATAATGGCGGTTATGCAGTGATTGCGCGCTTGCAACTTGGACATGGCTCTAACTCTTTTAGAACAATGTTGAATGAGTCAGATCGCCCCACTGCACCACAGATTGATTTTGTTGCCCACGCTGCATCAATGGGATGCACCGCAGTGAAGAGTGATTTTGCTGGATTCCCAGCCGCGTTAATTGCTGCGCGTGCAGGTAAAGGTGTTCAAGTTATTGTGATTAATACAGACCCAACCGAGTGGACCCAAGGGGGAGCATTCTGGGAAGTTGGTGTATCTGGCAACAGTTCAGTTAAAGCTGTTCAAG
>CAKKQM010000036.1:0-7906 GCA_919902125.1 Actinomycetes bacterium | reverse complement strand
AAGAATCACATAAAGAGTTAGAAGAAGGTAAGGCGCGCCAACGATGGTAAAAAGAGATCTTATAAGAATCGGCATTATAGGCACAGGGCGAATAGGTAAGTTGCATGTTGAAATTGCCGCGCATGAAACACCTGGAGCCACAGTTGTGGCGGTTTCAGATGTCAATGAGGCAACTGCAAGATCCGTTGCTGACGAAATTGGCGTTGAGTGCCGTGGTGTTGATGAACTGATTGCATCAGATGATATCGACGCAATTGCAATCTGTACCAGTACGGATACGCACGTTGATTTGATTATTATGGCAGCTCAAGCAGGTAAAGCAATCTTCTGTGAAAAACCACTTAGCCTTGACTTAGTAAAGGTGGATGCAGCTCTGATGGCAGTAAAGGTTGCAAACGTCCCGTTAATGGTGGGCTTTAACCGTCGTTTTGATCCAGGGCATCAGTCTGTACACGAAGCAATTCTTAGTGGGAAAGTAGGTAAAGTTCAGATTACCAAGATCACCAGTCGTGACCCTGCGCCACCACCACTTGAGTATTTAAAAGTTTCGGGTGGAATCTTCATTGACATGATGATTCACGACTTCGATTTAGCACGGTACTTAGTTGGTTCGCCTATAGTGGAAATTTTCGCTAAGGGTTCAATCATGATTGATTCACGATTTACGCAAGCAAACGATGTAGATACCGCAGTCGTTGTTTTGACCCACGAAAGTGGAGCGATTACCGTGATCGACAACTCGCGTCAAGCGGTTTATGGTTATGACCAACGAGTTGAAGTCTTTGGATCTGCTGCAATGGCATTGTCAGAGAATCAACGAATTCATAATGCAACTCTTTGGGATAAGAATGGTGTGTTTGGACAGAACCCACAACATTTTTTCTTAGAACGTTATCGCACCGCCTATCAAAACGAATGGGCTGCTTTTACCAAGTATGTTACCCAAGGTGGTGAATCTCCTGTTTCGGGTGATGATGGTCGCGCACCAATAGTACTTGGACTTGCCGCGTGGGAGTCATTGCGTAGCGGCAAGCCCGTAAAAGTAGACGGAGTTTAATTATCTCGACTTAATAAGTTCGTTAGTGATTAGGTGCGAGAGTTTGATCTTTTGCATCTAATGTGAGCGCACCGGTCATGATCGCAACAACATCGTTCATAGTGTGAGTCTTTGGTGTAATAACTGCAGCGCGCTTGCCCAAGCGTTGTACTTGGATGCGATCTGCAACTTCAAAGACCTGAGGCATGTTGTGGCTAATAATGATAACTGGCATTCCACGCTCACGAAGGCTCTGAATCAATTTCAAGACTTGATTTGATTCACGAACACCGAGAGCTGCAGTAGGTTCGTCCAAAATAATAACTTTCTGGCTGAAGGCTGCGGCACGTGCAACAGAAACTGCTTGACGTTGTCCACCAGAGAGAGTTTCAACAGCTTGTCCCATATTTTGAATCGTTCCGATACCGAGCGCAGAGATATATTCCTTAGCGCTCTTCTTCATACCTGAACTATCGAGCATGCGGAATACAGAACCTGCGATTCCTTTCTTACGTATTTCGCGACCAAGATAGAGATTGGAAGCAATATCAAGTGCCGGTGCAACAGCCAGTGTTTGATATACTGCTTCTATTCCTGCTTCGCGACTATCTTGCGGCCGACGGAAAGAAACTTCTTGCCCATCGACAATAATCTGACCCTCATCAGGAATTTCTGCACCAGTAAGGCACTTAATTAGCGTGGATTTACCAGCACCGTTATCACCAACAATAGCTAGAACTTCACCAGGAAAGAGTGCGAGATCTGAACCATCGAGTGCAACAACGCGACCGTAGGTCTTGACAACGTTTTTTGCTTCCAGTATTGGTTTTACACTCATCCCCGTGCCTTTCTAATCCATTGATCGACAGTGACAGCGAAAATAATCAGAACACCGACTGCGAGAACTTGGAAGTAGAGATCAACGCCCGCGAGGGTAAGCCCATTGCGGAAAACTCCAACGATAACAGCGCCGATGAGCGAACCCAAGATTGTTCCGCGACCGCCGAACAAGGAGGTTCCACCGATAACAACAGCGGTGATGGAGTCGAGATTCAAATCCGGGGCGGTATTTGGACTTGCAACAGTTACCCGACCAATAATAATCCAAGCGGTAAGGGCGAAGATCAAGCCAGCAACGGCATAGACGCTCATAAGGACGCGGTTGACCTGTATACCAGCCAAACGTGCAGCTTCAAGATCGTTGCCGACTGCATATACGTGACGTCCCCAGCCGGTGTATTTTAAAGCAAATGCCAAGACGAGATACATCAAGATCATAAAGAGAACACCAGTCGTGATTCGGAAATCACCAAATTCGATGTAGTGACCGAGTTGCAGTAAGAATGGATTGAGCTCTTTAGTTGTGATTGTACGACCTGATGCGTAAAGAAGGGTAAGCGCAATAAAGATATTAAGCGTTCCTAAAGTAACAATAAAGGGTGGGAGTTTGAATTTCGTGACTAGGTAACCATTGAGGGAACCTGCAGCTATGCCAATAAGCAAACCAAGTGGGAAAGCGATCAAAATAGAGACGCCATCATTTTGGATATATGGATCACCTAGCGCAACTTTTGCCATAACCATTGAGGCAAAGATTGCGATTGCGCCACATGAAAGATCGATGCCAGCAGTGAGAATAATAAGTGTCTGTCCGGCGGCGATAGCACCGACGATGGCCACCTGCTGCAAAATTAGCGATAAATTGCCTGGAGTTAAGAAGTTCTCATTGAAAAAACTAAAAGTT
This sequence comes from Actinomycetes bacterium, assembly GCA_919902125.1. Classification (GTDB taxonomy): domain Bacteria; phylum Actinomycetota; class Actinomycetes; order Nanopelagicales; family Nanopelagicaceae; genus QYPT01. The sequence continues at coordinate 5,126 of CAKKQM010000036.1, read as the reverse complement.
ATTGCTGCAAATAACAGAACAATCGCAGAACTAAGCCAGGGGTATCGGTGGAGCACTGCTTGAATTTTCTGTGCATTTGACACTCGATCCATAAACTCGGCAGCGGCATCAGTAGTGACGTTTTGTTGGCTCACTTCCATTCCTTTCAAGCTTATCGGTTTATGGAATTGTTGTTCTATTTTTTATTCTTATTGTGCTAAAGAGAGCGGTTGCCGAAGCAGCCGCCCTCTTTAGCACTTTCCCTTAGTTATTAACTAAAGAGTTGAGGCTTTAACCCCAAGCGTTTTGGATGCCGTAGTCAGCGCCTTCTGAAGCAACACCATCCTGTGGGTCATCTGTAATCAATGTGACTCCAGTGTTGAAGAAATCAAGGCCCTCTGAAACTGATGCTTTTGTTCCATTCTTGATGAAGTCAAAGATTGCTTGAACGCCCAGGTCGGCCATCTTGAGTGGGTACTGTTGTGATGTTGCACCGATGCAGCCAGATTTGACGTTCTCAATTCCAGCACGCCCACCATCAACTGAAACAACAACTGCTGTTATGCCTGCGGCCTTGAGGGCAGCACATGCACCAGCAGCTGTTGGCTCATTGATTGTGTAGACAACGTTGATCTTCTTGTTCTTTGAAAGAAGTTTCTCGAGTCCGGTACGTCCGCCTTCTTCGTTAGCACCAGTTGCAATGTTTCCTACGATCTCGTAGGCGCCGCCTGAGTAATTACCTGTTTTGGCTTCATCGCCCATGATCTTTGGATTCGCTACATCGATACCCATTCCAGCAAGGAATCCGTTATCGCGGCAGTAGTCAACAGAGACCATGCGGTCATCGAAGATGTCTAGAAGAGCGATTGTTGCCTTCTGTCCATTGAGCTTCTTTGCTGCCCACTGGCCGATTAGTTGTCCAGCTTCGCAGTTATCTGTTGCAAATGTAATGTCAACAATATCAGCAGGATCGGTTGGTGTATCCAGCGCGATTACGTAGAGTCCAGCTTCGCGAGCCTTGGTAATTGCTGAGTTAACATTTACCGACATCGGAGTAATGAGGATACCCGCATGCTTTGCAGAAATTGCGTTTTCGATTGCTGCGATCTGTCCTGCTTCATCTCCTTCTTCCTTACCGGAAGCGACGGTGAGTTCAACACCGAGTTCAGTTGCCTTTGCTTTGGCGCCCTTAATCATGGCGACAAAGAATGGGTTTGTCTGATCTTTAGTAATGAGCGAAACTTTTATTGTGTCACTTGCTGAATCTGAACCCGAACTTGAACACGCTGAGAGTACAAGCATTGATGCTGCGGCAGCAGCCATAAGACCGGTTGTGCGACGCGAGAAAAACTTTGCCATAGATTTATCCTCCTATAGTTAGGGTCTAACGGGACGATACTACCCATTGGTTTTCAAATAACAAGAGCTTGTGTTGCCTCATTACTCCATTTCGTTGCCGCAATGATGACCTAGTTAATGAGTCTTTTCAAGGTTTAGAATAGATCGTGCCAATTTCATTGCCCTCGAAAGAAGCTGCTCTAGATCGCGTGCAAACCCAACTTTCGTTGATGGATCAACGCAAGATTATTGGAGTTATTGGAAAACCAGGTGGCGGAAAGTCCACTCTTTCTGCCTACCTACAAGCGAATTTGCCACCAGATCTTGTCACGGTTGTTCCAATGGACGGGTACCATCTTAGCAATAGCATTCTTGCTCAGTTGGGGCGGTCTGATCGCAAGGGCGCACCGGATACCTTTGATGTCGCAGGTTTTGCTTCTCTACTAAAAAGGATTCGATCTGAAATTAAGAACACGATCTACTATCCGATTTTTGATCGAAGTATAGAAGAATCAATTGCTGGACAAGGTGAAGTAAGGCCTGCCGTTAAAGTCGTAATAGTGGAAGGTAATTACTTACTATTCAATCAAATGGGTTGGGAAACCGTCGCAGGGTTACTTGATGAGTCCTGGTTTGTTGAGGTAGATGATGACAAACGTCTCGATCGGCTTGTTAAGCGACATGTTCAGTTTGGTAGGTCTCCAGAAGCGGCTGATGCTTGGGCGCGAGGCACTGATGAAAGAAATGCGCAATTGATCGCCCAAACGAGAGATCTAGCCGACTATTTGGTTCACATTGATTGATTTATAAACTCTTAGCCAAGCGTGACTCGCAAGAGCGGATCTTAGAGTGCGCTTTGTAAGAATCTTTGAATAATGTCACGTGTAGGCAGTGATGGCACCGCACCTCTAATTTCAGTGGCTAGTCCACCAGCTACGCTTGCGTACTTTAAGGCTTGCTGAAATGGTACTTCGCGATCAAGGCTTGCAGCAAGCCCGCCACAGAATGCATCACCTGCAGCTGTAGTGTCAATTACATTTGCACTGAACGCTTTCTGATAAATAGTTGCAGTATTTGTGGAGTAGATGGATCCATTTTCGCCGAGCGTTATAACAACTTCTTTGGCACCCATCTGACGCAATGCATTAGCAGCTTCCTCTGCATCTTTGACGGTTTTGATCGAGATGCCAGTGAGTGTTGAAGCTTCATGTTCATTAGGGATGAGCAAGTCGGTATTTTCAAGCAATTCTTTAGGCAATATTTGGGCCGGAGCGGGATTTAGGATTGTGTAGGTGCCATTTTTCTTCGCTGTCTTAAAAGCCTCTATAATTACCGCAAGAGGAGTTTCGAGTTGGGCAAGAAGTATGTGTGGCGGATTTTCTGCAAGGTATTTTGCGACATCATCGCTGTTGATGCCAGAATTTGCTCCAGGGATGACAATAATTCGATTCTGTCCCTTTTCATCGACTTCGATGATTGCAACACCAGTCGCACCTTCGAGGGTCTTAACTTCTTGAAAATTAATCCCTTCAGAAGCCAGGGTTTTACGCAGGAATTCTCCATGGTTGTCGTCACCGAGGGCGCCTATCATGGCAACTGAGGAACCGCTACGTGCAACTGCTATCGCTTGGTTGAGCCCTTTACCTCCAGGGAACGATAAAAATTCTTTCCCAACCACCGTTTCACCTGGGTCTGGTAGGCGCTTTACATAAGCAACTAGGTCAACATTGAGACTGCCTAGTACAAAGACACCCATCTGCACAATCTATCGAACAGGGGTCGAATTTGTAATCCTTCAAGTAGTGCGTCATATCATCCTGCACCTGAAGGAGACGATATGTTGTAAATTGCGTTGCAATAACCACACAATCGGAGGTTGTCCGTGCAGGAGTTCACAGATTTCCTAGCCAAGCAGCCACCTTTTGACGCCTTACCCACTGACGACATCGAACGATTAGCGGATAAAGTAGAAGTTGAATACTTCGGCATTGGTACGGTTATTGTCACCGCCGGATCAGAAGCTCTAGATCACATATACATGGTCAGAACCGGGTCAGTTGAAGTATTGGATCGCGGAAATGTCGTAGATCTGCTCGGGCCGGGCGACGCCTTCGGGCATATCTCAGTGTTGACTGGATTGCCGCCAGAGTTTTCAGTTCGTGCGGCCGAAGATACCTTGTGCTATCGCTTACCAGATCCGCGTTCTATTGTTCGAGATACTTCTGCTCTGGCGTTCAACCATTTTGGCACCTTAATTACTCGGCATCGTCTCACCGCCAGTGCATTAATGTCTGACGCTCAATCTAATGTGACTCGTTATATGCGCAAGATTGTTTGGAGCGACGCCTCGGCATCTGTGCGTGAAGTTGCAAAAGCGATGACAGATTCCGAGCAGTCTTGTGCGTTAATCCGTTCTGGAGATGAATTAGGTCTTGTAACAGATCGCGATTTTCGCAGCCGTGTAGGAATTGGTGAGGTGAGTATTGATGCGCCCGTGCGAGCAATTATGAGTGCGCCGATAATAACAGTGCCAAACAACACCACTCTTGCTGCAGCGTTTTTACTTATGGTTGAAGCGGGCGTGCATCATCTTGTGGTAGTTGATGAGAACGAGAAGCCAGTTGGCATCGTGCGGGCAATGGACTTAGCTTCAGTGGAACTTCGGAATCCCCTTTTAATTCGCGCCGCAATCGAATCTGCACAGAACATCGAAGAACTTGCTAACGCGTCTCGTCTTTTATTGCCATCATTAGTTGAGTTGCATGACACAGGGATTCCCGCGCTCCATGTTGGAGCGTTGATGTCCACTATCGTCGGTGCAATACTTGTCCGACTATTGAAGCTCTCTGATTCAATTGAAAGTCCAGTAACCCACTCTTGGCTCATGCTTGGATCAATGGCGCGCGGCGAACCGTTGCCAATTTCTGATGTCGATACGGCAATTGTTTGGGCTGATCTTGCTGATTCAATTGATCCGGCAGAGGAGATTCAAAGAAGTGCCAAGCAAATACTTGATCGGATGGAGCAATGCGGACTTCATCGCTGCCCCAATGGAGCCAACGCGGACAATCTGCTCTTTAGTCGGTCGAAGTCTTCCTGGATTGAGGTGTCACGTGGCTGGTTAACCGATCCGACAAGAGCCGGAGCGCTACTTCTGTCATCTATAGCTGCGGATAGCCAGCCGCTAACTCAATTGGCACTAGGTCGCACAATTACCGACACGATTCGAGCTACCACGCGTAGCAATGAATTTCTAGGAGCGCTGCTGCGGTTTACCTTGGCAAAGAAACCGCCGATTGGTTTTGTCCGTGATTTTGTCATAGAGCATTCGGGAGAAAATCGCGGCGGCCTGGATTTGAAACAGGGTGGATTAACTCCAATCTGTGCGCTTGCTCGTTGGCTCGCCATTGCACAAGGCGACGTTCGTGGTAGAACTATTGATCGATTGAAGCGAGCGGCTTCGGCCGGATTATTAACGGAAGAAGAGGCCGACATTCTTATAAATGCATTTAAAGATATCTATCAATTGGTCTTTGAAGAGGAGATAGCTGCAATTCGTAGCGGGAGAGAAGGTTCTAGTTGGATATCTCCACAGCATCTTGATTCACTTACGCGGCGACATCTGCGCGAGTCCTTTCGTGCTGTTGCTGCTATTCAAACACGTTTTCAAAATGAGTGGGAATCGAGACTGTGATTCGACTTGGTAAGTTCGCTCGTTTTGCAACAGCAGATCTAGACGCTAATTGGCGAAGCATCGACTACTGTGCTATTGATGTAGAGACTACCGGTCTTGATTTGAAAGACGATGT
>CAKKQM010000035.1:2957-9426 GCA_919902125.1 Actinomycetes bacterium | reverse complement strand
TAGATCAGGAGAATAGGTTGATCAACGAGATAGAGATCGAGTTCAACTGCGCGCCAGAACTTAGGGAAAATCCTGCGATGAATTGGTAATGAAGGTTCCAGAAGTATCACGCCATCGATCTCATCGCCAAATATTTCGGCAAGACGTAATGCCAGAGCGCCGCCCGCCCCGAAGCCAGCGAGAAAAACACTCTCAGATCGGTTCTTGAGTTTGCGAAATTCATTTTCGGCACATTCGTACCAATCACGCCATTGCGCGCGGCTGAGTTCTTCCCAGCGTGGCGCCTTTGCTGGCAAACGCGGCAAGGCGACCGTGAAACCTGCCTCATGAAGTGCATGAGCCCAGGCAGGCATGAATTCTGATGTGAAGCCGTGGAGGAGAAGAATGCCAATTTCGCCGCCAGATAACTCCAAACCTTCTGCATTTGGGATCTTGGTCACTTTCCCATAGTGTCATAAGGGGCGCTGAGCCACTAAATTGGTGTACTCGCGATGGGCGTGATGCAACAGGAGGCGCAATGGTTAATCTGCCTTACGGGCTCTTGCGCGCATTCCTGACGCCATTTTTAATGATTCTTTTCCGCCCCAAGGTGACAGGGTTAAGAAATGTTCCCGTTAATGGCCCAGTCATAATCGCTTCCAATCATCTCTCTTTTAGTGATTCAATTTTTGTACCGCTTGTAGTGCCCCGCAAAGTTACTTTCTTGGCAAAGAGTGAGTACTTCACATCTCCTGGCCCTAAGGGGCTATTGAAGAAGTTGACATTTATCGCGCTGGGGCAAGTTCCAGTGGACCGATCGGGTGGTCGACGGAGTGAAGCTGCTTTAATCACAGGACTTAAAGTTTTGGCGCAAGGCAATTGCCTCGGAATTTATCCAGAGGGAACGCGCTCACCTGATGGTCGTCTTTACAAAGGCCGCACCGGAATTGCGCGTCTGGCTATCGAATCAGGTGCTCCGATTGTTCCGGTGGCAATGTTTGATACCGACAAGATTCAACCAAGCGGAAAGGTCATACCTAAGATCATGCGAGTCAAGATGGTCTTTGGCGAGCCGATCTACCTGACTGGGGACTCAACGGATAATCAACTTTTGCGCGACCTAACAGATAACCTTATGCGCAAAATTCAAGAGCTCTCTGGCCAAGAGTATGTGGATATTTACGCAACCCGTCGCAAAGTAGAACTCAGCGAGGACGAGTAAGGGTGCGCATTAGTTTTCAAGACTAAGCCGTTGGAGAAGGTAATTGCAGGTGGTACATGTGGGTCCAGACTCAGGTAGTGGTCCTTCCAGCACGGAGATGAAATCACCGATGACGGCGAGAAATTTCTCCTCATCTCGGGGGACTGGCACATAGACCTGCGTGACTCCAAAACCGTAGGTCGTGGCATTACTGCCAATAACTTTATTGGGGTTCCAGACAAGTAGGCCCATGGTGGCAACAGTGAGCGCTCTGCCTGCAGCAGGTTTTTCCATTGCGTATGCATAAGCCTCAAGTTGCGGAGAGTAAAACTCGCCCGAATCTCGCGAATTATCTGAGACCTTGCAATCAATCAGCGCCACAGTGCCATCTTCATTTTCAGCAACGAGGTCGTACTTTCCGAGTATCCGCCAGCGAGTTGGTTCGCCATTTATTACAAGTGGCTTGCTCTTGACCCACTCGGCAAGTTTCGTTACCCGACCAGGGCGCAAGCTCGCATCAATCTCTTGAGTAGCAACACCCCGGAATACATTTTCTTGCAATGAAGAAAAAGTTCCAACTAGCGGGAAAGCACCTGGCATTGTGACTTTGTGCCAGTACTTAATCCAGAGACAGCGTTTGCATGTTGATAGACCGAAAGTGAGATCAGAAGGGGAGATATTTTCGCGAGCGGGAGTGACAGGTTTTCTCATGGCACTATTCTGCCTAAACCCACTGACATTGGGGGGCGATAAACCAGAATGCTTAACCCAGCGTGTGGCGAATCGCTGCAATTACGACGAGAGCGCCGAGGGTGATCATTACGACGCCTCCGGTTGCACGCAATACCACCAAACGGCCCAGATCAGTGGCCAACCACTTGCGTGCAGTGCCAGCCAGCAAGGCCCAACTGCTATCAGAAATTAGAGCCATGATTGCAAAGAGCGCACCAAGAAAAAGAAGTTGCGTCGTAACAGACCCGCGATCACGATCAATAAATTGCGGTAATACTGCTGCATAGAAAACCAGTGTTTTTGGATTGAGGATTCCAACCCAGAACCCGTCGCGCATTGATTTCATAGCAGTGGGGTGGGCCGATTTCTTCGCTGTTATATCGGCAGCATGAATCTTACGATGACGAATTGCATCAATACCGAGGTAAATGAGATATGCACCTCCACCCCATTGCACAGGTGCATAGGCAAGATCGGAGCGTTGCAAGATCGGTCCTAAGCCAAGCGCAACTAGAACTGAGAGTATGAATGTAGCGCTGACGCTCCCTACCGCGGTAAATACCGCAGTTTTGCGCCCCCACGCAATGGCACGAGCAACAATGAAGAGGACGCTGGGGCCTGGGGCGATGATGATGACTATCGCGGTGATGACGTACTCCCAGATTCGTGTTGGAATGATCATTCGCGGAGCCTAATACATTCGCTCTTGTGCTCGTTCGCAAAGGAAATAAACGAGACCGGCGATTAAAAGAAAGAGCACAATCGCCTCATCTCACTTATTTCCTTTGCGACCTACCTATTTAATCGCCGGTCTTGGCCCATTTCCGAACAGGATTACGGTTTTATTATCTAATGCACGTTACCCCGAGATTTAGCGATGGAATTGAACACTCGATAGCCGACGACTGCAACCAGAGTTGCATTGATGATGCCGTTGAAAGTGTAATCGCCACGAGTCCATGACATATCCGAGATGCCGATGATCAGAGCGGAAGCTGCAATGATCAAATTGGTGGAATCTGCGAAGTTCACTCTGCCTTCGATCCAGATACGAGCACCAAGAACACCGATCATGCCGAAGAGGGCTACTCCAACGCCACCGAGTGCGCCGACAGGGGTTGAACTCAATACTGCGCCAAATTTTGGGCAGAGAGAGAGCACGATGGCGCCCAGGCCGGCGATCCAATAGGCGGCCGTGGAATAGACACGAGTTGCCGCCATAACACCGATGTTCTCCGCGTACGTTGTCGTACCAGAACCACCGCCTGCACCAGCAAGAGTTGTTGATAGACCGTCAGCAAAGAGTGCCATGCCCATTTGGTCATCAAGGTTCTTGCCGGTCATCGCAGCAACTGCTTTAACGTGTCCGACGTTTTCAGCAATGAGAACCAGAACCACAGGTAAGAAAAGAACAATGGCGCTGATATTAAATGTTGGGCTCGTGAAATGTGGTACTGCAATCCACTTTGCTGCGCTGATGCCTTTGGTATCAACATCGCCCATGAGGTATGCGACGAGATAACCGATGACGAGGCCAACAAAGATGCTGATACGGCTTAAGAATCCGCGCGAGAACGCTGCTATAAATGCAATAGATGCCAATGTGATGACACCTATGAAGGGACCTTGCGAGAAGTTGCCTTTTGCTGCACCGGCTAAGTTCAAGCCAATAACCATGACAATTGTGCCGGTGACGATAGGTGGCAACATCCAGTTGATCCAGGAGATTCCGGCGGCACGAACAATCAGACCAATAGCGGCCAAAATAATTCCCGTGACGACAACTCCGCCGAGAGCATCAGACATTCCACCTTGGGCAACTGCGGCAGCGATCGGGGCTAGAAAAGCGAAAGAGGAACCCAGATAACTAGGAACTCGGTTCTTCGTTATCGTCAGGAAAAGTAGCGTGCCAATACCAGAGAAAAAGAGTGTCGTAGTAGGCGGTAATCCCGTGATGATGGGGACAAGAAATGTTGCACCAAACATCGCCGCTATATGTTGGAGGCCAACACCGGTAGTGCGAGGCCAAGTCAGGCGTTCATCTGTCGAAACAACTTCTCCAGAAGCGATGCTCTTTCCGTCGCCGTGAAGTTTCCATGAGAGTAACGACATTCCGTAATTCCTTCCTCGAAAGAGCGCAGAGCCAGGCGGCCGAGGCTTTGATTAGGCGGGGAAGGCGGTTTCAAGGCTATGGCCAAGCGGGCGCAGTTGTGCGTATAGCTCCCGTGCGCCACGCCGAGGACTCCTGTCGGTTTGCCAATTTGCGTTTACCCCATGTATCCGATTGAATGAGCATTCGATATATCGAATTGATATATCCACCCGATAGTCAAGAGGTTATATGCGTTCGCGGAGCGAATCCCTGGAGTTTGCTCTCCTTGGCCTGCTCTCGCAGAACCCGCTCCATGGCTACGAGCTCCGTAAGCGACTTATAGCCATTTACGGCCCCTTCCGTGCTCTCTCATTCTCTGTCCTCTATCCGCAACTGCGCCGCATGCTCGATGGCGGGCTTATTGAGGAGTCCTTCGCCGAAGATGGCGGACTCTCACGGCGCTCGCGGATCGTTTACTGCCTTTCGTCCAAGGGCAGAGCACGCTTTTTAGATCTGACCGAAACAGTCAGCCCAGATACATGGGAGGACGAAGGCTTCGAAGTCCGCTTTGCATTCTTTAGCCCAACCTCGCGCCACAATCGAGTACGCATTCTGGAAGGTCGCCATCGCCGACTAAAAGAGAAGGCAGAACTTCTCCGTGGCGAACTTGAAAAGTCACCTGTAGGCATCGACAAATACCTTGAAGAGTGGCGACGTCACTCTTTGGAATCCGCCGAGCGAGAAATCGCTTGGTTGGAAGACATGATCAAAACCGAAAGGAAATAGTGTGAACATCACTACCGGCAAAGGCGACATCCGTGTTGCAATCGTGGGCGTAGGCAACTGCGCTAACTCACTTGTTCAAGGCGTCGTCTATTACAAAGATGCCGCGACAGATCAAGAGATTCCAGGTCTTATGCATGCGGTGGTCGGTGGCTATCACATCAGCAACATAAAATTTGTCGCTGCCTTTGATGTGGATGCCAAGAAAGTCGGCCTTGATCTCGCAGATGCAATCTGGGCCAGCGAGAACAACACAATTAAATTTGCCGATGTCCCTCAATCAGGTGTGCCAGTGCAGCGCGGCGTCACTTTAGATGGCCTTGGCCGCTATTACCGTGAGACCATCACAGAATCTGATGCAACGCCTGTCGATGTGGTGAAAGTTCTCAAGGAAGAGGCAGTCGATGTTCTGATCTGCTACCTACCTGTCGGTTCTGAAGAAGCCGGAAAGTTTTACGCCCAGTGCGCTATCGATGCTGGTTGTGCATTTGTCAATGCCTTGCCGGTATTTATTGCATCAGATCCAGTCTGGGCAGATAAATTCACCAAAGCAGGACTACCAATCGTTGGCGACGATATCAAGAGCCAGGTTGGTGCCACTATTACGCACCGCATTATGGCCAAGTTGTTCCAAGACCGCGGCGTCCATTTAGATCGCACCTACCAACTCAATGTTGGTGGAAATATGGACTTCAAGAACATGCTTGAACGTGATCGCCTTGAGTCAAAAAAGATTTCAAAGACCAATTCCGTGACATCGCAGTTAGATCATGATTTGGGCGCTCGCAACGTACATATCGGACCATCGGATTACATTCCATGGCTTGATGATCGCAAGTGGGCCTATGTCCGTCTGGAAGGTCGTGCTTTTGGTGATGTGCCATTGAGTTTGGAATACAAACTTGAAGTATGGGATTCACCTAACTCCGCTGGCGTGATTATTGATGCGCTCCGCTGTGCGAAGATCGGTCTTGATCGCGGGATTGGCGGACCCTTGCTCTCACCAGCTAGTTACTTTATGAAGACCCCGCCAGTTCAATACACTGACGAACAAGCTCATGTACGTACCGAAGAATTTATTGCTGGAACAATTGAGCGGTAGTTCAATAACAAAAGTGAAATAAAAAACGGCCTCGGGTTTACCCCGAGGCCGTTTTCCTTCACCCTCACGGAGAGTAGAGGGCTAGATCGTCGCCTCGTCTGGAGTGCGGCGAAGATGAGTCCACCCTAATATTGAGAGCAGTAAGAGCAGAAGTCCGCCAACTAGTGTGACTCCTGCGGCTATCTTTGCGATCTGCCCTAATTGCCAGAACGCATACGCGTTGAGCAACATGCCACGCAATGAGGTTCCTTTAAATACGGTCTCGACAGTGCCGCTGGCTTTTGCCGCAGCTGCTTGAAGATCGACGTTAGTTGGATCGGCTGCCAGTGCCGCAGCTGCAGCTCTATTGGCGCCAGAAGCTGCCGAATATGTTGGCAAACCTGCTAAATGGAAACCGAGGTAATGATCGGCATACATCTGTGCTTGCTTTCCGGTTGTCATAATTTGATCGCCATTGGCCTTAAAGAATGCAATGATTGCTGCGTCAGCCTTTGGATTTCCAGTATCTGCTGGAAGGGTAATTTGTTGGGCTGACAACTGACTTTTTACGGTGCTGTCAGCGAAGGTGTAGCCCCAGTTG
>CAKKQM010000035.1:0-2857 GCA_919902125.1 Actinomycetes bacterium | reverse complement strand
TTGGGCTGACAACTGACTTTTTACGGTGCTGTCAGCGAAGGTGTAGCCCCAGTTGAGCAGGCCTGCTGCTACAAATAGGAAAATGCTGAGACCGACACCTACTAAAGTGACGATCTTATCGAATGTGCGACGTTTCATGATTTTCTCTCCTTATTATTTATTTGTGTTCATCGGTGTGCGAACACCCTTATTGATACTCGCAATAAAACCAGTAGTAAAGGGAAACGCGGGTGGTATCTCCCACTAATTTGTGATATGACTTAAAAAGTTATATGAGTCACTAAATATTTAAATTAAAGTTCTGTTGGTCACTAAATATGACGTGAACAGAGTGCTTGCCCATCAGGGCCAATTTGATAATGCTGGCATGCAACATCTAATTTCTCAAAAGCTTTATCTCCATAATGTGTGCGATAAGCAAGTGCTAACAGAACTCGCAGATTTGTATTGCCGCCAGCTTTAATACCAAACGCTTTCGCTGTTCTGCTAACGGTATTCTCGATAATTTTTTCGGTGTGGGCTGTTTCATGCGCAATCGCAGAGTTTGATTTACCTTCGCAGAGTAGCTCCATGACCAATCGTTCGAAGGGGGTCAAATCCCGAGTTGTAGTGGTGATATCCGGTGTCATCTGTTTCGCTTTGGCCTCTCCGTAGCCTGGGTGCCTATTGTCCTACATTCTTTTCTCCGAGGAGACCCTTAAGATTGCCAAATGAACGAGATTCTGGCAAACCGCGACGGTGATCTCCTCACGATCAGCCTCAATCGCCCCGCCAAGAAGAATGCCATCACCAGGGCGATGTACGCCGAGCTCGTCCGTCTTCTTCGCGGTGCTGCTGGAGATTTTGGGATCCGAGTCGTCGTCATAAAAGGTGAAGGTCCAGATTTCACGGCGGGCAATGACATTTTTGATTTTATTGCCGCGCCACCGACTGGACCTGAATCAGAAGGTTTCCAATTCCTTCACGAACTTCATAACTTTCCTAAACCCATCATCGCAATCGTGCAAGGAAATGCAATCGGTATCGGCACAACGATGTTGCTGCATTGCGATGTAGTCCTTGCAACTCCCACTGCAAAATTTTCGATGCCATTTGTTTCACTTGGTTTAGTTCCAGAAGCTGGGTCGAGTTATCTCTTCCCTGCGTTGGTGGGATATCAACGTGCTGCGCAAATTTTCTTAACCGGTGAAAGTTTTGGCGTAGATGAAGCCAGGCAAATGGGTTTGGTAATGATCGTGGCTAACGATGCATTCGAGCAAGGTATGGCGATGGCCAAGAAAATTGCCGCCCAGCCCCCAACTGCTGTGATCAACACCAAGGCTCTTTTAAAGAGCAGGTCCCACGATGCAATCTCTGCAGTGATGCAAGTTGAGGGCGAACTTTTCAGATTGGCGCTGCAATCAGAAGAAGCCATGGAAGCATTTATGAAATTCACATCTAAGCGAGGAAGCGAATGAGCCTTAAAGGAAAGAGAATTTTCATCACTGGTGGATCCCGCGGTATCGGTCTGGCTATTGCTTTGAAAGCAGCACGGGATGGCGCATCAGTTGCAATCGCGGCTAAGACTGCCGAAGTAAACCCAAAATTGCCAGGAACGATCTTTTCGGCAGCTGAGGAAATCCGCGCAGCAGGGGGAGTCGCCCTGCCAATCCAGTGCGACCTGCGCGATGAGAATCAGATCGCAGAAGCAGTTGAAAAGGCAGCAGTGGAATTCGGCGGCATCGATATTCTTATCAATAACGCTAGTGCCATCAACCTCACTGGCACGGAAGGAACACCGGCCAAGCGATTCGATCTCATGTTCGATGTCAACGTTCGCGGGACTTTTTTAACTTCTCAAGCGGCGATCCCTTACCTGCGCGAATCTGCCAAACTCGGTCGTAATCCTCATATTTTGACGCTCTCGCCACCGCTATCGATGAAGGCAAAATGGTTTAAGAATCACGTGGCTTATACGATGGCCAAGTATGGGATGAGTATGTGCGTATTGGGAATGTCAGAAGAATTTCGGCCCGATGGCATCGGCGTGAATGCGCTCTGGCCCCGAACTGCCATTAATACCGCCGCGTTGGCCATGATTCCGGGCGTCGATATAGCAGTTTGCCGTAAGCCGGAGATCTTGGCTGATGCCGCCTATCTAATCCTTAATCGATCCGCGGTTGAATGCACTGGCAATTTCTTTATAGATGATGAAGTCCTTGCATCTGAGGGAATTACCGATTTGGATCGCTATTCTGTAGTGCCAGGAACCACAGATTTCCTTATTGATTTTTTTCTCGATTAAGATAGCCACACTATCAACGTAAGAAAAGGAAGCCATGTCGATTCAATCGGTTAATCCACGAACTGGTGAAGAGTTTGGTCCAGTCTTTGCATCGACCACGCCGAAAGAGATCGATCAGATTATTGCCGCTGCAGTTGCGAGTTTTGGCACTTGGTCGCAGATGGCTGCTGCTGATCGAGCTCGAATTCTGAACTCCTTAGCAGATGGCCTGGATGCCAACGTTGAACGCTTAGTGGATATCGCAGATAGCGAAACAGGTTTGGGAAAAGTGCGTTTGACGGGCGAAGTTGGTCGCACAACATTTCAGATTCGCGCCTTTGCCGGCGTGCTTGCCAGGGGAGAATTTGTTTCACCCCAATTAGACGCAGCGGTAGATGCTCCCTTGCCGCAAGGCCATCCCAAATTCTTACGTACCTATAGAGGGATAGGGCCGGTGGCGGTCTTTGGTGCCAGCAACTTCCCATTTGCCTTTAGCGTTCTCGGTGGCGATACCGCTTCTGCGTTAGCAGCAGGGTGTTCCGTCGTTATAAAGGCTCATTCTGCCCATCCGCAAACATCGCAATTAACTTTTGA
>CAKKQM010000034.1 GCA_919902125.1 Actinomycetes bacterium | reverse complement strand
GGTGGAAAGCGTTGGGTTGCTCATTTCCGACTCGAATCCCGCCACGGTCGATTGCGAGACACCCATCTGGGTTGCAACCGATTTTTGCGTCTTATCCAGTGTGCGACGGAGGGCTACGAGGTCATCCAGCAAGGCATGAATTTCGGTGATATCCGAAATCGCTTCAGCAAGCGCTTGATCCTCGGTCTCAAAATCAAACCCAAGTTTGACTTCCTTCATAAGACTTCTCCTTTCATTTCAATGCTAAATATAGGTTATAAACGATCTTCCACGCTACCAGTCTGGCCCACCACATGTGTCCGAAGCCCAAGAGGATTTCGCCCTTCGAGCCTGATCTATGTCAGCAGTTGAGGTTACACGCTCCTTCTTTACAAATGTATGAGCTCCAACACAATGCGGGGACTCAGTAAAATAAAGGACTCTGAGGCATATCCCTTGATCTTTGGCACGGAATTCCCAGATGTCATTTCGGAGATATTTAACTGCCTTTGGCCTCGATATTCCTTGAATGTGACGATTCATCGTTACGAGCATCGTTGCCATCAAGCGCGGGTGGACCTTCTTGGGGTCGTGCAGATCGTCCCTGGCGGGCATGTTGCCTGCAGACGTTACCACCCAACACCCATGAAGGGGAAAAGTCCTCACCAAATGAAGCGCCATTCAACCCCCAATTCAGGAGGACTCTATCTTCACAAGTCAAAAAAATCTCAATAATCTGGTCAGTAAATTGACCACCATTAAATGACCATGATGATTACATGCCATCTCGATCTAGGCAGGTTCTTTCATGCGAAAGAACCAAAGCAAGGGGAAGTTCCACAAGCAAAAACTCACCCCCACTTAGCCACACGGTCGTCACTCTAGATGGGGACATTAACGGCTTGTAGGACAGGCAAGCGTTCTCTCTCGACAGTAGGTTAGGCGAGAAGTTAGCTCTCATCCCTCCATGATCGCCATAGATCTGCGTAAGGACCTTGCGCTTTTATGAGTGCTTCATGCGAGCCCCATTCGCTGATCTTTCCATCTTCAATTACGGCGATGATCTCTGCATCGTGCGCGGTTTGGAGCCGATGTGCGATTGCTATGACGGTTCTGCCTTCTAGCACAGCGGCAAGGGATGATTCCAAATGACGTGCCGCACGCTGATCCAATAGGGAAGTTGCTTCATCAAGAATAAGAGTGTGTGGATCGGCAAGGACTAAACGAGCCAGCGCAACTTGCTGAGCTTGGGCTGGCAATAATCGTGCCCCACCTGTCCCAACTTGCGTTTCTAGACCATCAGGTAACTCGCGCGCCCATTGACCTGCATCCACCGCAGCAAGCGCACCCCAAACTTCCTCATCAGTGGCGTGCTGGTTAGCAAGCGTCACGTTTTCGCGAAGGGTGCCAACAAAGATGTGATGTTCTTGAGTAACAAGGGCTACATGCGTCCGTGCTTTTTCAACAGGGAGGTACCCGATCTCTGAATCGCCAATAGTAATTTTTCCACTTCGCGGTGGTTGGATTCCTGCCAGCAATTTACCTAGTGTGGACTTACCAGCGCCCGAAGGCCCAACAATGGCTATCCGCGTACCTGGTTCGACAAGGAATGAGAGTCCATGAAGTACATCTCTTCCTTTTTTGTATCCATACCTAACCTCATCACCGCGAACCTCATATCCAATCGGATCTGAATCACGGATTTCTCGTTCTTCGATTTCGTGAATTCCTAGTAGACGCGAAAGAGAGGCTTTGCCGCTCTGTAGTTCGTCGATCCACCAGAGCATTCCTTCGAGCGGATCAATCATCATCTGCGAATAGAGCAGTGCGGTAGTGATTTGAGCAATTGTTAGCGTGCCTAGGTTATAGAAGTGTGCGCCGACTAAGAGCACTACTGCCAGCGGGAAGATATAACTGACTTCAACAAATGGAAACCACTGCGTGCGTAGACGTAAGGTGTAGCGCTCCCATTCAATCCAGCGACCAAGGGCGGAATCGCTCCGCTCGATTCGCTCATCGCCTAGTCGCAACGCATCGATGCTTCGTCCAGATTCGGCTGATTCCACCAGCACTGAGTTCATCAATGCGTAGGAAGACGACTCAACTCGGTAGGCCTGTGGCGATTTTCGTAAGTATCTCCTGGTCACAGCGAAAATAGCAGGTGCACCGATCATTACCATCGCGATGAAAATTGGTGCGGTAAATCCTATGGCAATCAAAATACTTATGAGTTCCACCAAACAGATCGTGATAATAGGGAAAGCATCCCGAACTGCCCAAGTGATGTGGTCGATGTCCGTAGTTGTACGACTTAAGAGCTCACCACTGCCTGCTCGTTCGACAACATTCGGTGGCAGTTCGACCACTCGCTCTAAGAATCTCTCACGCAAGGAGGAGAGAACAAATTCTCCTAGAACTGATGCTCGAACGCGGGTCCAATAAGCGAAGATTGTTTGCACCAGCAGGGCTGACCCAGCGATCGTAACAGTCAAGAGAATAGGTGCATGCTTTGGGTCGCTACCTAATTGACCGAGTAGGTTTCCAAAAGCCCGTGGAATAACGAGAGCGCATCCCACGGTAATAAGTTGTAGCAATGCAACAACTACAAAACCCTGCTTGTGTTTCTTTATAAGGGCTAACATCTCGCGATTCACCGTTTTTACGCTAGCGATAGGAAGAAGCGAGGAGGAACGTTCTAGTCCGAAATCCTTGGCAATCCGCTCGGCATTTTTAGGTGGCGATTGAAATGCACTCGGTGGCAGGTGCGCGGCGCTGACAGGTTTGCGTTTCATGCGCCCCTCATTACCAATTCGCGATATTCCTTCGTCTCGGCGAGTAATTCTTCATGCGTGCCTTCGCTATGAATTTTTCCACCCAGAAGGAGAATGACTCGGCTCGCGCGATCAAGGATGAGTGGTGAGTTTGAGAAGATCACCGTTGTGCATCCGCGTCGAATATCTGATAAACGAGCAGCAATTCGCGCTTCGGTATGAGCGTCTACTGCACTTGTTGGGTCATCAAAAATTACGATCGGTGCATCAACAAAGAGGGTGCGGGCTAGGGCAAGGCGTTGACGTTGTCCACCACTCAGGGTTCGACCGCGTTCTACCACTTCGGCGTTCATGCCTTCACCTTCGAGTGAGTCAAGAATGTCTTGGGCAGAAGCGGCAGTAATAGCTTCTTCTATAGTTATCCGCTTAGAGTTCGCAACGGAGAAAATCGAGCCAATGGTGCCCGAGAGGATGGCAGGCTCCTTCTCTTGGGCGTATATGGTCCCTCGTACGGCATCACGTGTAAACGTAGTGAGTGGCAAATTGCCGAGGTAGACCTGATCGGCGTCGATGTATCCACCCAGGCGGTCGCAGAGATCATCTGCTATCAAAGGACTGTCGCTGACAATTACTAGCAGTTCCCCTTGTTTAATTTCAACGCCCGACTTTCCATCGCGCAGAATTGCTCTGGAATCGGGAGATTCGTTGGTGCCCCAATGATTTATGGTCTTAACAGATAAGAGGTGTATGACGCGACGAGCAGAGACAACCGCAGAAGTCATCCGTTGAGCAGTCTCAGTGATAACCCGTAAGGGAAGGACGAGGAAGGCGCTGTAGCCATAGAAAGATAAAAGTTCGCCCACCTGCATTTTCCCAACAGCAACCAGATTGCCACCAACGTAGATGACGACGAGTACCAGTACACCCGGCAGCACAATTTGTAGCGCTTGTAGAAGTGAACGTGTTCTCGCGGTCCGTACCGCGGCTGCGCGCACTTCTTGTGATGCGTTCTTAAAGCGAGCGATAAAAGCATCTTCGCCACCGATGCCGCGCAAGACCCGAAGACCTGCAACGGTGTCAGCAGCGAGATTTGAAGCGTTGCTCAATTTTTTCCGCTGTTCTGCTTCCCGCTCTTGTAGCGGCTTGATGATTGGTGCGATTCCAAGACTCATGAGAGGTATGGCTATTACGACCAAGAGACCGATGGTGGGCGATGAATTGATAAGCAAGATTGCAACAAAGATAAAGGAGAAAATTGATCCAACCAGGCGAGGGATATTGTCAAAACCTCGTGCCATCCGTTCAACATCATTGTTATTAACTGAAACAACTTCGCCGGTGGAAACTAAACGTGGCAGATCAGCGCCTAATTCCGATGCTTTTCGCGCAATGATTTGCTTCAAGCGAGTTGCTGCAATGATCCAACTTCCGGCCGCTCGTTGATGGCGCAGAACGCCCGTCGCTGATTGCACAATCCCCAGCCCTATAATCGTGAGCGCCCATTTGGTGAGAGCGCTCTGATCATGATCGGCGATTGCCTGAACAGCCTTGCCGAGGAACCCAGGCATAACTGCCAAGCAGGCGATGCTGATGATTCCAAAAAAAGATCCGGTAGCAATAATGCGAGCTTGGTTGCGGCCAATCCAGAAGAGAAAGGCAAAGGGCGAGGAGATATTGGGCTGACCAGGATCATAAAACGGGACATGGTCAAAGGGAGTTCGTGGGTCACGACGCTGCCACCAAGTCATTTTTGACATAATCTGTGAAGGGTACTCCGCATGGGGTCTTTGCCGCTTTCTATATCTTGAAATTTTTTATATATTCTGAAACGGTATTACCATGCCAAATTTCACTGGACATATTGCAGGAATGCCATGCTGGATTGATGCAAATGTCGAAACACGCGACCAGCGCGAAGCGCTCATTGAATTCTATAGCGCGCTATTTGGGTGGACTTTTGAAGTGGGTCCTGTCGAGAGTGGCTCTTATTCCACTGCCTTCCATAAAGGCAAAGCTGTGTTGGCAATTGGCGAACAAGCTGGCGGCCAAGGAGATTGGATCACATATTTCTCTACTGATGAGATTGATCAATCTGTCGAACGGGTAAAGGAAAACGGTGGCCAAATACTTATCGGTCCAAGACAAGTAAAGGAATTCGGGTTCTGGACCGTTGTAAAGGATTGCACAGGTGCTGTGCATGGATTATGGCAACCCGCTAGTTTCCCTGGATTTGGTGCGATGTTCGAAACAAATGTGCCTAGTTGGTTTGATAATCTCTCTGAAGATGCGCATGCGGCATCGACGTATTATCAAAGAGTTTTAGGAGACGGCATCGAACTTCACGTCGCAGGCGAAATGCGAATTTTGCGCCGAGAAGGGCGGTGGTTTGCCAGTATTACTGAAGGAGATTGCTCGGCAATTCCTCCACATTGGAGTCCAGTCTTTCTTGTTGATTCACTTGATCAATTTAAAGATTCAGTTCGTGGATTGGGCGGAAGAATAATCGTGGAAGAAATGCCGGTAGCAGGTAGCACTATCTCGGTATTTCAAGAGCCAGTAATGGGTACGTTTATGAAAGTGATGGCAGCAGATTCGAACTAATCTTGCGCGACTGAAAATCTGCGCAACATTGCCAAACCAAGTACGGCAGAAATGATCGCTCCAACGATGAGCCCTGCCTTTACTTGAGCAAGTTGTTCACTGCTTGTAAAAGCCAAGTCAGCGATGAAGAGTGAGACGGTTAAGCCCATTCCTGCAAGTGCGCCAGCCCCAGCGATCTCTTGGAACGAAAGAGAGGCGGGCAATTTGGCGATACCTAACTTCACAGCCAGCCAAGCAAAGAGTGTTATGCCGATCAATTTTCCAACTACCCGTCCAATAATGATTCCGGATGAGACGGGGGATGAGATCAATGTTGCGAATGAAGAAAAATCAACAGTGATACCGATGTTGGCAAGGGCGAAGAGTGGAATGATGAGGTAACTACTCCAAGGATGGATGAGTGCAATCAAACGTTCGGTAGGAAATTTCTTCCCAGTCGGCAAGACCCATGCCAAGAGCACTGCGCCTATTGTTGAAGCGATTTTTATCGGACTAATGCCATGTGAGTAGAAAATTCCAAGGACAAGGATTGAGCCAAGATCATCGGCAATGGCAAGGGTGAGTAGGAAAATTTTAAGTGAAGTATCAATTCGACTACCAAGGAGCGCAAGGGCTCCAATAGATAACGCAATATCTGTGGGCATCGGCACAGCCCAGCCGTTGGCACCAGGGCCGCCATAGTTAATAGCTGTAAAAATAAGTGCGGGGGTGGCCATACCGCCAATTGCCGCAAGAATTGGAAGGGCAGCCGCTTTTGGATTTCGTAATTCGCCATGAACAAATTCGCGTTTGATTTCAAGGCCAACGAGAAAGAAGAAGATGCTCATGAGGCCTTCGCTAATGAAAGCATGAAATGGATGCCAGAAATCGGCGTATTCCTGATGCAGTGGGGAATTAGCAAAAGCCAATGCAATGGCGCAGGCGAGTACAAGTACGACACCGCCAGCGCTTTCGGTTGCGAAAAACTTACGTAATGCATGTGGGATTCGGCGGACCATTGGGTAAGAGTATAACTCTGCCGCATGGCGCGTTATAAATAAGTTATTGTGTCCAAATGGTTGATCTGCCCGATGGTCGTCTAGCTCGTTTTAAGAGCGCGGCAATTCCGCAAGATAATGCGCTTCGAACTCTGAGTTTGGCCACCTTAATTAATACATTCGGCAATGGGCTTTTCATGACCATTGAGGTCATCTATTTCACTCTCTATGTCGGGCTTTCGCCGACGCAGGTGGCTTTAGGGCTATCAGTAGCAGGGGGAGTTTCACTTCTCTTTAGTGTGCCGGCCGGGCATATTGCTGATCGATACGGCCCACGTGATATTGGCGCATTCGTGTTGGGGTTGGAAGGGTTAATTCTCGCTGGTTTTGTTTTCGTCCATTCCTTCTGGCCATTCCTTTTTCTATCCGTGTTTGCTGGGTCTGTTGGATCAATTGGTCAGACCATGCGGATGGCGACAATCGCGCAATTTGGTCAGGGCGAAGAGCGTGTACGAGTCCGTGCTTATACCCGGGCGGTAACGAATTTAGGTATCGGACTAGGAACCATTTTTGCTGGTATTGCGCTGGCATTGAATTCTGGTACTGGCTATATCTCGATGTTGCTTCTCGATGCCGCAACTTTTTTGGCAGCAGCGTTGGTATGGCGCAAGTTGCCATATGTAGCACCAACTGTGTCAAAAGGTGAAGCAATAAGTTTCGCAGCGCTAAGGGATAAGAAATATCTGTCAGCTACGATCTTAAACGGAATTATGTCGCTCCATTTTGTCTTGCAGAATGTGGCTATTCCGCTCTGGGTTGTACAAGAGACGAAAGCGCCACGGTGGTGGGTCGCTGTAATAATGCTGGTGAATACAGTCGCTGTTATTTTATTCCAAGTGCGGGCAAGTAAAGGTTCTGGTGATGTCCGGGCAGGAGCACGGATGTTTGCCCGTGCAGGATATTTTGTGGCAGCAGCATGCCTGCTTTATGCGATCTCATCAGGGGTCTCTGCGCTATTTGCATGCGTATTACTTGTTGTTGCAATGTTGGTTCATGTTGCTGGTGAATTAATCGGATCGGCTGGGTCGTGGAGTATTGGCTTTGGTCTGGCCGACGAAAATCAGCAAGGTCAGTACCAAGGTGTCTTCTCGCTTGGTTGGGGGATCGGCGGCGCAATCGGACCGACTCTGGTCACTGCTTTGGTAATAGGGATGGGCAAGATTGGTTGGGTGATTCTCGCAATAATTTTTCTTACTACCGGGCTATTAATGCGCCGACTCGTCACTGGCTCGTGGTCAGCGCGCCAGTGACGCGAAACGGCCACCGTTAAGAGCGTTGAAGAACGCGATCACTTTCCCTTCTCTTTAGGAAAGGGGATCACCAAGGCGAGTGCAAAGAAAAGAACTATCAGTCCGATCATGATCAAGTTCGGTACGGAGATCGAAATTGACCCCCAGTACAGATATTTCGCGGGGCCATTGAGTGAAACTGCTAGTAGAGCCATGACCTTCTCCTCTATAGATTCTTGGTTTGATGTACGGTTACAGGTTGTTCTTTCGATAGTAATTACGCCAAATTACGCGGTGGAGTGGGATTAATCGCGGAAGTCTGTTTAAAACCGGAATTTTAGGACAGAAAGCCAGCCCTAACGCCAGCAGCACTATTACTGCAAAGACCTGAGCATCAACATTTTCCGATGATTTAAATGGATCGACTTGATACAAGAGAGCCAGGGGCAGTAGCCAGAATTGACCAGGATATGAACCAGTCTCGTTAATCATCCCCATTTGGCCATCTTCAAGATGATGGGTGCTGGCTAATTTTCCTAGGTATTCACCATCGGCCAGAAAGAGCAATGGCTTGGTGAAGTCGCTGGGGTAAGGACTCGATTCTGTTGTCAGAATTCCATCAAGAATTCCACCTTGAGCTAGAGCTAAAAGTGAGGCCGTCATAATCTGAACGGGACCGTAAGCCGGATCAGCAGCAACTTTTAAACGATCACCCGCTCTCTCTAAGGCCGCCTTGTACTGGGTTGCCCACTTAATTTGTTGATCGGTACTTGCGCTGGTCCATTGCCCAAGGGCGGCAGATAGACCAGCATTCTGTGCTGCTGTGTAATCCGTTGCCAACTTACTTTGTTGGTCGGCATTTGCACCGGCCCATTGCCCAAGAGTTGTATATACGCTTGCTTCTCGACTCGATTTCAACGGTTCGACAACAAAATCATTTGCGGGATCAATAGGGATGTGGACGCCGAGAAGTTTCTGGAGTTTGAGCGGTCCGAGTGCTTGGCCCTCACTTCCATTGTTGTATGGCGGACCGTAAGAGGCACTTCTGGTTGTGCCAGCAAGTTCGCCGGTAGCCGTCATGACAAAATCTGTCGGTGCCGCTTGAGCCCAATCTTGAAGTGTTACCGCACGCACATCGGGCGATCCGAATGCTAAAGCGAATGCGACGACGAGAGCAGTTAGCGGAATAAGTGTAAAGACCAAATTTTTAAGTAAGTCGTATGGACGTTTAGGGCCGCTCCATTTTACTAAATCGACATTTTTTTCTTTGGTACTCATTTGACGTCCCCATCAATTTCCTTCGCATCTATCGGAGGCACAAAGCCGTGTTGTTGCACCAGAATCACATGCCATACAACCACCGCGATAATTACCACGGGGAGAAGTGAGACATGCAGCAGGAGCATTTGTCCGGTATTGAGAGTATTCAGGAACGAGCCGATACCTACTGAGTTGATCGCATCTTTGCTTTGCGAAGCAATCCACTGTGAATCAAAGTTGGTCTGTACCAGATAGCCAGTAAACGCGGTTATGATGGAAATAAAGAATGCAACGCTGCCAGTTACCCAGGTTGCGAATCGACGTCCGCGCCATGCGGCGCGCCAGAAATTGCCCCAGAGGTGGACGATCAGGAAGAGAAAGAAAAATTCCGTTGACCAGAAATGTAACGAATTGACGAAGTGACCTACCTCTGAGGAGTGATACCAGGAGGCACCTTTAAAAGCGAGAATTCCGCCGGATCCAAGGACGAGTATCAGGGATGCGACGGTTAGGACAGTAACGGCATAAAGCCAGGAAGCAACGAACACCGGACGCTCATCGGGGAGCAGATTTTCGAATTGGATATTTTTCACTGCCGAGCGTCGAAGTCGGGTTGTCCACTTTGTTGGCATTACGACCCCTCTTTTGGAGCCCTGCTTATTGGATTGCGAAGGGTTCACCGTAGCCGAGAGGGTATCAAAGGCGAGGATCAAAACGGTGGATTTCCTATGTGGGCTTTCTCAATGAGCGGTAGCCCTCGTCGCGCGAGATGATGCGGTCGTTGCCAGACAAGATCATGCGATGTATTCAAGTCGAGTCATCATTCCTGCTTCGGCGTGATACGCGTTGTGGCAGTGGATCATCCACTTGCCTGGATTTGTAGCGGCGAAATCAACATCTATACCACCCATGGGTGGTATTAAAACTGTATCTTTGCGCGCTCCATTGCTACCCGCACCACCCAGTTGGAAAGTGTGACCGTGGAGATGAATTGGGTGGGACATCATTGACATATTTCTGATGCGCAATCTCCCCGTCTCATTTGATCGAGTTGTGAGTGCTTTGGTCTGCGCATAAGTACGCCCATTGATTTTCCACACATATGGTTTCATGCTCCCGGTCAGTAGAAGGTTCTGAACATGATCTGGTTTTCTGGCTGGCAGTTTTACTTCATCGGAAGCTTGTAGTAAATCCGCGGTAAGTGCTACGGCATTTAATTCATTGGGCCGAAAAGTTGCTGTTGGAATTCTTCCGCTACCTGTGCGAATGAGTGCGCGTGCCATCTGTGATTTGCCAACTGCTTCGGCAACGAATGGGAAGATTCCGTCTGTCACCGTAACAACAACGTCATATCGCTCTCCCATACCAATTCGAAGGAGGGCAGTTTCAAATGCCTTAACTGGGAAACCATCTGTATGTGTCACGGTCATTAAATGTTGCGATAGGGCTACCTGGAAGACTGTATCTGCCGCGGCGTTGATAATTCGGAGACGGATCCGCTCTCCGGGTTTTGCGGAAAAAGTTTCTGGATCGTTATTCGGGCGTCCATTAATTAGATACATCGGATAAGTAACATCACCCATATCGTCCATCTCCATGCCGCCACCCATACCGCCCATATCCATACCGCCCATGCCCGATGAATCCGCACCTTTTCCTTGCATGAGCTCTGCCAAAATTTCATCTGGATTCTTGCCCACCCCGTCGGTCCAATCGTCCAGAATAAGAATCCATTCGCGCTCGTACTTGGTTACTTCACGCGGATCATCGACGATGAAAGGGGCATAGAGGCCTCGGTCGAGTTGCGCGCCACTGTGGGGGTGGAACCAGTGGGTGCCAGCATCGGGTGTGATGAAATCAAAGTTGAAGGAGCCGCCAGGAAGGACCTCAGGTGTCGTAAGCCCAGGTACGCCATCCATATCGTTTCTAATTGCCAGTCCATGCCAATGCACACTCGTGGGCGCGGGTAGTTCATTTTTAAAAGCAACTCTGACACGGTCGCCAACATTTACACGAAAAATTTTGCCCGGAAGCAAATCCCCGTATGTCCATGTATCTGCAACGGTTCCACCGAGATCGACTTGGGTGAGACGTGCGGTTAAATCAAAGTTATTTATTTTTCCAGTAGTAACTAGAGCAGATTCGCGCGCATCGATTGCGGGCAGTCCCAAGGATTCCCGTCTTGGACGCAATCCATACCCTGCTAACCCTGATGCAACAGTTAAGCCCACCACTCCAGTGAGAACTCCCCGACGACTGATTTGAGGCTTGGACATTCTTGCTCCTTAGAACTTTTAGTTGGTCTTGCGACATCATCTCCAACCAGGTCTTGGAAAAGCCTCTCTCTTTTATGAAGATTTGGTGAAGAAGTAACCTTCATCAAATCTTCACGATTCTCGCTGTCTTATCTCCATTCCGCCTGCCCATACTGAAAGCAGCAAACCTACTAAGGAGGATGCGATGATGAACTGGTATGGAGATGGAACAGGCTGGATGAATGGCGCAGGCATGATCTTTATGGGGCTCTTCTGGATTCTGCTGATTGGCCTGGGAATATGGCTGGTTACCTGGCTTACCCAACGAGATAGGCCTACTGAGAAGCAAGAGAGTCCACGGCAAATACTGGATCGTCGATTTGCCTCCGGCGAGATAGATGCCACTGCATATGCTCAAGCACGGAGATTAATTGATAATCGTTCCTCTGATATGGGTGAGACCAAGTAGTCTTAAATCACACCATCATTACGAAAGAAGAAATGGAACGATGTGAGTCGGAAACTGCGAGTACTCGTCGTTGAAGACGAAACTGAGTTGGCTGCGGTTGTAGCAAGTTACTTCGAACGTGAAGGGTATTTGGTTGAGACGGCCTTTGATGGCCCGACTGCCGTTGAGAAAGCTCGAAGTGGCGCACCCGATCTCATCGTGCTTGATCTTATGTTGCCAGGATTTGACGGGATAGAAGTCTGCCGACAAGTTCGTACATTTTCCGACGCGTACATTTTGATGCTCACCGCTCGTGATGAAGAGGTAGATAAAATTGTTGGGTTCGCAGTCGGAGCTGATGATTATTTAGTCAAGCCTTTTTCGCCAAGAGAGTTGATTGCACGGACAACTGCGATTCTCCGTAGACCGCGCGGCCAGGGCACTGGCACTGCATTGGATTCTGGGCCAAGACCACTTAAATTCGGGGCCCTCATCATTGACTCTGCTGCCCGAGTTGTAACTGTTGGCGATAGTGCCGTGGATTTAACCCGTACAGAATTTGATCTTTTAGAGTGCATGGCTGAAAACCCAAAGAGCGTTTTCTCTCGTGAAAAACTTCTTGAATTGGTCTGGGGTGGTGATTGGTACGGGGACATACATGTCGTCGACGTGCATATAGGTCACCTGCGAAAGAAGCTTACAGGCGCCGGTATGGCCGAAGAAGTAATTCGTACAGTTCGCGGATATGGATATGGAATGGCAGGGCAATGAGGTCTGCGCGCAAGCATCGCCTGATCGTGCAACTGCTTTTGGGTCAGACAGTGCTGATTGCAGTTGCCGGAGCAACTCTCATCGGTACCGCACTTGCTTTAGCACCTTCGATTTTTCGCGACCACATGAATGAAGCGGGCATCAATACCAGCGTTGCTCAAATTCATATCTCTGAAGCTTTTACTGCAGCGTTTAGTATCTCCCTAGCAATTGCGGCAGGAAGCGCCCTGATTGTGGCCGGAATAATTGCATGGTATTTAATGCGCCGCGTTGCCCAACCGATAGAAAGTTTGGCGGTCTTTGCCGAAGCTCTGGCCTTAGGTGACAATTCAATTAATGTAAATGTGACCAGCTCGACTCCCGAAATTGATCGTCTGGCAAGTGCGTTGACTGGCATGGCGAGCGAGCTCTCTCAAATTCAAGAAGAGCAGGCGCGGATGTTGCGCGATTTAGCACATGAATTGAGAACACCGATTGCCACGATCGGAGCCCTCGTGGATGGCATTGAAGACGGAGTGGTCGAAGGTGATGCTCACTCATGGGACATAATTCGCGATCAACTCAACCGGCTCAACCGGCTCTCACGAGATGTTCGTGATGTTTCGCATTCATACGATCAACCGCTGAGCACACTCAAATCATCAGTCAATCCTCTAGAGATTGGTTCATCGGCAATTTCGGCATGGAGTCACCGATTCGAAAGCAAAGGCGTTCTTCTTCAGATGAAAGTTGAAGGAGTCATTCCATTCATCAATGTTGACCCGTTACGTGTCGGACAAATACTCTCGAACCTTCTGGAAAATGCACTAAGGCACACCCCTAAAGCAGGAACGGTTCTTTTAACTATTACTAACACTGGTAGCGCCGTTTTAATCACAACCCGGGATACAGGTGAAGGGATCGCCCCACATCAACTCCCGCACATATTCGAACGCCTTTATCGCGGTGATAATGCACGTCAATCGGGGGACGCAGGATCTGGTTTAGGTTTGACGATTGCTAGAACGATTGCCGAAAACCACAGCGGTTCTTTGACGGCAACAAGTGAGGGCCTTGGTCACGGCTCAACCTTCACACTGACGCTACCTTTGTTGGATCATTAGCCAATCTGAATCGATGAGTGCCAACCCCGCAACCTATTGGCGTTTAGTACAACAGAGAGCGAACTCAGAGCCATTGCCGCTGCGGCAATTATGGGACTTAGACGCAAACCTAGAATTGGGTATAGGGCACCAGCGGCAATTGGCAATCCCAGCCCGTTGTAGATAAGTGCGAAAAAAAGATTCTGTCGAATATTGGTCATGGTGGCTCGACTTAATTCAATTGCAGTCACTACGCCTTTCAACGATCCCGACATCAATGTAATGTCGGCCGCCTCGATCGCCACATCAGTGCCGCTTGCAATAGCAAAACCGACATCGGCCTGAGCCAATGCAGGTGCATCGTTGATCCCGTCGCCGACCATCGCAACCAGGCGTCCCTGCTTTTGTAATTCGACAACTGCAGCGACCTTATTCTCGGGAAGCACTTGAGCACGGATATCAGATTCGCCGATCCCAACCTGTTTGCCAATTGCTTGGGCAGTTCGCGGATTATCGCCCGTGAGCATGAGCGTTCGCAGCCCTAACCGTTGGAGGGCCGCGATTGATGCCGCGCTGGTCGGTCTGATGGTATCTGCTACTCCGATCACGCCAGCGGCCAGACCATCGAGTGCAACTAACATTGGCGTCTTACCCTCACCAGAGAGTCGATCCGCGATGGCTACTAGCGTGGTTGAGTCGATGCCATTTTCATCAAGGAGCAGTCTGTTTCCAACGAGAACATTGTGCTGGTCAACTAAAGCCCGTACGCCGCGTCCAGTGAGCGAACTAAATTCTGCAACTGCAGGAAGCGTGAGTCCGCGTTCGCTGGCACCTTCGATGATGGCAGTGGCAAGTGGATGTTCGCTCTCGCGTTCAGCACTTGCCACGAGCGCCAATAATGTATTTGCCTCAACGCCCTCCATGACAACGATGTCGGTAAGTACCGGTTTTCCGGCAGTGATGGTGCCGGTCTTATCGAGAATCATTGAATCAATTTTGTGAGCGTTCTCTAACGCTTCCGCAGAACGAATAAGCACACCGGCTTGCGCGCCTTTCCCCGTGCTCACCATGATGGATAATGGGGTAGCTAATCCCAACGCGCATGGACAAGCAATGATCAGCACGCTTACGGCAGCCACCAGTCCGTAGGTGAGTGCAGGTGTTGGACCAAGGATGTACCAACCCGCAAAGGTCAAAATTGCAATAGCAATGACTGCTGGCACAAATATCGAACTAATTGAATCGGCCAAACGCTGGATTGGCGCTTTGGATGCTTGCGCCTGTTGAACCAATCTGATGATCTGGGCTAAGACCGTATTGACGCCCACCTTGGTGGTGCGAATATGCAGCGAACCGGTGCCATTCAAGGTGGCGCCCATGACGGTGTCACCTGGCGCCTTCTCTACGGGGATTGATTCACCAGTAACCATCGACTCATCCACTGCCGAGCGCCCCGCCTCAATGATCCCATCTACCGGAACCTTCTCACCCGGTCGAACGATTACCTCGTCGCCGACGAGCACCTGCTCGATGGGGATTTCGATCTCCTTATTGTCACGAAGTACGCGCGCAGTTGGCGGCTGAAGATCGAGCAAGGCACGGATCGCCTCGCCAGTGCCAGCTTTGGCTTTAACCTCGAGAAGTCGACCAAAAAGAATGAGCGTAATAATGACACCCACTGCCTCAAAGTAAACTTCTCGGACGTTGGTCGGTAATACTCTGGGAGCAAAAGTTACGAGCACGCTGTAGCCGTAAGCCGCCGTCGTACCAAGAGTGATAAGAGTATTCATCTCTGCACTTCGATGGCGCAGGGTCAGCCAACCAATGGTATGGATCGGCGCACCCGCATAGAACATCACTGGAGTAATTAAGACGAACTGCGTCCAAGGGTTCGTTAGTAGCGCTGGAATATTAATTCCTAAAGCATCACTCATGACCGCGAAGAGCACTGGCAATGTCAATACGGTTCCGAGAATCACCCGTCGGCTCAGATCACGGATCTCTGCAACTCTTCCGATTGCAGCGTCGCGTTCATCTTGGGCGGGATTTCCAAGATCACTGGAACCGTGGATCTGATCAATCAAATCTTTACTTTCTGTTTTATTTTCCAGATCAGTGGTTGCGGAGGCATCCGCAGGATTGATGATCAACTTGCCGTGCACCATATTCATCCCGCAGGCGAATTCGAATGTGCCAGGGGCGTCGGGTGTGAACACAACCGTAGTGCGACGATGTGCGGGCAAGTCAGCAGCAATGCGAAAAGCGGGAATTATCACTTTCTCGGTGCACGAACCACTCTCTTGTCGATCAAAAGTAATACGCAAGGGAACGCCCACGGTGGCTTGGATCGTGTCAGGGGAGTATCCGCCTTTTACGATGACCACGACGCTCTGCTCGTTGCCTTCGCTCAGGGCTTGAGTTGCGCGCCGTGGAGCAAAGAAGAACCAGCCAAGAGCGATCAGGAGAACTACTGCTCCAATCAGTACCGCAATATCCGAACTAGTCATCTAACTCACCTCTCCTTATCGTCTTTACCTGCCGGGATCACATCCGGTGGGCCATAGGAAATAAGAACATGGCTACGTTCAACGCTCCGAGGACTCCAATCAAAATCATAAATGGGAGTTGAGTTGAGCGCTGGCGAGCAGGAGCACTATACCTGCGGTTTGTGATCCGTCGCAGGGTGTATAGGGAGCCGACCAGACCGAGGGCTAACAGAGTGAACTGCAGCATCGCGATTGTGCGATTACTCACCAGTGCCGCAGAGCCTTCCTGATGTTGCCCGAATAGTGCAGCGACGGTGTAGAAGACTGACTTGCCTTCGGCTAAAAGGTGGAACAAATTATGCGCTATGTGTGCGGCGACATCGAGTGGGATAAACGCATACCCAAAGCGAGCAAAGTTCTGGCGGGTGCTCTCTCCGTTTGTACGGGCTGCAACTTTTGCTGCTACAGCGAGCAGTGCAACCGGAAGAGATACGCCCACCGCGAACACGGCAGTGAAAATAATCGGGTAACTCGTGATGCCAGTGACTCGATTAACGGTGGCCAGTAAGTCATTCCATACTTGCAACATGGTGATGTTCTGAATCAGAACAATGCCCATGATTGCCATCGCCAAGAATGATTCTTCGATCTTGGGTGCGCGCATAAACCAGAGTTCTTGCGTTGGCTTGCGCAAAGTGAGGGTGATCGCATCATTTGGGCAGGACTTAATGCAATTACCACAGAGATTGCAGTTTGCATTGGAATCCATTGTGCGAGGGAAAGAAAAGAGTGGACACGCTGCGACTTTCTCGGTTCCGTTGTAGCAAGCTGCGCGAGAAGTACATGTCGCGCAGATCTCTGTGTCCGCACGCAGTGCAAGCATTCCAGTTCGGGCGTAGTTGCCAGACATTCCTCCGAGGAAGCAGAGGTATCGACAGAATGTGCGTCGTTGGAAAAATGCCCCAGAGACAATGACGGCAAAAGTCATGATCAGCAGCAGGATGCCGGACCCCCAAGGGGATTCGACGATTCCCCAGACATGGTCGGCCCAGGTAATTGTGATGAACCAGGCATCGATAATCCAGATGCCGTACTTCTTGAGAAATGCAGGTACGGGCCGATTGACTCCAACTAATTTCTGAACGAAGTCCGTTAATGCCCCGAAAGGACAGACTGCGCACCAGAAGCGCCCCAAGAAGACAAATATAATCGGGATGAGCGGCCACCAAAGCACCCACAAGAGAGCGGTACCTGCGTTATCGTGCGCACTGGTAGGGCCGGCCAGAAGTTGATAAGCGACGAGTCCGAAGACGGCTGCGACCGGGATCTGTAATACGCCCGGATACCACCGACTGCGCATTACGGCACGTACGGCTCGGATTTCAAGCAGATTACGACCACGCGGTTCGGGCGGCAGCAGGTTAGTTTCTTCGATTTCTAAATCTGAACTCATCTTCGGGTACTACTGCCTGCGCGGGTGGCTTTCTTGGTCAAATTGCGGGCACGAT
This sequence comes from Actinomycetes bacterium, assembly GCA_919902125.1. GTDB lineage: Bacteria > Actinomycetota > Actinomycetes > Nanopelagicales > Nanopelagicaceae > QYPT01. The sequence goes on along the minus strand of CAKKQM010000034.1, from coordinate 10,445 downwards.
CCTTGCGGCGCAGAAGAATGGCCGCAAGAAATACCAAGGATATTCCCAGACCGAAAGCGCCAAGTGTGAGTACGAGCGGTCGCTGCGGTGTTGCAGTTTCAGCGTGGCCCATTCCAGGCATGTCAGGATCCATTCCCGGCGTATTGGGATCCATAGTGGATAAATCGCTGGAGTTGGAGGTTGCGGCTGATACCGCGTTCCAATTTTTTCCCTCGTCGGCACTTGTAAAGATCTGTGCATTAACTCCAATGAGTGAGGCTACGTAAAGTTTCTGGCCATCTGCTGAGTAAGCAACTGCGGATGATCCCTGCGGCAGTGAAAGTTCTTTCCAGGTGCCTCCGCCATCGTTGCTAAGAGCGGCACTACCCATGCCGATAGCGGCCATCTGCTCTCTATCTATCGGATTCCATGCCACCGACATTGCTCCCATTGGTCCGCCCATGCTGGTCCAAGTAACTCCACCGTCGTTACTGACAACCAGGCCAGTCTGCATATCGGGGGCGATCACTCGTTGCGGATTGCCTGGATCAACCAACATCGATCCCATAAAACCTTGACCGACTTGCGCGTTACGCAGGGCCCAACTCTTTCCACCGTCGGTGGATATTAGGAGTCCAGCCTGTGGTGATGCTAGATAGACGGTATCCCCAGATGCGCCGATCGAGTGGACATCTGAGACGTCTCCATAAAAAGTGATTTTGGTAAATGTTGCACCACCATCAGTAGATCGAAATAGACCTGGATGACCACCTACCAAAAGGGCGGTCGATGTTGTTGACCAACCCATCACATCCGTGTTAGCGAGTGAGGGGATTGGCAGCCAACTTTCCCCGCCGTTCATTGATACGCCCGCACCTTCGTGACCAGTGACGTAAAGCCGATCACCGACAGCGGTCAACGTATGTAGATCTCCACCTACAAAGGCCTGACTTTTGTTTGATCCGTTTGTGGCCGTTGAGTCTGCAGACTGATTGTTCGCGTAGAAGACCCCACCGATGATCACTGCAGCAACTAGTAGTGAACCACCGAGAAGTATTCGTTTATTCATGGTGCTTCCTCCATGGAACTTAGATGCCTCTAGTAGGCACCACTAATCTGGAGTACTCACCCGATGAAATCTCTAGTTTTTGTATGAAGATTCAATGAAGTTTAGAGCGAGTTGTCAACGTACCCATATCACCTTAAATTGCTCGGATTCGCTACCATTTACCATCCATCGGTACAGACTTATTCCAGGCATCGTAACAGTTAATTGATTCCACGGAGCTGTGTAACCCGCATCACTACATTTCCAACTCACTTGAGAACCCCAGGGATCTGAGAAATGTTCTCCTGAGCCCAAACTTTTCCACGCTCCGTTGACGAATTCTTCCAATGTCACCGAATTTATAGAACTCCAGCAATTTTTTAATGCTCCAATAGTCTGAGTGCCAGTGGGGCAATACGCATAATTAACTCCATCAGCGCGTGGTACGGGATTAAGGAAGCAATTTGCTAGAAGATCCGCTCTCTCTGTGTAGCTTTCCCAGACCCGCAGTTTAAGAATGTCCTGCCCCTGGGCAGAACTACTAACATAACGGGTGCGTTCTTTGTCTATTGTGAGCCTTCCATTTGAAGGACAGGTGCCAGGAGTTTCAGGGTTGCCCCGCATGAAATCGCAAGGATCATCAGGGGTGTGACTTACCCCAAAATTATGAAATAACTCATGCGGCCAAGAGGAGGCGGCGTAGTCGTTAAAATTAAGACTTTTCCCGGTGCATATTGCTCCATTTACAACGCCTTTCCCTATTGCAACGACTGCAGATATTCCGGGCCTACCTGCATAGCCACACGCGGCACCATCGCGCAAAATATTGGTATCGATAAAGAATATGTAATCTTTTCGATTTGCTCCAGGATTTTCTAAAGCCGTACTCTCTGTTAGTAATTTTTCCAATAGATCTTGGGCGCTCTGAATATATGCAGTGGATAAATTTGATTTCAAATATTGAATGTCATAACCCGTTGCGTTTTTATCAATGGGAACGCTATAACCTATCTGCTCACGCAAGTAGTTATTGCCTTCATTGAGAACTCCCGCAATATAGCCATTGGTATCGTAAGAATGATCTACGCCATCGGATGGGACCACATAAATCGGTTTGACTTGAAATCCCGTTACAACATCGACCTGATCACTTGTCACGCGAGTATCGGAAATCGTAATGGTTGCCTCTACCGGCGGCGCGGCTTCATAGAAATCTGATCCACTCTGTGAAGCCCGTATGGTGCAGAGGCCGAGTTTGATAAGAGTCAATGTTGTTTCTGTAATCGAACAGATCTCAGGTGTTAAAGACTCATACGTCAATGGGAGCCCTGATGTAGAAGTTCCCGAGAGGGGGTAGGCATTGGTGGAAAGAAGTAATGAATCCGAAGGACTGAAAAGGATCTTATTACTGCCCTGAATCGCAATGGTTGCCTCTACAGGCGGCGCGGCTTCATAGAAATCTGATCCACTCTGCGAAGCCCGTATGGTGCAGAGGCCGGGTTTGATGAGAACCAGTGTTGTTTCTGTAGACGAACATATCTCGGGCGTCAATGACTCATACGTTAATTGAAGCCCCGATGTGGAAGTTCCCGAAAGGGGATAGGTATTAGTGGAAAGAAGTAGAGAATTTGGCAGGCTGAAAGAGATCTGGTTGCTGGCGAGAATTAAAATTTTGATTTCTTTGGTGCTGGCACTGAGAAATCGTGAATTTCCCGATTGGTTGAGTCGTATAACGCAATAACCGGAAGCGATGAGGGAGATTATTTTGTTGTCAATAGTGCAGATCGCGGGGGAGGTAGAAGTGGTCTTGATGCGAAGACCCGACGAAGCAGAATAAGTAATAGGAATAGTCTGTGAAGAGATGGATGCTTTAGCTGGAAATTGGACAGATAGGGTCTGCTTCTTCTTGACAGGTTGCCAGATAAGTTTTCCTTTTACCTTTGTGCAAATGAGGGAACCACTTTTCAATCCTGCTTTTGTGCAACTGAGTCCTGACTTTGCGGCGTAGGCATAGTTGTTAAAAAACGAGTCCCCCAGGCTGTTCATCGCCATCATAAGCAAAAGAACAACTAAAATTCTCCGAATTGTTATTCGGAGAGAGAGTCGATGGTCAAACGCAACGCGAACCATGAGTTCAGATTAGAACAGAAGAAGCCAGGGGAATAAGGAAGCGTATTAATAACAAGGAAGTTACTGAGAAGTAACTTATGCAGGCCAGCAACTACGCTAACTATCATCACAAATGATCATTACAAATTGTAAGAATTTTTTGTAAAATCTCTACCCATAACCCCTCCCCATGGATATGCTCAAGATGTGTCAAGAACTTTCCCCAATGCTTCGCCCACCCCTGAAGATGGTGGTCGATCTACCCCAGCGGCTTTTTGCGCACTTCAAGGAGGTCTTCCGCGATGTCGATAATTGATTTTTTTGCTCCACACGAAGTCCTCTCGCCCAAGCAACCTGAAGTTACCAAGACAAATCCCAGAGCGGATCAACCTCCGACTTTAGCCCTTGTCAAAGAGGCCAAGGAGGGCGTGGTCTTTACTGAGGCGGGGTTTGCTAAGGCAGTTGCGGCAATGACCGGTGTTCCCTTTGTCGAACTTTTCGACTATCCGATTGATCGCGCAGCGATCTCGTTGGTAACTCCTGCAATCTGTCGGCGCCACGAGGTCTTGCCAATCGGGGTAAATAATGGACGCCTGGTTCTTGCGATGGCTGACCCTGGCAACGTGGTCGCGATGGATGACGTCCGGACCGCAGCGCGGATGCAGGTCGAGGTAGTTGGTGCCGAGCGAAGTGACCTTCTTGCCGCCATTGATCGATTCTTGCGCGCAGATGATGAACTGAGCGATCTGACTACAACGCTAGTTGAGAAGAATGCGCCGACTGACGCGACCAATTACGGCATCATGGAATCCCCAGATGGCGATGCGCCGATCGTCCGTTTTGTAAATCTCCTTGTCAGCCAGGCGATCCAAGACCATGCATCTGATATTCATATCGAACCGGCCGAGCATGATGTGCGAGTGCGCTATCGGATTGATGGTGTACTACATGAAATGCAGATTGCCCCCAAGAGCATCCAGAATGGCGTCATTTCAAGACTTAAAATCATGAGTGATATTGATATCGCTGAGCGCCGCAAGCCGCAGGACGGTCGTATGTCAGTGCGCCACGCTGGACGGAAGATTGATTTACGCGTTGCGACTTTACCCACTGTCTGGGGCGAGAAAGTTGTTATGCGTATTCTCGACAATCCAAACTCAAGTCTGGATGTTCACGATCTGGCTTTACTTGACCGCAACTTTGCAGCATATGAAACTTCTTACTCAAAGCCGTACGGCATGATCCTCGTTACCGGTCCGACCGGATCTGGCAAGTCGACCACTCTTTATACAACTCTGGGCGCAGTCGCGCGCCCAGAGGTCAATGTGATCACCGTCGAGGATCCTGTCGAATATCGTATGGAGGGCATCAATCAGGTTCAAGTCAACCCGAAGGCGGGTCTCACTTTCGCTAGTGCGCTGCGGTCGATTTTGCGGAGCGATCCAGATATTGTGTTGATCGGCGAGATTCGAGACCATGAGACCGCGCAGATCGCAATTGAGGCGTCGTTAACTGGTCACTTGGTCCTGTCGACTCTGCATACAAATGACGCACCTAGCGCAATCACGCGGTTAACCGAGATGGGTATTGAGCCGTTCCTTGTCGGCTCGGCGCTAGATTGTGTGGTGGCCCAGCGTCTGACTCGTCGCCTCTGCACTCACTGCAAGATGCCAGTGGAGCACAGTCTCGAATACCTGGAGAATTTGCACTTCGGTTTTGATCCAGATCAGGCGCCGCCGACCATTTTCCAACCAGTTGGCTGTACCTCATGTTCCAATACCGGTTACCGTGGTCGGATCGCTGTCCATGAAGTGATGAGCGTGACTGAGGAGATCGAACGCCTTGCGGTTGCCCGTGCCTCCAGTGCTGAAATCGGGAGAGTCGCGCGCGAGCAGGGGATGATCACCTTACGTGAAGACGGCTGGGCGAAGGTCAAGTTGGGTCTAACTTCGGTTGAAGAAGTTTTGCGGGTTATTGCGTAGTGATCATCCATGTCTTGAAATCGGAGGCCGGATGAACGACCCCATTTACGAAATTCCGGTGATTGGGCCAGGTGAGAAAATCGGTGACCTGATGCCCTCGTTTCCGCTTGGTGTGCCTATTGACCAGACCCTTAGTGATGCAGAGCGAGCCGCTCTTAGACAGGCCGACCCCGAACTTATCGTTGCTTTGCAAGAGGTCCTCTTACAGGGTGCATCTGATTTACACCTGACGGCTAACGCTCCGCCGATGCTTCGGATTGATGGCACTCTCCGTCCGGCGGGAAGTACCGCGCCGTGGCCGCGGGGGAAAGTCGTCGCTGCTTTATTGAGCATCCTTTCTCCATCACAGCAGGAAACTTTCGATCTCGAACTTGAACTCGACTTTGCTTACACGATCTCTGCTAACGCGCGTTTCCGAGTCAACATTTATCAGCAGCGTGGGTCGATGGGCGGAGCGTTCCGCATTATCCCGACCGAACTTAAAGGATTGAAAGAACTTGGCGTGCCAGAATCGGTTGGCAACTTCGCACAGTTGGTCCGCGGTCTTGTGCTCGTGACAGGGCCAACTGGTTCAGGTAAGTCAACGACGCTAGCCGCACTGATTGATTTGGTTAATACCACTCGTGCTGATCACATTGTTACCGTCGAAGATCCCATTGAATTTCTACATAAGCATAAAAAATCCATTGTCAACCAACGCGAAGTTGGTGCTGATACACATAGTTTTGCATCTGCACTTAAACATGTACTCCGTCAGGATCCTGATGTCATTCTTATCGGCGAACTTCGAGACCTTGAGACAATTTCTGTTGCGTTGACCGCTGCCGAGACTGGCCACCTAGTTTTTGCAACTTTGCACACGCAGGATGCACCGCAGACAATTGATCGCATCATCGATGTTTTTCCGCCACATCAGCAGGGACAGATCCGCACTCAACTCGCTGCGACTTTGCAAGGTGTCATCTGCCAGAGTTTAGTCAAACGCTCAGAAGGTAGTGGGCGAGTTGTTGCAACCGAAATACTCGTGACTACTTCGGCCATTGCAAATTTAATCCGCGAAGGTAAGACCTTTCAGATTATTTCGATGATGCAGGCGGGCCGCGCGCAGGGTATGCACACCATGGACCAGCACTTGGCCGATCTAGCCAACGCGGGAACTATCACTTATGAGGCGGCATTAGAGAAGGCCCATGATGTTGATGGAATAAGTCGGCTTATGGAACATTTTGGACTATCAGTTGGAGCATCTACCCGTAGAACCTCGCCTGACCCCATTGACTTTGGAGACTCCTTCTCTGGAGTGGTGCGATAGTGCCCAGTGCGCAGAGATTTGTTTACAGTGGTCGAAATAACGCTGGCAAACTTGTAAAAGGTGCCGTGGATGCTGCAAATGAAATAGCGGTTGTCTCACGGTTGCAGGCCATGGGTCTTTCACCTGTCTCGATTGTGGCCGCGTCAGGGAGTACGGGTCTTCACCGAGAGATTTCGATCCCCGGTTTTCAAAAACGAATCAAGCTTAAAGAGTTGGCGGTGATGAGTCGTCAGATGGCGACCATGATTGGATCTGGACTTTCGCTTCTGCGCACACTGAATATCCTTTCGGAGCAGACCGAGAGCAAGCCGCTGGCGAAGATCCTTGGCCAAATTCGTGACGAGGTTGAGACGGGAGTCTCTACTTCCGATGCCTTCGCTAAATACCCAGAGGTTTTCCCGCCACTCATGATTAGCATGATTCGAGCAGGGGAGGCAGGCGGATTTCTCGAAGGTGCCCTCGATTCGATCGCGGTGAATTTTGAGAAAGAAGTCAGACTCAAAGGCAAGATTAAATCGGCACTGACCTATCCAGTGATCGTATTAATTATGTCGTTCGTCTCTGTTGTCTCGATGCTTATATTTATCGTTCCAGTTTTCCAGAAGATGTTTACTGACTTGGGTGGAGAGCTTCCCTTGCCGACGATGATGCTCGTCTATATGTCGCAGGCGATGGTCTGGGTTGGCCCGCTCACGGTCGTTATCTTCATTGCATTTGGAATCTGGTGGCCAAAAAATAAAAATACAGAACGTGTCCGCAGATTTCTAGATCCACTGAAATTAAAGTTGCCGATTTTCGGTTTGTTATTGCGGAAGATCGCGATCGCGCGATTTAGTCGAAATTTCTCCGACATGATTGGCGCAGGTGTGCCGATTCTTCGTGCGCTCCAGATCGTGGGGGAGACATCTGGCAACTGGGTCATCGAAGATTCACTTAAGAAGGTTGCTGAATCTGTGCGGCAGGGCCATTCGTTATCCGGTCCGCTTGCAGAGCAACCAGTTTTTCCGCCCATGGTGACCCAGATGATCGCCGTCGGCGAGGACGCTGGCTCCCTGGAAGTGATGTTGGACAAAATTGCAGATTTCTACGATCAAGAGGTGGAATCTGCAACCGAACAGTTGACGGCGATGATCGAGCCGCTCATGGTTGCATTCCTCGGCATAGTAATCGGTGGCATGGTTGTCGCTCTCTACTTGCCGATCTTTAATGTTTCAAAACTCATCAAATAACCTACTGACAAGTAGCAACACCTCCTTTTCTTGCTGTTAAGTATCTTTACAAAATGACTTTACAAGTTGTAAAGGTCAACTGTAAAGTTTGCCGTCTAGCACAAGTCAGACAACCGTCTTATTTGGCTAGGTACTTTTTTAAGCAAAATGCCATTGAGAATGGTTTACCCGAACCGTTCTTTCGACCCCGCGCAGTACTTGATTGAAAAGGATGATCTCCATGATTTCTCGCATGATGGGTGCACTCAGCGCCCGCCGTAATTCCCTGCAGGAGAAAGAAAAGGGTTTCACCCTGATCGAACTTCTCGTCGTTATCGTCATTATCGGCATCCTCGCCGCCATCGCTGTTCCGGTCTACATGGGTGTTCAGAACAACGCCAAGAACAGTGCGGTGCAGTCCGATCTAAGCAATGCGAAGACCGCTGTGATCGCCAGCCTCACTGACACAAACGCTATGCCGACAACCTTAACGGTAGCGGCCCTTGGTACTTATGGCTTCACGCAGGGCGCTAATACAGCCACGATTGCCTATAGCCCAGCAGGTACACCTGCACTGGGAGCCCCTTTCTGCATTGTTGCGACAGGTGTCACAACCCCGCCCAAGTCGTACTGGGTTACGGACTCCAGTGGAGTGTCTGATGTAAAACCGGTTGGCTCTGTCTGTGTCTAATCGCGTATAAGGACTTTCCCCGCTGAACTGCGTAAGTGAGATGCAATTACTGCGTCTCACTTACGCAGTTTAAATGGAAAGAGCCATTCAATCTTCTTTCGGACGAAACCCCTATCGAACCGTTACTAGTTAAAGGATGAATATGGAGATCCGCCACTTATTGTTTGGCCGTTTCCGCAGCCTTCCTGCGTCGGAGAGCGGCTTTGGTGTTATCGAAGTCGTGGTTTCAATCTTTCTCCTTGGACTGCTCTCTGTCTCCTTCATTCCATTGCTGACTAATTCATGGAAGGCGACCAGTATGAATACGACGATCGCAACCGCGACGCAGATCGTCAATCAGCAGATTGAAGGCGCGCGAGCTGTCCGCTCGCCGACTTCTACTACCCCGAGTTGTTATGACGTAACTCAGTTCTTGCAAGTAACACTGGCGCCAGTGATAGACCCGCGGGGCGTGACTTTGGTACCGCAATGGGATGCCGCCAGTTGTCCTTCTAGTTATCCAGGTGTTGTACGCGCGCAGATCTCTGTCATGCGGAGTGGTTATTCAACTCCGGTTGCCTCTGCAGTCACCTTAATTTTCGTGGCATCGGCGGCCTGATCATGACTGAGGTGATTGCCACTATAAGGAAGATCCATGATGCACGTGATCGTGGCTTTACCCTCATTGAGTTGCTTATTGCCAGCACGCTATCCATCATTGTTCTGACTATCGCTGGTGGGATTTTGATAAGCGGGCTTCGTACTCAAGAGATGGCGCGCACTGTCACTGACGCTACCAATACCGCGCAACAGATTGTCCGTTCTATTCAAGCCGGCGTAAGGAACGCTTCCGCAATCACCGTCAGCAGTGATGCGGTTGCGGGCACTCAGTTACTACTTGCACGTACCGTCGGTTCTGACCCGAATTCAACTGCCGCATCGTGTCAGGCTTGGTACTACACACCGTTAAACGGTGGGGCCGTCTATACGACCAGAACAACTCCGGCATCGGTTATCTCATTGCCCAGTGGCGGCCCGCAAGGCGTCTGGACAATTTTAGGCACGGGAGTCACTCCATCGGATCCGAATACCGGCAAGGTATTTAGTGCGCCCAGCGGCGGACGAGTTGAACTTAAATTTGATGTAGCGGCAGGGACGCATCCTTACGTACTGATAAACACGATGACGTACACTCCGCAGTCCACGACGGTGAGTGCGCCATGTTTTTAAAAAGTTTTCTAAATAAAAATTCTGATACAGCCAGCAGAAACGATCGTGGAAGTGCGATCATCGGAGTACTCGGGGTGATGGGTGTTACTGGTGTCATCGCCCTAACAATCACCTCAATGTCCTTTCACGCTGTCGGTTACTCGACCTCAACTCGTGCAGGTGTGCAGGCTGAGGCGGCGGCGGAAGCCGGCATTGATTTTGCGGCGGCGAAGCTGGCGACATCAATCTGCCAGGCGCAATACTCCAGCACTTCTGCACCGATCTTCGTAGTTGCGATCGCGTATTCAACTTTCCAAACATCACCAGGAGATACCGACACATCTTGGGTGAGTGGTTGCCCAACTTCTACGGATGCGAAGAGATTGAAACTGGTCTCTACCGGTTGGGCAAGCACGCTCGGCGTGGCCGGGAACTCATCTGGAAATATGCGCAAAGTTGAAGCAATTTATCCGTACACACCCACGCCTCCTGCATACACGATCATCCCATCTGGCCCGGCTATCTATGCGTACGCGCAGGCCGATCCCACGATCAACAACTTGACGATCACGCAGGCTTCGACAACTAGGCCGAGTCTTATGTATCTCTCCGGCAGCGTTACATGTAATTCAGGCACCACCATTATGGGTGATGTGATTCTCGGCGCCGGCGCGTTGGCGATTACGAGTGGATGCACTATCAATGGTGATCTTTCAGCTTCAAGTGTTGTCAGCATTCAGTCGGGTGAAGTCACAGGAAATGTGAATTCGGCTAGCGTGCAGAGCGGGATCTCAGTTTCACTTTCCAATTCTGCGATTGTCGATGGCAATATCTTCGCAGCAGGACCAGTCTCAGTTAACGGCAAAGTAGGCGGAAACATCGTCGCATGACCAAGCGTTGGCACCTCCACGTTTTCAAGTCAGTCATC
>CAKKQM010000033.1 GCA_919902125.1 Actinomycetes bacterium | reverse complement strand
ACCGACGCGGGTGCACCAGCCGGGTTGATTGGACTCGGGCACGGGCGTGAATTTGGGGTAGCCATTATTACCGATCCCCGTATTAGCGCAGGAGCCTTCACCGGATCACGCGGCGGAGGACGGGCCCTTTTTGACTTGGCGCAATCGCGTGAATCGCCAATTCCTTTCTACGGAGAGCTAGGTAGCGTCAACCCAGTTGTAGTCACTGAATCAGCTCTTACCGATCTGGCTGCTTTTACAGGTGCATATTTAGATTCGTTGCTTATGGGCAACGGGCAATTCTGTACCAATCCAAGTCTGCTCTTTGTTCCTGCAAACTGCGGCTTCCTTGCCGAAGTTGAGTCGCAATTAGCACAGCGTGAGCCATTGCCGTTCTTGAGCGAAACAACAAAATTACTCCACGATAAAAATCGTGACCTACTGGCTAAAAGCACAGACGCTGCCAGCTACGTAGGTAAAGCGGCTCCGGAAGTTGGCTTCTTCTCCTCACCTCAAATATTGGTACTTACTGCTGAGCACGTTGCGGCACATCTAGACCAACTAAGCAATGAATGTTTTGGTCCAACGGGTGTTGTTATTACTTATTCCAGTCTTCAAGAAGTTGAAGGCATACTTGCACAACTTGAAGGCGCTCTTGTGGGTTGCCTCTTTTCTTCGCCAACTGATTCATCGGCAGGTTCGCTCCTTAATGCACTGGCATCAATCTCTGGCCGCGTTGTTTTCAATGCTTGGCCAACTGGAGTTGCGGTGACAGTTGGACAACATCATGGCGGTCCGTATCCAGCATCAACATCATCGCTTCACACATCAGTAGGAGCTAACGCAATCACGCGCTTTTTACGTCCGGTCACTTTCCAAGGTCTACCTGATGAGTTATATCCAGCAGTTACTCTCGAGCACGTGAAAGGACAGTAGTCAGATGCGTATAGCCCGACTTGGAGAATTCGAAAAGGAGAGAGCTGCAGTTATTGTTAGTGACTCTGAAGCGGTGTTTGTCGATGATGTTATTGGCGACTGGAACCGAACAGCTCTTGAAAACGGGGCACTTGAGCGCGTACGCGCCCTAGATCTTTCATCTCGACCCAAGGTGAAAATTGCTGATTATCGACTTGGCTCACCCGTTGCGCGCCCAACAAAAGTTATCTGCGTTGGTTTAAATTATGCCCAACACGCCATTGAAACTGGGGCAACTCCACCCACCGAGCCAGTGGTATTTATGAAAGCCCCTGACACTGTTATTGGTGGCTTTGATGAGATTGTCGTCCCACCAGGATCGGTAAAGACTGATTACGAAGTAGAAATCTGTGTTGTTATTGGCAAGGCCGCTTTGTATCTTAAATCTCCCGCAGATGCCCGCGATCACATTCTTGGCTACACGATCTCGCAGGATGTTTCTGAACGCCATTGGCAGGTTGAACGGAGCGGTCAATGGGTGAAAGGTAAATCTTTCCCTTCCTTTAACCCGATGGGGCCATGGATCGTCACTGCAGATTCTTATGATCCAACCGATGTTCACCTCTGGTGCACTGTGGATGGTGAAGAGCGGCAGAACTCACGCACTTCGGACATGATCTTTGGGATAGAGCATTGCGTCTGGTACATCAGTCAATTTATGGAACTTAAAGCTGGCGATGTCATCAATACTGGAACGCCGCAAGGCGTTGGCATGGGATTCAAACCAGAGAAATATATTCTTGGTGGAGAAATCGTCGAGACTGGAATTGAAGGAATTGGAACGATCCGCTCGAAGGTTGTTAACTACTAAAACGGTTTACTGAAAACCGTCTCTTCGGTTGCTTCAAGTTCGAGTAAGCGATTCCATTTAGCGGTGCGTTCGGATCCGTGCGTAGAACCCACTTTGATCTGGCCTGCACCCCATCCGGTCGCTAAATCTGCCAACCAACTGTCTTCGGTCTCTCCCGAACGCGCTGAAACAATCGTGGTGAAGCCATGTTCTTGCGCGTGGTTAAGGACGTCATGTGTTTGCGTGACCAGTCCGTTCTGGTTGGGTTTAATAAGGATTGAATTCGCGCTCTTGTTTTCAATACCGCGCCAGAGACGGCCCAGATTTGTCGTAAAGAGATCATCGCCGACTACTTGGATGGGTTTTGGTAACAACCTCATAAAGGTTTCCCAGGAATTCCAGTCATCTTCTGCAAAAGGATCTTCAATAGAGATAATCGGATGGGAGGATAGCAATGTGATGAGTTGCTCATGCCATTGCTGCGCGGTGAAAGTTTTGCCTGAACTACGCGATACGTAATTTCCACGATCATAAAATTGAGTTGCTGCGATATCAAGAGCGATAGAGACTTCTTGGCCAGGTGCCAGACCCACTGCTTCAATACATTCCGTGACAAATGCGCAGGCTTGCGATGAGGATTCAAAAGGAATGCCTAACCCACCTTCATCGGCAATCAAATTTGTTACATACCCTTGCGCTGCTCCAATTCGCGCGGCAGCGTCGCGGATTGCAACGACCCAGGAGAGCGCTTGGCTGAAGGTTGTGGCGCCGTGCGGGATAACAAGGACATCTTGGATATCGAGTGCGCCATTTGCATGTGCGCCGCCGGAAAGAATATTGACCATCGGCATTGGAATCCGCAATGCACCGGTGGGTTGATAGAAGCGAGCTAGCGATAATTCTTGGATATGCGCCACTGCCTTGGCTGTGACGAGTGATACGGCCAGGGTTGCATTTGCGCCCAAAATTTCATGGCGGTCGGTCGTATCAATTCCAATAAGTAGAGCATCAGTTCTTTGTGTATTAGGGACAGTGTTAATAAGTTCAGGGCGGATGATTTCATTGATGTTGGCAACCGCTTGGTAAACACTTTTTCCTTCAAAAAATCTTTCGGCATGCGAGGTACCGTTATCGCGAAGTTCGACTGCCTCATGTTGTCCCGTCGATGCGCCAGATGGCACGCTGACTTTATGGATGCTGCCATCGCCTAAGGTCATTCGGACACAGACTGTTGGCCGCCCGCGAGAATCGAGTACTTGCAGTCCTATGAGGTCAGTAATGATTGCGGTCATAGATTTAAGAATACTTCAGTAAGACTAGGGGGTTCTTTGCTGTCCAGGATTGCTACTGTTCTATTTCGCAGATTCATCTGGGCCGTGTTGTCTAGATAGTTCACAGGAGAGATGCCATCCACCCGGGCTAGCGCAATTGTTGCCACATGCCAGGTGAGAGTGGGCGCCGCGCTGGCTTCCAATCGTGCTTCATAGTGCATGAGAAATTCAATCGCTGTTTTTGCGACCGCCTTCTTTTTCTCCAGATCGGTGAAGTACTCTTGTTTACAGAGTAAATGCCCCAAGAGAAAAGCCAGATCAAAGACTGGATTGCCAGTATGGGCCACCTCAAAGTCCAAAACAATTGCTTGCAGGTTCTTTGTAACAAGAATGTTCTTGGGGGAGTAATCGCCATGCACGAGGCAAGTTTTGGAGCCTTCTAACTCCTCTATCAGAGTTCCAATTCGAACCGCGATATTTTCGTGCTTGGCAGCCAGGGTGCGATAGAACGGATTGATCCGTAACTGCTCAAAAAGTGAATCTTCGCGGAATTCATCCAGAATTACGGCATCATGCGAGGAGGTCTTATGCCATTGTCCCAAAATGGAGCCTAATTCAGCGCCAATTTCTGGATGGATCACTCCTGCAAGAAGGTCGTCTTTCCAATTAGTTGTCGTACGGGGCGCGCGTTCAATGAGCAAAATAAATCGTGCGGGATCAACATCGTAAAGTTTAGGAACATTCTCTGGTGTCAGATCGTGCAGCACCTGGATCGCACGGGCTTCCACCAACGCACGGCGTTGATCGGCAACCCACTTCGCTTTCACTTTTAATTCAGGGAGAGCCTGCTTTAAGACTAGATCTTTTCCTTCACCCGTTATAGCAAGAACCACATTGGAAACTCCGCCAGCGAGAATTTCGACCGAAGGGTTGGATTGTGGTGAGAAGATCTTTCGTTCTTTGAGGTAGGCAACGACGGTTCTCTCGTCCAGCACAATGGAATTACCTTTCGTAGCCGTAGCGGGTCAGCATGGAGTGTCCGATCGCAGCACGGCGTACGCGTTCGCGACCTGTTGCTTCAACGAGTCCTTGGATATGTCCGCCTGCCGGGTAGAGACCGGGGGAGTTGCGAACCGTAAATTTAAGATAAATCGGAGCTGCGACGCGAACCAAGTCAGGTACTTCATAGTGGCGCACGACTCCACCAAAGTCATCGGGTCCTTCAACGTAAATATCGACGGGAATATCCACTTGGGCGCGGATGGCTGCAATCTGTTGGAGTGATAGATCGGTCGCGAGGTTTAGTGTCGATGCGCCTAAATCTGTAAGGGCTTGGGCTGTTGCTGCATTTGTACACGGCATCGCTACTGAAGTTTTGAGGATGAAGTCTGCGGATAGATCGCCACGACGTTTTGCCTCGCCTAAGACTTTCAGCAGGCCAATATCGCCAACTAAAACAGAGCGCAGGCCAAGATCGGCAGCATGCAGGACATCCTCAACCGCAAAACGAACTTGATCGGTGCCTCTTAAAGTGGGAGATGCAACGCCGCCAGCGGATGAAAGCGGTTGCTTTCCAATATCCCATGCGGCTCGTGGTCCTACGAAGAGGCAGACTTCAAGGTTATGCGTTTTTCCTAATGCAACCATCTCTTGAATCTCATCATCAGTCTGCATCATGATGCCAGAGCCCTGTGAGATGCGATGAAACTTCACGTTCCGTTTCTGGGCTTCATCGAGAATTGCCCTGAACGCGGCTGGACCTTCAACCGATGGAATTTCAATTTTCCATCTGGCACCATCGGCAAATCGCTTCTGTGATTCAGGCAGACCGTCCGCATCTTGATATTCAATGCCTTGTGCTTGTAGCAGTGCAATGGATTTTGCCATTGGACCGCGCGGGTCTCGCGTTGAAGGCCAAGATTGCTCTGTCATATTTACTCCCTCGAGATCATTGATGCGATTGTATCTCCATTACGGGTAGATGTAATTATTATTTTTCTTACCCTGAATTGGTGATTTCTTTTCTGGATTTGTACTTTCAAAGTTCAATCATTTTGGAACAAATAGAAATTTTCACTTTTTATACGCAGAAAGCAATAGACTTTCAGCAGATATCAGTTATAGAACCATCAAGAGCGAATGCGAGGCTACACGTTCTATGAAGATCACTGGATTTGAAATTATTGTGGTCGGTGCGCCATGGCGAGAATTGACGATTGTCGAAGTCCAGACAGATGTGGGAATTACTGGCCTTGGCGAAGTACGTATGGTCAATAAGACCGACA
>CAKKQM010000032.1 GCA_919902125.1 Actinomycetes bacterium | reverse complement strand
AAGTCCGATGTGCCAGTATTCAGCAAAAAACGGGGTCGTCGGAGAATGGCATCGTGTCCATTTAGGAGCATTTGCAACAGGTGGCGCCGGTCTAATTTTTGTGGAAGCAACTGCGGTTGTGCCCGAAGGACGAATCTCGGTTGGCTGCCCGGGTATTTGGAACGACGAACAGGCAGAAGCATTTAGACCGATTGTTGATTTTGCCCATTCCATGGGCGCCACAATTGGAATTCAATTAGCGCACGCAGGGCGTAAAGGTTCAACGATGCCGCCCTGGAACGATCATCTAATTGCACATAGCAATGAAGGGGGTTGGGAGAGCGTTTCCGCCAGTCCAATTGCTTTTCATGGTATGCCAACACCTCGAGAATTGTCGGTCGCTGAAATTGCCGAGTTAACCCAGAATTTTGTTGGCGCTGCCCAACGAGCAATCAAAGTTGGCTTTGACGTCATTGAATTACACGCGGCACATGGTTACTTATTTCATCAATTTATCTCTCCACTTTCGAACAAGAGAGCCGATGAATACGGCGGAGACTTTAATGGTCGAACACGCTTTCTCCGTGAAGTTGCACAGCAAGTACGCCAAGGGATTCCAGAAGGCGTCCCTCTTTTCGTACGAATCTCAGCAACCGATTGGGTTGAAGGCGGATGGAATATTGAAGATTCCATTTCTTTGGCACGTGAATTCAAGAACTTGGGCGTTGATTTAATTGATGTTTCCTCTGGTGGATTGATCCATGGTGTAAAAGTCCCAGTTGGACCCGGCTACCAAGTTCCTTTTTCTGAAGCGATAAAAAAGGAAACTGGCATTCTTACCTCTGCGGTCGGTCTTATTACCGATGCCCATCAAGCCGAAGAAATTGTTGCCTCGGGCAAAGCTGATGCTGTGATGTTAGCCCGTGAGATGTTACGCAATCCGCGTTGGCCAATGGCAGCAGCAGAAAAACTTGGAATACGAATTACCTGGCCAGTTCAATACGAGCGTGCAAGAACATTGGCCCGCTAACGCAATTCTCATGTGGTCATAGACATTGAGTCATGATTTTAGATAACCTGCCCCATGGGTAGCCTCGAACTTCTTCATCAGATCCGCGAAAGCGTCATTGGCGATGATCAAATGATGAGCGGCCCATATGGGCCCCGTCGTGTCACCTACGCCGATTACACAGCAAGCGGAAGGGCATTGACCTTTATCGAAGATTTTATTCGTAACGAGGTCATGCCGCGATATGCAAATACCCATACAGAGGCCATCGGAACTGGATTGCAGACAACTCGACTACGTGAAGATGCCAGAGAAATTATTCGCAAGGCCGTGGGTGCCACAGTAGATGATGTCGTAATTTTTGCAGGATCAGGGGCAACTGGGGCAATTGATAAATTGATCGGTATTCTCAACATTCGAATTCCTACCGACCTTGATTTGCAATGGAAATTTTCTGATCAGATTCCAAATGAGCAAAAACCTGTTGTTTTTATTGGCCCTTATGAGCATCACAGCAACGAACTCCCATGGCGGGAGTCAATCTGCGACGTCATCACCATCCAAGAGGACGCAGATGGTCATGTTGATCTTGATCATTTACGTGCCGAACTCAACAAACATGCTCTGCGCCCTCTGAAAATTGGATCTTTTTCTGCGGCAAGTAATGTCACGGGAATAATTACGGATACTGATGCTGTCTCTCAACTCCTTCATGAACATGGTGCGCTGGCTTTCTGGGATTTCGCTGCAGCTGCTCCATATGTGAAGATCGATATGCATCCACACAATCCCCTGGCCCGTAAAGATGCAATCTTTATCAGTCCTCATAAGTTCATCGGCGGCCCGCAGACTCCAGGCGTCTTGGTGGTGAATCGTGCAATCGTCCATAACTCGGTACCAGTGGTGCCAGGCGGCGGCACTGTTGTCTACGTTAATTCGCTTGAACATCGTTATCTAGTTGACCCTGCGCACCGAGAAGAAGGTGGCACGCCAGCCATTATTGAATCAATTCGGGCAGGTCTTGTCTTCCAACTCAAAGAAACTGTTGGCGTTTCTGCAATTCATGCCATGGAAGCAAATTTTTTAGCACGCGCAGTCACGGCATGGAGCAATGAGCCTCGAATTGAATTACTCGGCAATCCAGAAGCCAAACGACTTTCCATCCTCTCATTTGTACTGCGTGGACCTTCAGGTAAATATCTTCACCACAACTTTGTTGTTGCGCTTCTCAGTGATCTCTTCGGGATTCAATCGCGCGGTGGATGTTCCTGTGCAGGACCCTACGGTCATCGGTTACTTGGGATTAACCTGGAGAAAAGCCATGCTCTCGAAGAGCAGATCGCTAGTGGTTGTGAAGGAATAAAGCCGGGGTGGGTGCGGATTAATTTCAACTATTTTCTCTCCGACATTGTGGTCGACTACCTCATCTCTGCCGTTCTCTTTGTGGCTCAACATGGGCACCTCTTCCTCACCGACTATAGCTTTGACCCCGACTCAGGTCTCTGGCATCACCGCAATGGACCAGTAGAGCCGCCGCTGCGTTTACGTGAGGTTTCATACGACGAAGACGGGCAGATGTGCTATCCAATACATCAAGATCGCGCGCCAGAAAATGCGTTAATCCAACATCTGGAATCCGCGCAACGACTCGCAGTGGAACACGCTAACCAACCATCGTCATCAGTGCTAACTTCTGTTCCGCGCTCAGTGAGCGAGCGTTTTGAGTCTTTGCGCTGGTTTGAACTCCCTCAAGATTACCTCATCGAACACTAAGGAGAGGCAAGCATGACTTTACAGAGAGATTGGGATGCATGGCGAGCCAAACGATTGGCAGATGTCGTGTTACCAAAAGGCAATCTTGCGTTGATCGAAACACGGTGGCAGCAAGGCGACCGAGAGATATCACCAGAGGAGGCATTGGCCGGCCTTCCTGGCTCGGTAACGGCAACTAAAACGGAGCAAAAAGATTTCAATAGAGAAGTGATTGCACGTGGAATTCGCCTATGGGATGCAAACTCTCCAGCCATTCAATCTTTCGAAACAATAGACGTCTACCCTTTTGATCCTAATTGGATTATTGAAGCAATATATACCAAACATCCTGAATCACGTCCAGTGGCGTTTGAACACATTAAGGACAATGGTGGTACTCGGGATTTGGTAGTACCTGGCGAGATCACTCTGAAGTTAGATGGTATCGATTTCGTACTCAGTGCCTTCGATGATGGTGACAAACTGTTACTCGTTTTTGCAGATACGACCAATGGTATCGAAACATATTCTTCAGGCAGGTTTCTCTTTGTTTACCCGACTGCTGGTACTGACCGAATAATTCTCAATTTCAATCACGCTTTTGTGCCACCTTGCGGTTTCTCTATTCATTACAACTGCCCACTACCGCCACCTCAGAACCGTCTACACATTCCAATCCGAGCAGGCGAGCGATACCCAGTTTTTCGTGACGGCTACAAAGTTAGCTAAGAAGGAAAACCAACTAACAACCACAAAGGGGAAGAATGAATACCAGAAAGAAAAGTATGAAACTGGGAGGGCTCACCCTTGCGGCTGTCCTCGCCTTTACTATGGCTATCGGCGGCACAAGTGCAAGTGCAGCCGACACAAATGCAACCATTGATGTTGGTTCATTACACGAAGTCCTGAATTTGGATAACACCGCCAATGGTGGAGCGGGCTTAACCGAGGCATTTAATGGCAACGTGTATGAAGGTTTGTTCAAACTTAACGACAACGGCAAGGTTGAAAACCTGTTGGCCACTAGCACTAAGGTAAGCAGAAATGGTCTTACCTACACATTCACACTCCGCAACAATGTGAAGTTTCATTCTGGCAAAACCTTTACTTCGGCAGATGTGAAGTACAGCATTGAGAAAGTAACTGCTTCAGGCTCGCAATCGCCACAAAAAAGCAATTTAAGCATTATTGAATCAATTCAGACTCCCAATGCCACGACCGTAATTGTTTCCCTTTCAAAAAAGTCAATATCCTTGGTTTACAACCTCACCTACGTGTGGATTGTTAACTCAGCGCTAAAAGATATGACTTCAAGTGAAGACGGAACTGGTCCATACAAATACACAGCTTGGACGCGTGGATCAACCATATCTATAACTCGTTTTGATGGATATTGGGGCGCAAATGCAAAGAATAAAGTTGTTGTATTTCATCAGTTTACCGATGGAACGGCGCTTAACAATGCCCTATTGAGTCACGCAGTTGACATCATTACCAGCGAAGGAAATCCAGATGCGCTGGCACAATTCAAAAACGCAAACTACAAAATTACCAATGGTCTATCGACAAATAAACAATTGATCATTTTCAACGATCGCGTAACTCCATTTAATAAGGCACTGGTTCGTAAAGCGATCACTTCTGCAATAGATAAGAAGAAGTTGCTTCAATCTATCTGGGGAGAGTACGGCACATTACTAAGCTCGATTATGACGCCTATAGATCCAGGGTATGAAGATCTCAGCACAGTAAATCCCTACGATCCTGCTTTAGCAAAGAGGCAACTAGCTAAGGCTGGCTACTCAAAGGGCTTTACTTTCACACTCGATACACCAAATGATGATCCTCATCCGGCTGCCGCTGCCTTCATCCAGTCTGAACTGGCAAAAGTTGGAATCACAATGAAGATCAATATCATCACCACAAGTCAGTGGTTTGACAAGATCTACAAGAAGAGGGACTACACCGCAACGATCCAAAATATCCTCAGTGGTCGTAATATCAGTTGGTACGGCAATCCCGATTTCTTCTGGGGTTATAGCAATCCACGGGTCACCAATTTGATAAACCAATCCGAGCAAGCAAATACCGCAAAAGCTCAAGCGGCTCTACTTAAGAGGGCCAACCGACTAGTCGCCATAGATGCAGCTAGCGATTGGCTCTACCTCTACCCTCTGATCGTGGTCTCTTCATCATCACTTTCAGGGTATCCAATCAACGGAATCAACTCGCAGTTCTTCGTGTACAACATCGTAAAGAACTAAGAGATAATTTCACCGTTTAAATGAAGTCTGTATCCAATCCGGGTGCCCGAAAAGGGCATCCGGATTGGATACAGTTTTTAAAAGTTTGGAGGGTATAAATGAAGAAAACGCCGATGATTAACTACATCACTCGACGGATAATGGTGCTCTTCATCTCCCTTTTCGTAGCCAGTACCTCCTTATTTGTGCTACTTCGGATGTTGCCAGGTGATCCAGCAAACGCTCTCCTCACAGTGGGTGCAACCCCCGAGCAAGTCGCTGCAGCACGACACTCGGTTGGATCAGATCTTCCTTTACTGCAGCAGTTTGGGCACTGGATTAAAGAACTCGCAACTTTCCATATGGGCACTTCGCTTATTGGCAATATCCCGGTAGGACCTGAGATTAACTCGCGTCTTTCAGTAACTGTTCCTTTAACATTGATCTCCTTTCTTGTCACAATAACTATCGCAGTGCCGTCTGGTTTTATCGCGGCTTATAAAGCGAAAACTTGG
>CAKKQM010000031.1 GCA_919902125.1 Actinomycetes bacterium | reverse complement strand
CTCGGTGATCACTTGGGACTACCAGAGCGCGCGGTTCGGCGCGTTATAAACGAAGTAAGTGATCGGGTGGACCTATGGCTTCCGCTTATAAGTGAGCTTCCTTTCCCAATCGCGAAGACCGCCAAATTTGTCAGAGTCGTTAATTATCGACGCAAGGGACTTAAAGAGTAGGAACCCACATGAGAGGGGCCCTCAAGTTCTAGGCACAATTTTGCCCACTCCTATCCATACTACAAATGTAGTAAGGTATCTTCATGAGCATGCCAGTGAGACTTGAGAAAGAAACGTACGAACGCGCCAAAGCTGAAGCAGCGATCGAGCATCGGACCATTGCAGGACAGATTGAGTACTGGGCCAAGGTTGGTCGTACGGCAATAGATAACCCAGACTTACCAATTTACTTCATCATTGATGTACTTGCCTCGTTAGCTGAACCAGCGTCAGAGAAGGTTCGGTCAGTGCGCCGTGAAGAGCCAACAGAAGTTCAGGAAATTCGTTGAACTATTCAGAAAAATTTGCTCGCCGTTTTCTCCGTTCGTACAAGCGATTCCATCCCAACCAACTCCGAACCGTCCATAGAGCTCTCGACCAAATTCTTCATGAACCCACAATCGGTGAGCCAAAGAAGGGAGATTTAACTGGGCTCCTCGTATACAAATTCCCTGCGGCTGGACAGGATTTCTTAATTGCTTACACGGTCAATGATTTATTGAAAGAAGTTACCTTTGAAGCAGTTGGACCACACGAGAATTTTTATCGCGATTTGAAACGGTGAGAACCTCTATCTAATGGTGAAGGTCTTCTTGTAAACAACTTTGTCGCTGATCTTTACCAGAACGGTCTGTTTGCCTTGTTTGACGGTATTTTTACCCACTTTGGCCTTAGCGCCATTGATCGTGACTTTGGCCTTAGCACTCTTCGCCGCAACTGTAATGACCCGTTTAGCCACGGCCACTTTGATTGCCGATTTCACAACAGGATTCTTTACGACGGGTACCTTCACGACAGGTACCGCGAGAACTTGGATTGTAAATGTCTTAACAATCGGCGCGAACTCTGCCGTCCCAGCCTGCGTCGCGGTTATTGTGGCAGTGCCTACACCCCGCATTTGCACAATTGAATCAGAGAAAGTGACCACTGCCGGATTTGATGACTTAAAACCCCATGGCGCGGTAGATGTTGATGTTGGGTTAACAATCACCGGAGCCACAGTTCCGAAAACTATTTTCAGATTTGAAAAATCACCAACGATTGGTTTTGGTTTAACTGTTACCGTAGTTTGAACTGTATTTGATTGTGAATAATTTCCTGCCGGTTTTTGCGTCGCGGTAATTGTCGCAACGCCAACACCGACTATTACCAAAGAAGTCCCGCTAATAGTGGCAACCTTTTTGTTTGAAGATGTGTAAGTCCATGCGCCAGTTGAATTAGAAGTGGGAGCTTTAATAACAATGGGTGTGTCGCCAACTCCAGCTTCGATCGATGCAAATGCACCGATAGTTGGAATATTGCCGAAAACACGGATAGTCATCTGGGCTGTTGTTTGCGTCCAAATCGGAGTTGCGGCCTGCGTTGCAGTAATAACCGTCTGACCAGCACCCTTCACTTTCACAACATCACCAACAATTTCTGCAACATCAGGGTCTGCAGAGGTAAAGGTCCATGCTCCTGGGGAGTTGGATGTCGGTGGCAACAATGAAAAATCTGGATCTTTTACGACTTTTTCAATATTGCTCCACACATCAACGGTAGGCGTTCCCACAACTGTCAGAGTCATTGAAACTGGAGATGATGGCCCGTAAGTGCCCATCGCAGATTGCTTGGCTGTGATAGTTGTTGTGCCCGGCTTTAATAAAGTCGCCATCGAATTATTGACGGTAGCAACCAAAGGATCGGAAGATTCAAATGTCCATGCGCCAAGTGATTTAGAAGTAGGGGGATGCAAAATTAAAGTATTTAATGAAGTCGAAGAAAAAGGCGCAGTCACATCCGCAAAAGCTCCCAGAGGTGGGAGTGCAGCCTGAACAGTAAGGATCATTGAGATTTTGGCTGATCCGTAATTTCCCGAATGAGCCTGAATCGCTGTAATTATGGAGGTACCGATAGCAATAGGGGTCAGGGTTCTTCCGTAAATCGTCGCGACTTGAGGATTAGAGGAAGTAAAACTCCACGTGCCCGGTGAATTTGACGTCGGAGGAATTAATGTGATGCTACCAACACTATCTTTATTTAGTGTTATATCGCCGAAAGTCCCAATCACTGCTGGGATCGCAACAATAGTCAGCGTCATACGGGTTGATGCGCTCTTCCAATTCAAAGTATTAGATTGCGTTGCAATAATTTCAACTTTTCCACCGTCCAAAAACTTCACGACATTATCAGTGATTGAAGCGATCAATGGATTAGCAGATATATAAGTCCACGACCCATTAGAAGTTGATGTAGGCGGCGTTAAAGTAAATGATTGCCGAGTAATAGATATAGTTTGATCAGCGAATTCACCTAAGGTCGGCGTGCCCGGACCAACAATTAATAATGTAGATCGCGACCTTTGGGTATAGACACCACTTGCTGCTTGGGTAGCGGTGATGGTTGATGAACCGGCAGAGAATAAAGTAAGTGTTGAACCAGCGACAGTGGCAACCTTTGAATTCGAGGATGTAAATGACCATTCGCCGGGAGAATTAGTGGTCGGTGGGATAATGGTGATTTTTCCAAGATCTAAAGTTGCCGTAATTCTAGGAAATGACCCAAAAATTGTCGTGGTCGCTTGCGCAACAGGAGGTGCAGTCAATGCCAGTAGAGATACTGCAAGGGCCAGAATTGATCCAAGTCGAAATTTCTCTTTTTTGGTCTTATTGAGGACTATCGCAGATTTTTGCACTTTTTCATTATCCTCAATGCAGACCGTCCTTCTCGAGCGACTTGCCAGGATCGACTTTTAGAAAATTCTGTCAGTCTGGAGAATTAAATTAATATGTATTCAGTCACGCCAAGCGTGATTACTGTTGCGCTGCAGGAAGATTTAGTGAAGGCTAAAGGCGTATCTGGTTGATATGAGAGATCACTTGTGTTTCAAGTCCGTATTCATGGTCGGGGTGGTCAAGGCGTCGTAACCGCGGCGGAGTTACTGGCGCAGGCCGCTTTCAGCGAAGGCCGCCACGCGCAGGCTTTCCCCAGTTTCGGCTCCGAGCGCACAGGCGCGCCGGTCGTTGCCTTCTGTCGAATAGCCGATGAGGCAATCCGTGTCCGCGAGCCAGTAATGGCGCCTGACGCCCTCATCGTGCAGGACGAAACTCTGCTTCACGGGGTCGACGTCTTCAACGGATTGCTGCCTACTGGTTATGTACTGATTAACTCCACGCGCACTTTCACAGAACTCGGATTAGGTCAGTTTGCTAGTGCAACCAATCGATTCGTCACCGTGCCGGCCACTGAACTAGCCCTAGAGCATCTCGGTCGTCCAGTGCCCAATGCCGTCCTGCTCGGTGCCTTTGCCGCACTGACGCAAGTGGTCTCGCTGGCTTCAGTTGTCGACGCGATCGGCGCCAAGTTCAAGGGCAAACTCGCAGAGGGAAACTCGGCCGCGGCCACCGCGGCCTACGTATTTGTGCAATCCCAGTTGGGCGACCAGTCGAAGGAGTCATCTGATGCTCAAGCAGGTTGAGGGGTCGAAGGCAGTCGCTGAGACAGTTGCATATTGTCGGCCAGAGGTGATCTGCGCCTACCCAATCTCGCCGCAGACCCACATTGTCGAGTGGCTTAGCCGATTGGTGAAATCTGGCGAACTCGTCAGCTGTGAATTCGTCAACGTCGAGTCCGAGTTCGCCGCAATGTCGGTGGCCATCGGATCCAGCGCCACCGGTGCCCGGACTTACACAGCCACAGCCAGCCAAGGACTGCTCTACATGATCGAGGCGGTCTACAACGCTTCCGGGTTAGGGCTTCCCATCGTCATGACGGTGGCCAACCGAGCAATCGGAGCGCCAATTAATATTTGGAACGACCATAGCGACTCAATGTCTCAGCGCGACTGCGGATGGATCCAACTTTATGCAGAGACCAATCAAGAAGCTGCCGACTTGCATGTGCAGGCATTTCGGATCGCTGAGGAACTTTCGCTACCGGTCATGGTCTGTATGGACGGTTTCATCCTGACCCACGCCTCCGAGCAGGTAGATGTACCAGAGCAACAACAGGTCGATTCTTTTCTCCCACCATATCTGCCGCGGCAAGTACTCGACCCAACTGACCCAATTTCAATCGGAGCGATGGTGGGCCCTGAGGCCTTCACGGAGGTTCGCTACCTGGCCCATATAAAAGCATTGCAAGCGCTGGAGTTAATTCCAAAAGTTGCCAAAGACTTCGCCAAAATTTTTAACCGCGACTCCGGTGGCCTCGTCCGTCCTTATCTGTGCGATGGCGCCGAGACTGTGATCATTGCACTCGGCTCAGTACTAGGCACTATAAAAGATGTGGTCGATGAAGAGCGCGAGCGCGGGGTATCTATCGGCGTGCTTGGCATCATTT
>CAKKQM010000030.1 GCA_919902125.1 Actinomycetes bacterium | reverse complement strand
GCGCGGACCAAAAATCTTTTACATCTAGAGCGGCACTCCATCTAGCGGTTAATGAAAGCATGGCAGCATTAATAACAAAGATGAAGAGACCAAAGGTAAGGATTGTTGCTGGCAGGGTAAGTAGTTTGACCAACGAGCCCAAGATGGCGTTAATCAAACCAAAGAGGAGGGCGACCCAGAGATAAGTCCCAACTCCACCATTAACGGTTATCCCGGGCACTACAACGGTGGCAACCCAGAAAGCAACAGCTAAAGCAGCCCAACGAAGGATCAAACGCATGTATTAAACAATACCCTCGCGTCTGCGGATCTTGGAGCCTAACCACCGAATAGGATCGTATTTCACGTCAACTACCCGCTCTTTCATCGGAATAATCGCGTTATCGGTGATATGGATGTGCTCGGGGCAGACCTCGGTGCAGCACTTGGTGATATTGCACATTCCCAGACCATGCTCTTCTTGCGCCCTCTGTTTGCGGTTGCGCAAGATATCTAGCGGATGCATATCCAGTTCGGCGATACGGATAAAGAAACGCGGCCCCGCAAAGGACTTCTTGTTCTCTTCGTGATCACGGATAACATGGCAGGTGTCCTGACAGAGGAAACATTCGATGCATTTGCGGAACTCTTGACTCCGCTCAACATCTACCTGCTGCATACGGAATTCGCCGGCTTTGAGTTCTGCGGGAGGTTCAAACGCTGGAATTTCCATCGCCTTTTTGTAGTTAAAGGAAACGTCGGTAACCAGATCGCGGATGACCGGAAATGCACGAAGTGGCGTAACCGTGATGGTCTCGCCCTCTTCAAACATATTCATACGAGTCATGCAGGCAAGACGTGGCTTACCGTTGATTTCCATGGAGCATGAACCGCATTTACCTGCTTTGCAGTTCCAGCGCACAGCCAAGTCAGAGATCTGAGTTGCTTGAACACGGTGAATAACATCGAGAACTACTTCACCTTCATTGGCTTCAACTTCCACATCCTGTAGAGCGCCATCTTTGGCATCGCCGCGCCAGATCCGAAGTTTGATCTTTTTCTTGATGTCACTCATCACGCACCACCTTTCAGATCGGTCATCTCTTCTGGAGTTAAGTATTTCTCCAACTCATGTGGATCAAAGAGATCAAGAAGCCGTTTGGGCATGCTTGGTAATTTTTGTTTAGTTATATTGATCTTGGAACCATCCCATGTGCAAATTGAGTTGACTTGGCGCCACTTGGGATCCATCTTTGGAAAATCTTCACGGGTATGACCACCGCGGGATTCCTCGCGTTGCAACGCAGCACGTGCAATACATTCAGAGACCAAGAGCATCGTCTCAAGATCCAATGTGAGGTGAAAACCAGGATTAAATGCACGACCGCCTTCTGGTTTTACCGCTACGGCACGAGTTCGGAAATCCGCCAATTTAACAATTGCATCTTCCAACTCTTTTTTAGTTCGAATAATTCCAACAAGATCATTGGTTACTTGTTGAAGCTCAGCATGAATCGTGTATGGATTTTCAGTTCCACCGCGTGAAAATGGAGCATTGAGCGTCTCACTCGCACTCTTTATTGTCGCATCAGAAACTCCGTCGCCCCTATTAGCTTTCGCGTAAACAGCAGCTCCCGCACCTGCAAGACGACCAAAAACCAAAATATCTGACAGCGAGTTGCCACCAAGACGATTGGAACCATGCATACCACCGGCTGTCTCGCCGGCTGCGAAAAGTCCTGGTACACCTACTGCTGCAGCGGTATCAGGATCCACCTCTATGCCACCCATCATGTAGTGGCAGGTGGGCCCAACTTCCATTGCTGTCAAAGTAATATCAACATCGGCTAACTCTTTAAATTGATGCCACATACTTGGCAACTTCTTTTTAATCACTTCAGCGGGCATACGTTTGGACACATCAAGATAGACACCACCATGTGGTGATCCACGTCCAGCTTTAACTTCAGAATTAATTGCGCGAGCAACTTCATCACGTGGCAATAACTCTGGGGGGCGACGGTTATTGGCTTGGTCGTTGTACCAACGATCACCCTCTGCTTCGTTATCGGCATACATTTCTTTAAATACGGCTGGAATGTAATTAAACATAAAGCGTTTGCCTTCAGAGTTGGTAAGAACTCCACCATCACCACGAACTGATTCTGTAACAAGAAGTCCGCGAACCGATGGTGGCCAGACCATCCCGGTTGGGTGGAACTGCACGAATTCCATATCTACTAAACGACCGCCGGCTTTGAGTGCTAAAGCGTGGCCATCTCCAGTGCCTTCCCAAGAATTACTAGTTACTTTAAATGATTTACCGATTCCGCCGGTGGCAAGAATGACCGCAGGTGCTTCAAAGAGAACTTCAGCGCCCGTTTCACGCCAATATCCATAAGCCCCAGCAATCTTGTCGCCTTCTTTGAGAATTTCTGTAACGGTTAACTCTGCAAATACCTTGATAAAACTTTCAGCATCACCATGGTCACGCGCATCTCTTTGCTGTAGCGCAACGATTCTCTGTTGCAATGTGCGAATGAGTTCTAGGCCAGTGCGATCGCCAACGTGGGCTAAGCGTGGGTATTCATGTCCACCAAAGTTGCGTTGGCTGATTTTGCCTTCTTTTGTGCGGTCAAAGAGGGCACCCCATGCTTCAAGCTCCCAAACACGATCTGGTGATTCTTTCGCGTGTAATTCAGCCATCCGCCAGTGATTGAGGAATTTGCCGCCGCGCATTGTGTCGCGGAAATGCACCATCCAATTATCATCGGGGTTTACGTTTCCCATTGATGCGGAAACTCCACCTTCAGCCATAACAGTGTGGGCTTTACCGAAAAGGGATTTACAGATAATTGCTACCCGTAATCCAGCTTCGCGTGCTTCTACCGCAGCGCGAAGTCCCGCACCGCCTGCGCCAATAACAACGACGTCGTATTTATGCCGTTCTAAGTTACTCATCAATGGCTCCCCGTTGTGCGATTAAAAGAAGTAGAAGTTGGTGATCGAACCAGATGCAACAAAGCGCACATAAACATCGCTAAGCGCAACACCAAAGAGCGAGATCCACGCGAAAGTGGGGTGACTGTGGTTAAGAACAGAAACCCAAGTCCATAACTTGTAACGCACTGGATGTTTCGAGAAATGTCGTAAACGCCCACCAATAGTGTGACGACATGTATGGCACGAAGCTGAATAGAGCCAGAGTAATGTTGCGTTGGTGAGCAACACTAAAGTTCCAACACTCATGTGACCCCATTGACCTTGCGCATTACGGAATGCCAAGAACGCATCAATTGTGAGGATCACGTTAAAAACTAAACCCGCAAGGAAGAACCAGCGATGACCATTCTGTAAAACAAGTGGTGCTTTAGTCTCACCCGTATATGTCTTATGTGGTTCTGCAACTGCACATGCAGGCGGTGATTGCCAGAAAGAACGGTAGTAAGCCTTGCGATAGTAATAACAGGTCATTCTAAAACCGAGCGGGAAAATCAGAATAAAGAGCGCGGGTGAAATCGCCATCCCAAAGAGGGCAACCGTGCCAAGTGGGTGACCAACAAGGGAGGCACCCTCGGGGCATGCTGACGTCATACATGGTGAATAGAAAGGTGAAATCAATGGCTCGGCAAAATAAAATTTCGCTTCAAAAGCGCGGATGGTTGCATAGATAATAAAAGCAACAAGAACTGCGACGGTTATCGCAGGCTGCAACCACCAACGATCTGTACGTAATGTTCGTGCTGCAATTTTTGCGCGCGTTGGTGAGAAGACTCCCGACATGTACCAACTCCTTTTGCCTGGCGTTGCGAACACCTTGAGGCCTAAGAACTTAGTTTCCCGCTACGTAAGGCGTGTGGCTAGGCTCAAACAGGCGTGAATGGCTATGAAATCAACCACATGTTTAATAAAAAGAGCGGAGGGCGAGGGATTTGAACCCTCGAAGGTTTCCCTTGCCGGTTTTCAAGACCGGTGCACTCGGCCGCTATGCGAGCCCTCCGCGGCGTAATCTACCTGAACTTTCGCCTAAGCAGGAAGTTGGAGGAGTTCCTCAAGAATCACGGCTACGCCATCATCGAGATGTGATGGAGCAATATCTTTGGCATGTTTCTTGCCATCGGGATGACCATCAGCCATTGCATAAGAGCGACCCGCCCATTGCAACATAGAAAAATCATTGGGGTTGTCGCCAAATGTCACACAATCTTTAGCATCGATTCCTAGGCGTCCTGCCATCCTTGCCAGAGTGGCTCCTTTGGAGACTCCCAGTGCAGAGATTTCCAGAAGTGAATCATGCGGGTTGGAATGAGTGACGGTGACAATATCATCGAGTTCACGATGAGCGATTTCTAGCATTTCATCAGAAGATAATTCTTGCGCCGAACAGCGCGCTAACAGCTTAAAAGCTGGAACGGTCATCATCTCTTCAATTTGACCAACACCGATGTTATCCAAACCAACATCCCAACGAGGAATATATGCCGACTCGCGAACGTAATAATTATGGCTCTCAACTGCAAAAGAAACTTGGGGGATAGTAGCCCGCAACTTCGCAACTGTTTTTTTCTGTGATTCGACAGAAATGAGCCACTCTTCTAAAACTTTATCCTGGTGTAAGTCGTACAACATTGCCCCGTTGCCACAAATAGCAGAGCCGATACCGAATGCATCCCTGATTTCTGGCATCCACCGTGGTGGGCGACCTGTCACAAAGAAAATGTGAATACCCATCTGGTCTGCACGGTGGAAAACATCGATGGTTCGTTGCGAGATCTCGCCACCGTGAGCAACGATAGTGCCGTCTAAATCAGTAGCAATTAACTTTGGTCGTAAATTCACACCAACTCAAATCTAGTCATTCCCAAGAATGGTTGGAGAGCCTTTGGAACATTGACAGTGCCATCTGCGTTCTGATGATTTTCTAAAATTGCAACGATAGTCCGGGGGACTGCGACAAGAGTTCCATTCAGAGTTGCAACTGGCTTGGTGTTCTGACCATCTTTCATCCGTATATTAAGGCGGCGGGCCTGAAATTCCGTGCAATTAGATGCGCTTGTGACTTCACGGTACGCGTTCTGGGTCGGAATCCATGCTTCGCAATCAAACTTACGCGTGGCGCTCGAACCAAGATCACCCGAGGCAACATCAATGACTCTAAAGGGAATCTCCATCGCGTTAAGGAATTCCTTCTCCCATTGCAATATGCGTTGATGCTCAGCAACTGCATCTTCTGGTTTGCAGAAGATGAACATCTCCGCTTTATCGAATTGATGCACGCGAATAATCCCTCGAGTGTCTTTCCCATGCGCTCCGGCTTCACGCCGAAAACAAGTGGAATATCCCGCGTAGCGTAACGGTAACTTCTCGCTATTGAGGATCTCGTCCATATGGAACGCTGCAAGTGGAACTTCGCTCGTGCCTACGAGATAGAAATCATCTTTCTCTAATCTAAAAATATCCTCGGCCGCTTGCCCGAGAAAACCTGTGCCTTCCATTGCTGGTGGTTTTACTAGAACGGGAGTGATTATTGGGATAAAGCCGGCTTTTACGGCGCTGGAAATAGCGTAATTAATAAGCGCAAACTCCAATAGTGCGCCCACCCCGGTAAGGTAATAAAAGCGAGCGCCAGAAACTTTCGCTCCGCGTTCGATATCAATTGCTCCTAATAATTTGCCAAGTTCAACATGATCTTTGGGTTCAAAACCATCTTTAGTAAAATCGCGCGGCGTTCCAATATGTTCCAAAACAACGAAATCTTCTTCGCCACCGATCGGCGCAGCAGGGTCAAGCAGGTTAGATAAAAGTAGCGTCAGCGCTTGAGATTTGGTTTCTGCCTCTGACCGACGAGCATCAGCTGCCTTAACTTGAGCAGAGAGCGCCTTGCCTCGCTCGAGCAGCCCAATTTTTTCGTCACCTTTGGCGGCACCTACTGATTTAGAGAAAATATTCTGTTCTGCTCGGAGTGCTTCAAACTCAACAATTGCTGCGCGACGTATTTCATCGGCAGCTAATACCTGGTCGACGATTGTTGGGTCTTCCCCTCGTCCACGCTGAGATGCGCGCACTACATCAGGATTTTCGCGGATGTATTTAATATCGATCATATTGTGCGTCCTTGCCGTATATCGTTAAGCCATTTTCTGGATTCAGAAAAGGCAGTATCGCTCATCTGTGGAGAGGATGTTGGTGTTACTTTGTCGGCGCGAGGGTAGGAACCAAGAAAGCGGACATCTTCACAGATCCGACGAAGTCCGGTGAGGGCATCTCCTACCCGTGCTTCATCGATATGACCTTCTGCATCAATAATGAAATGGTAGTGACCGAGTTCGCGACCGGTTGGTCGGCTCTGGATGAAAGTTAAGTTAACACCACGCACTGCAAACTCGGTAAGAACTTCAAGTAACGCTCCTGCATGATCTATCCCGATAAATGCTGCTAAAGATGTTCGATCGTGTCCAGTGGGTACTGGATGTGTGCCAGGTTTAGATACAAGAACAAAACGAGTAACAGCACCTTCATTATCGCCAATGTTCTCTG
Organism: Actinomycetes bacterium; assembly: GCA_919902125.1. Lineage (GTDB taxonomy): Bacteria > Actinomycetota > Actinomycetes > Nanopelagicales > Nanopelagicaceae > QYPT01. The sequence continues at coordinate 2,002 of CAKKQM010000030.1, read as the reverse complement.
CCACAATTTTCAATCCGTAATGCGAAGCTGCAATGTGTGCCGCGATTGCCGCATCGAATTCGCCGCGACTAAGTGCTTCAGCAGCAGCAGCAGTTGAAGCCGTGGCAATGACTTCGGCGTTGGGGTAGTTCTTTGCAATATAGGTACGACATTGTGATTCACCGTGAGGATGGGTTGCAATTCGATTAATGACTGTGGTCTCTGGTTTAGTCATCAACGCAAATCTGACAGGTAGAGTGACTTCGCCGGTAATAACGAGGGGATCCCCGGTAGCGAGTTCATCAAGAGTGCGGGCGACAACACCTTCCACGGAATTCTCAATTGGAACTAAGGCGAATTGAGCCTCGCCATTTCGAACCGCTTCGAGTGTTGCTGTCACGTTTGCGTATGGAATAAGTTGATCGTTGGAATCAGTAATTTTCTTGAGCGCAGCCTCTGTAAAGGTGCCGATAGGGCCAAGGTAGGCATATGTGCTCATTGGTTAAGGATAGCCGAGCACGCTCCGTGCTTGAGCCGGCTTATTTGTTATCACCACATCAACACCATTCTGGGCGCAGAATTCAACATCTTCTGGCATATCGACGGTCCAAATGAAGAGCCGCTTTCCTTCTTCTTTAGCTTTACTGATTAATTGAGGATTTTCTTTTATCATCTCAATACTTGGTCCCAGAGTTTGCGCGGAAGTAAATCTCTTGGCGCACCTAGTTGTGGTGGTGTCGAGCAATATAACCGTATTGATCTCTTTTAGTGATCGGCGGACACTCTCGATTGCAAACCAAGAGAACGACATTATTGAAATTTCAATACCCGATTTCGCAATCTCTTTCTTCTTGTTCTCCAAATGTTGGGCGATTGTAGTTTCGATTTCACGACCCGTTGGGACTGGATGTTTTGTCTCAATTGCAAAATCTTTTTTATGAGCAATTGCTAACTCCAGCAACTCACTGAATAACATCACATCAGGGTAATGGTTACGAATCTCTTTTAAAGTCAGGGCGGCTATATCACCAGATGCACCAACAGTACGTTCTAGGGTTGAGTCATGCCAGAGAATTGGTACTGAGTCTTTAGTTAAACGGACATCGCATTCAAAGCCATCGGCGCCTTGTTCGATGGCCGCTATATAAGCCTGGCGAGTATGTTCCGGAAAATCTGCTGATGCGCCTCGATGTGCGTAAATCTTCGGAAGTTTGCGAAGTGCCGAATTGACTGGCTCTCTCTTCATCTCTTCCGTCATAGACGTTATTGTAAGGTGCAGTATGAAAACTAAAATTCTTCTCGTAGGGATCGATGGGTTGATCCTGCGCACCGCCCTGGATTCTGGGCAGGCACCGACCTTAACCGCGTTGAAGAATGCGGGGCATTTCACGGAAATGACAATGAATGCTCCCACTCTCTCCGGTCCTGGCTGGTCAACCTTGCTCACTGGGTCTACTCACGACCAGCATGCAGTTACGAACAACTACTTTGTGGGACATAACCTGTTGAATCGCCCCGACTTACTTAGCCGCGCTTTTTACCAGGACCAATCAACCACCACTTTCGCAGCGGCAGGTTGGCCACCTTTGGTGGATCCAAGTGGCATTGGCCCGGTTATCCATGAGCGCCGTGAACAACAACGAGCAAATCGACACCGTGTCATTTCGCGCGATGGTGAGACTTATGGTTACCGACAGATTGATGCGGAAATTGCAGATGCCGCGGTATATGCGATGGAGAAGTTCGGCCCAGATGTTAGTTTTATTTATTTCTGCGATGCGGATGAAGCCGGGCACACTCACGGGGTAATTGGTGAGCACTATGTCGAAGCGATTAGTCGGGTCGATGCCCATCTTTCTCGATTGCATGCAGCACTAACCGAACGCGCGCAGAAGCATGGGGAGCGATGGCTGCTGGTTCTCACCACAGACCACGGACATATAGACGAAGGCGGGCATGGCAATGACTCTGCGCAAGACCGAGCATCTTTTGTCATCTCTGTAGGTATTGGTCGCGAGAACCC
>CAKKQM010000029.1 GCA_919902125.1 Actinomycetes bacterium | reverse complement strand
GAGATAAGCAGGGATCGACCAGACCAAGATGAAATTCACCAAACCAATTGCCGCAGGCCACCCAGCGAAGAGTCGAAGCGCATCTACTAATCCACATCCGAGAAGCAATGCAAACGTAACTAATGCACCTTTATCCGAAGTAGCCGAGTGAAATATAGGAGTAAGTGCTGTAACCAGAATGTAAGAGCCGAGAAACCAGAGCAGTTGCGTGGTCAAAAACATCAATGGCGCAGCGATGCGCGTCGGAGCTAACGCAGTGACAAGAGCAGCAATGCATCCTGCGATTATCAAATACACCCAGAGCGGTCGCAGTAATCGTTGTGTGCGGTTCCAAATCCAATTCGGATATGTTCCACCGCGAACTACATGCTTGTCCCAAGAAATTGTATTCGCAGCACCGCCTGCAAAATAAAAGAGCGGCATGATCTGGAACACCCATGTCAGCGCCTGTGTCCAAGGAAATGCTGCCAACAAATTCCCAATCTTTGGTACTCCGTTTTTCCATGCCACAACTGCCATAAATGCGTGCCCAGCAACAACAATTACTAATGAAAAGGCACGTGCCGCATCAACGACTCGATCTCTGTCCGCGGGAGTTTCTTCCGCTGCGCGTGCAGACGGCACTGGTGCAAAGAGTCGCATTTTCAATTCACACCCATCACGACATTATGCCCGTAGTGCAACGAAACGTGGTGTACCTCTGGTCCAGAAAGACCAATCCGGCACGTGGCATCAATGAGGGTGAGCCCCTCCTCAGGATGATCAATTATTAAGTTGCATGGCCTAATTCGCATCCCAGTTAGACATCTCGACCATAAATGGATCAAGACCCATCGGACCAAGTCGGAGTGCATAAGCATGAAATTTCTTTAGGGAAAAACTTTCTCCCAACCGCTTTTTCGCCTCTTCTCGCGAATTCATCCATACTCTCTCACCCACCTTGTAGGAGATAGCTTGGCCGGCTATTCCAAGATACCTATCTACCTCGCTCTTCGCGAAATCTTCGTCAAGGAGTGCGTGACTAACCAGCAGATCGCTAGCGGACTCGGCGGTCCACACTTTTCCGTCCTCGTCTTTGTAACCTAAATGCATACCGATATCTACAACTACGCGAACTGCTCGCCAAGCTTGCGCGGAAAGAAAACCCATCTCGAATCCAGGGTCATCGAACGCTCCGAGTTCATCCATGAGTCGCTCTGCATATAGAGCCCACCCTTCGCCATAACCGCTCGTCCATGCTTCGGTTCGTTGGAAACGGGTTAATCGGTCTTTCTCAATAATTACGGTAGCAACTTGCAGGTGATGGCCTGGGACTGCTTCGTGGTACCACATCGTTGGAATTCTCCACCAATTGAATTCGTCTTTGCCCAGCGTTGGAAACCAGGTTGTCCCAGGACGTGATAGATCCTCACTCGGTGGTTGGTAGTAGGGAGCGGCAGCACTTCCCTCTGGAGCAAGACGGACATCGCAGAATTTGATGCGATCGTCGATGTCAAAGTAAACGCCATCCATCTGTTTCGTTGCTGATTCAGTAAATTCTCTCAATTTCTCAAGAAGAGCCTTAGAACCCTTTACCAAATATTTCGGGTCGTTATCTAAATAATCAGCAACTTCTTGCAGTGACTTCGCGTCCGACTTAATTTTCAATGCCACTTTCCACATTCGCTCATTGATTCGAGCAAGATCCTTCAAACCCCATTCATATGTTTCACGCAGATCAAGATCAGCTCCTGTGTAGTGACGTGCCCATGATGAATATCTCTCTTCGCCTACTCCATCATTTTCATTCGCTTCCGGAAGATAACTGGTCCTCAACCACTCACCCATTTCTCCCGCGGATTTATCCGCCGCAGCAGCCGCGGTATGGAGTTCAGAATATTTTGTACCAGGGTCAATTCTCTTAGCGATCCCGGAGTAGGCCCCGCCAGAGAAGGCTTTCAGTTGATCAGCGACGCCGCGCACTTGGCGTTTCGATGTTCGCTTGCCCATCTTCGCGAGGTCGGTTAAACAAGAACGCCACGAATCATGGGCAGATTTCACCGCATTAAATCTTAGAGTTATGTTTTTGATCTCTTCTGCACTCTCAAAGGGCATTATTTCAAATACTTGGCGAATTGCTATAGCCGGAGAATAGATAACTGCACAAACGATCTGTTGTTCTTAAGAGTCATAAAGCGCCAACTCTGAAGTCAATCGCTCCTGCATAACTGCAGCCGCGATTCGATCATTCTCGTCTTGGGGTTTCATATCTGCAAGCTTCCGCAATGTTTCTCGGATCAATGCCGGCTTCTTTTTTGAACCCTCTAGCGAGAAGTCATCAAGTTGGTCGTCATACCCGGGAATGCCTAAAAATGTCGCGGTCATCGGGCTCAGTTTTGCTGCTTGGTCAATGTATTCATCGCCTAATTGAAATATCGGTGATGGAGTTCCAAATTTCATTTCGTATGTGTAACAGCGTTCAACTCGATTGTCGAGACTTTGTGCGATTAAATCACCTAATTAAGGCAGCCCCTCTGCTGTTATTAGGAAGCAGAGGGATCGTAAAGACTCGTCGTAAGATTTAGATCCTCAGTCTTGTTTTCTTGGGGTCACTCCGGATTCAAGATCGCTTAGAAGGTTCAAAAGACCCTTAGCTTCCCATGTTCTATTTCTCTGACCTTGCGATTCACGGATTAGGACACCCGCAAGTTCAAGTTGCGACATGGCTTCACTGACTGCAGCTTTAGTGCGTCCCACCACCGCCACGGCAACAGCCACGGTAATCATCGGGTGAGCCGGCAGTGAATCAATAATTTTCCACGCAGCAGCATCAGCGCGCGGATTTGCCGCCGCACCTAACGCCGCTCTCCATTCCTTCTGCAGCATCTCAACTTCGCCGAGATAGACACTCGCCAGGTTGGCTGACTGTGCCGCTGCCAAGGCGAAAGTAGTCAACCAGTCGGTAAAATCGCCTTCTCTAAAATTCGAAAGACCTCGTACATAACGCTCCTTACTCGAAGCGAGCACAATGCTGATCGGCGGCACATACTGAGGTGTCATTCCACGGCGACGCAATACGACATGAATGAGGGCTCGACCTGTTCGGCCGTTGCCATCGTGGAATGGATGAATCGTTTCGAATTGTGCGTGAACCAGACCCGCCTGAACAACTGGCGGAAGATGATCTTCGTTTATCGCTTCGCAAAGATCGGCAAGGAGGCGCGGAACTTCCCCTGGCGGTGGCGGCACGAAATCGGCACCGCAGGGATTGTAGTTATTTCCACCAATCCAATTCTGTTCGGTACGAATCACACCAGCCACATGGTGGTTAGCCGCCGATGCCATAAGGATCCGATGGATCTCGACGATGTTCTCTACAGAGATGGTTTCTGCAACAGTGGCGTGGTCGATCGCCAGTTCCATTGCATCAATGTTGGCGAGAATCTCCCGAGTGTTCGGACCGGCCTTGCCACCTGTTTCAAGCTTGGCCTCTGCTCGCGCAAGATCACGCGAATCAACTTGCATTCCCTCAACTTTGGAGGAGGCAACCGATTCAGAGCGCAAGAGCAATCGCGCCAAGGGGGCGAGCGCCGGCAGCGCCCGCGCATTGAGTTGGTGGATAGCAGTCTCAGCATCGGAGATCGCCCCGGCAAGTTCACCCGCCAGCGGTTCGGCAAAGTTGGTGAGGTCATCTGGAATGAAGGCTTCGTAATGACAGGCTCGGCGATACCGAGGCGGGGCGTAGTGAGCTGGGTTGTATTCCCAAGTTCGACGAACGAACGTACCTCGCATAAACCCTCCATTTGCTGTTTTATAGTATAGGTTAGCACCTAAACTATACTAAGAGCGACAATTAGTATAGGTTAGGTGTTAACCTATACTGAAATCGCTTCTCGGTTTGGGATAAGAAGACCCTTTATCTGAAGTTGAGTTCTTTGAATTTCCCCGCCTGATCAATCGATGACAAGGGTGCATCCGTGCCTCCCTCACCAAAATGACCATCAGGATTCCAGTATGGATTGGTTCAGCGAAATGGTCGGACTTCGATTCCAGGCAAATCAATTAGCTCCCACGTGTTATCAGAAAAAACGACTATGGCGTCTAGTCTCTTGCCAACTGCGAGAAGAGTGACATCTGCGAGACTTATGTGAATTTGTGCCTGACTTTTTGAATTATGCTCCGCTGCTTTTTTGTAAATAAAACCAGCCTCTACAACGTCTTCCTCTACCAGTGGCACAACCTGAACGTTCTTCAAATTCAATAATTGGCGTATTTCATCTTGAGAGATTCCAGTCTTTTTGTGCCGGCAAATTTCAAAGGTTTCCGCTAAAGCATTTGGAGTAGTTAGAGCCAAGCCAGATTCGACAATGGCATCTACCGTCCTCCAACCATTCTCTCGAAGTATTAACGCAACGAGCGCAGAAGCATCGAGTAAGGAAGTGCGCGGCACTATTCACCAAGTACAGCTGCTAGAAGTGCTGCTCCTCTTTTGTCGGATTCTTTGACAGGCGGGAAAGTTGGTTTGCTCAATCTTTCGAGACGTTCTGCTTCATCTTTGGAACGTTTACGAAGTAACCCCTCAGTCGCGGGTGATGCGTCTGAAGAGATAGCCTTTTCCCACAGGCTTTGAATTTTTCTCTCTTTCGTTTCTACGATAAATCTGCCCTCTGAAATTTCTTCGACAATTAGCGTATCTCCCGGCTTGAAGCCACACGCCTTCTGTAATTCCACGGGAAGGACTGTTCTTCCCTTTTCCTTGACATTCAATTCAATAATGCTCATAGGTGGTACTTTACCGATTAAGTACCACCAGGGCAAATAGGTACCACCGCCATCAAAACGGCTCCTCCACTCTTTTCAGAATAAAGGGGCCGTAAAGACTCGCAATGGTAGAGGGTGATCAGAAAATTGCCTCAGGGGCGGACACCGAGACCGCCCGAGACATCCACCGAAGCGCCAGTGATGTAGCCAGACAGGGGCGATAGCAGCAGGGCGACCATGGGGGCGACATCAGCAGGGCGACCCATTCTTCCCAATGGAATCGAACGCCGGTCAACCTCCCGCGCACACCATTGCTCGAAGTCCTCATTCTCACCCGAAACGGCGTGCCGCTGGCGCTGTCGGTCGGTCACGATCGCGCCAAGGTTGACTGCGTTGACTCGAATCCCGTCCGACGCGAATCGAAGCGCGAGCAAGTGCACGAGACTTGCTACCGCCGCGCGCGCCGTGCTCACCGCCGCCATGTCAGGGTCGGGAACATGCGCAGTAACACCGTTGACGACAACGATCGCTGGAGCGTCCGAACCAATGAGATGGAGACGAGCGGCATCAATAACATTCATCACGCTATGAAGTTTGATCGAGAACTGGGCATTAAATTCATTCGGGGGGGTATCGAGAACCCCGCCCATCGTGCCCGCTCCTGCATTGGCCACCACTGCATCCAGTCGACCAAAGTGCTGGACCGCATGGTCGATGTCAGCGCGCACGGCTTCACGGTTTTCAACGTCACAAAACCCGAGTTGCAGCCGATCGCTTGGAATTCCAACGAACGCATTCGTCAGCACTTTACTATCGCGAGCGCAAGTTGCAACAACAGCACCCTCAGCCAACAACCGCTCAACGACCGCGCGACCTACGCCGCGACTGCCACCGGTCACGTAAATGACGCGACCAGTTAGGTTGAGGTCCACAAGACACCTCCCTCGTATGGTGGGCGCGGGGCTATAGGTCGCGTCTACGATGAACCTTACCAAGAGCAACCGCTTTCCGTACCCGTTGGATTGCTTCAACATCAAAACAGCCCCTCCAATGTGAAGTGAAGGGGCCGTTCTGTTTACAACTTTTCTACTTACTGACGGTGCTCGAATTCATCCAAGCGGACTGCTTCACCTGAACCTTGTGATTCAAATGGAGTGAAGTCGTATTCATCGTAGGCTGCGTAAACCGCAGCCTTTGCTTCCTCGGTTGGTTCAACCCGAATGTTGCGGTACCTGGCAAGGCCGGTACCGGCTGGGATGAGCTTGCCGATGATGACGTTCTCCTTGAGACCGAGCAATGGGTCGCTCTTTCCAGAAAGAGCCGCATCGGTGAGGACACGAGTCGTTTCTTGGAATGATGCGGCCGATAGCCAAGATTCGGTAGCAAGAGATGCCTTGGTGATACCCATCAACTCTGGACGACCCGAGGCTGCTTTTCCACCAGTTGAAACAATGCGGCGGTTTTCAGTCTCAAAGCGACCACGTTCAACGAGTTCACCTGGAAGAAGTTCGGTATCGCCAGCTTCAAGCACGGTAATGCGCTTGAGCATCTGGCGGACGATGACCTCGATGTGCTTATCGTGAATGCCTACGCCCTGTGAGCGGTAGACCGCTTGGATCTCGTTAACCAAGTGAACTTGAGTTGAACGAGGTCCGAGAATACGGAGCACCTGCTTTGGATCAATCGCACCGACAACCATCTTCTGGCCGACCTCGACGCGCTGACCTTCTTCAACGAGCAACTTCTGACGACGGATAATTGGGTAAGCAACTTCTTCGCCACCATCATCTGGTGTTACGACGATCTTCTTGCCCTTTGCATCTTCGCGGAAGGAAACAACGCCGGCAGCTTCAGCAATTGGTGCAACACCTTTTGGTGTGCGCGCTTCGAACAATTCGACGACACGTGGCAGACCATGAGTGATGTCACCACCTGTGTCAACACCACCGGTGTGGAAGGTACGCATGGTC
>CAKKQM010000028.1 GCA_919902125.1 Actinomycetes bacterium | reverse complement strand
CTACCTGGTCTCCCAACTCAAAGAACTCGGCAAACCAATGATTATTGCTCTGACAATGAGTGACATTGCTCGTCGTCGCGGGATTAATGTGGATGAGGATGCGCTTTCGCATGGTCTTGGCATCAAGGTGGTTTCAGTACTACCCCGCTTAAAGAACGGAACTGCAGAACTTGAAGAAATCCTGGTGGAAACTCTTACCCAATTAAATTCAGATGACGTGGTCCCAAGTGAGCCCTCTCTGCCCTTAGATGAAGATCAACGAATTAGTTTTGTCAGTGATCTCCTTGCCGCCTCTGTAACACGAACCGACGAACGACCTACCCTCTCGGATCGAGTAGATCGTTTTCTCACTGCACCAATCTTGGGTGTATTAATTCTTCTTGGCGTTCTTTGGGTGGTCTTTCAATCAACGACAACTTTTGCTGCACCATTTCAAAATTGGATCTCCGCTTTTATTTCGGGAGTTATTACTCCTCCTATTGAAAGTGCTCTCTCATCAATCCCTTGGCTCAAGGGATTGATCGTCGATGGATTAATCAGTGGCGTTGGCACTTTGCTCACATTCCTTCCTGTTATGAGCATCATGTTCTTACTCCTTAGTTTGCTTGAAGATTCTGGATACATGGCACGTGCAGCTGTCGTATCGGATCGTTTAATGCGCTTTGCAGGACTGCCTGGAAAAGCGCTCCTGCCACTGCTTATCGGATTTGGCTGCAATGTTCCTGCGGTTAGCGCCACCCGATCGCTCGCAGATGCACGCCATCGATTGATTGTGGGTTTAACGCTTCCTTTCACTGCATGTTCTGCTCGCCTAGCGGTCTACATTTTTGTAGCCGGCATTTTCTTTGGTCCAAATGCAGGCACTGTGGTTTTTGCCATGTACCTCGTCTCAATCACATTAGTGATTCTTTTCGCTCTCTTCTTGCGCCTCACATTCATTAAAGGCGCTACACGCGAACCCCTCTTAATTGAATTACCTCCCTATCGGTTACCCACAACAACTTTTGTCATTGCTGATGCCTGGTTGCGAGTTAGGGGATTTCTCCGAGAAGTTAGCGGAATTGTCGTAATAACTGTCGTCGCGATGTGGGTGTTAATGGCTATCCCAACCCCTGGAAGTAGCCAATCCACCAGCACGCCTGTTGAACAGAGTCTCTATGGTGCAATCGCAAAAGGAATATCCCCCATCTTTGCACCAGCAGGCTTTGCCGATTGGCATACCGCCGGAGCCCTAGTCACGGGTTTTGTCGCAAAAGAAGTTGTGATCGCTTCATGGGCACAAAACTACGCAGTCGATTCACCGAATCGCGAATTAGTAATTTCAGATCTTGGAAAGAAACTTAAGAAGGACTTCGAACGGTCCAGCTCGGGAGATACCAGTGCTGCAATTCTGGCCTTCTTAATTTTCTTAACCGCTTACACACCCTGCGTTGCAACAGTTGCAGCGCAGCGACGCGAATTTGGCACGAAATGGGCTCTCGCTGGAGTCGGATTCCAACTAGCGATTGCCTGGCTGTTGGCGGTTGCGGTATTCCAAGTGGGCAGGCTTCTCTTCTGATGGTATCGCTACGAGATCTCGTACTTGCCGCATATCAATCGGGAGCTGTTACACGACGCGAAATCGTGGCAGTTACAGATCTAGACCCCAATCTGGTTGATCTCATAATTGACAGACTCATCCGCTCTGGAGAATTAGATCTACACACTCTCCGGAGTGGCTGCAGATCCGGTGGATGCCGAGGGTGTTTGCAATCGCAAGGATGTGTGCCGCGAAGAGATTCCTCTTCCCGGCCAATCTCGTTAGGCATGCCGCTTACACCACACTAACTACGTGTCCTACCATGGCAACATGACCCAGTCAGTAGTTGCTCGTGCAATCGCTGATGCGACAAGCAGAAGCACCGCCGCCGGAGTTTCAATACGGATACTTTCTGGAACCGCAGAACAAAATTTTGCAAGAAATATCTTTGACGAAGTCTGGCCAAGTGCAGAAGGAACCCAGATCACCGCAAATCTCTTACAGGCAATGGCTCATAACGGAACTTATGTTTCGGGCGTATTTATTGGGGACGAGGTTGTTGCTGCCGCATTCGCTTTCCCGGGTGTAGACAATGCAGGACATCTTCATCTTCATTCCCATATGGCTGCCGTCAAAGAGAAATATCGCAATCGCAATATTGGTAGCGCATTGAAATGGCACCAGAGAGCTTGGGCGCTCGAACACGGCTACGAGACCATCACATGGACATTTGATCCCCTGGTGAGACGAAATGCCAAACTCAATCTCATTAAATTGGGCGTTCGGGTTTTTGAGTACTTTCCAGATTTTTATGGAGATTTACCAGATGCTCTCAACGCAGGGGATCCTACTGATCGAGTGATCGCACGCTGGGAACTTTCAACTAATCAAGTCCTTGCAGCAGCAAGTAATCAAAATTTGGAACAGTCTGGAAGTGGGATTGCAGTTGCACTTGAAAAGATCGATGGAAAACCAGTTCAACATGAAATCAGTTTGAACAGTTCACAAGTACTCTGTTATCTGCCTTCTGACATTATTGAAGTGCGTTCGCAAGAGCCCGCGTTGGCTTTAGAGTGGCGACTGGCGCTACGGAACCAATTACAACCTCGTTTAGATGCTGGTTGGCATATTTCAGGCTTTACATCAGATGGCGCATATATTGTGAGTAACAACAAAAGAGAAAAGGTGCGGTAAATGCGGATCAAAGATGTGGAATTGCGAATAATCCAATTACCGTTGGTACGCCCATTCCGTACCTCTTTTGGAACCCAGTTGGAACGCGAACTTCTCCTCATGAAGATCACCACGCATGAGGGCTCGCAAGGTTGGGCAGAGTGCGTTGCAATGTCAGAACCGCTCTACTCACCTGAATACACCATGGGCGCCCAGGACGTAATGGAGCGTTTCCTTCTGCCAAAGATCTTTGCTTATGACGATGTTCGCGCAGAAGAAGTTGCCGATATTTTGAAACCATTTCTTGGGCATCAGATGTCGAAGGCTGCGGTGGAAACTGCAATTTTGGATGCTCAACTAAAACTAGAGGGCATCTCCTTTGGTTCTTATCTGGGTTCGTCGAAATCTGAAATTGACTGCGGAGTATCGGTCGGCATCGCATCAAGCATTGAAGCATTAGTCGCCGAAGTTGGTCTATATATATACGAGGGATATCGAAGAATTAAATTAAAGATCGAGCCAGGCTGGGATATCGAACCAGTACGTATCATCCGTGAGATATGGCCAGATATTCCATTACAGGTGGATGCCAATCAAGCGTATTCTCGCGATGACACCGAACTTCTCAAAAAGTTAGATCAATTTAATCTCCTACTGATTGAGCAACCACTCGATGAGCACGATCTCTTGGGCCATGTGTTACTGGCCAAAGAGGTAAGAACGCCCATCTGTCTGGATGAGTCCATCACCTCATTGGAATCTGCCCGAGATGCACTTGCAATGAAGGCAACAACAGTCATCAATATCAAACCTGGTCGGGTCGGTGGATACCTTGAATCAGTCAGGATTCATGACCTCTGCGTAGAGAACAATATTCCGGTCTGGTGCGGCGGCATGCTGGAAACAGGGATCGGTCGTGCCGCCAATATCGCCCTGGCTTCATTGCCTGGTTTCACGCTGCCCGGCGATACAAGTGCTTCGTCGCGTTACTTCCGCCGCGATATCACCCCGCCATTTATAATGAATGACGGGCAACTTGATGTTCCTACGGGCCCAGGTATTGGCGTTGAGATTGATCACGATTTCATAGAAGAGATAACCACTTCCAGAAAAGTGATTTCTGCGCCTTAGTTAACTCGCGAGTGTAAGCCTTGCATTAAAAAGTGTTTCTACCTCTGATGGATCACGCGTCTCCATCAGTTTGTCCATGAAATCAGCATCTTGTACCGCATTAATAACAGAGGTCAGTAAATCGACTTGATCTTTAGGGTCGGTAATTAAAAGCGGGATGATGATTGAAACATCTATGTTGCCTGCGATTGATCCCATCTCGCCAAAAGAAACCGGGCGCACTAACCGAAAGAAGCCGATTCCGTTGGTTTTAACATGCGTTGAATCAGTATGCGGAATTGCAACAGGAATTGGCGTGGGTAGACCGGTGGGAAATTCTTTCTCCCTGTCGACTACGGCGGCGAGCCAGGATTGCTCCACAAAGCCCTGCTCGTACCCGTGAGTAGCGATTTTTTCCAGGGCGTCAATTGCTGAAGTTGCATCCAGGGATGTAGCGCAGAATCCTCTTAAGAACTTAGGAGTTGCCGACATAGGGACGAGGGTAGTGCCTTCCTGGAGAGTGCTGTTATACACTAAAAACCAGGGCGGCTCCCTGTCGAGTGCCCTGTCGCTGCAGGAGGCTTCAATGACGAAAAAGGTCTTGGTTATTTGTGGCACTGGAATCGCTACTTCTACCGTTGTCGCAATGAAAATTCAAGACTTCTGTAAGTCAAGAAACATCTCTGTTGTTGTAAGTCAAGGCAAGGTTATGGATATCGTGCGAGGAATCATAGGTTACGACCTCATTGTTTCCACTACTCCAGTCCCGTCGACTATCACTATCCCTGTTATTGAAGGCTTGCCCTTCTTGACGGGAATCGGTCTCGATGCAACATTAGAGAAGATCGCACAAGCATTGAGCTAAATCGAATTTCGAGTTAGTGAAGAAGTACTCATTGAGGAGGAACTTTTGAACGGCATTCTCGAAGCAATCAGCAAACTCTTTCTTGATTTAGGCGCTTCAATTGCATTACCGATCCTTATCACTCTATTCGGTGTAGCGCTTGGCGAAAAATTGCCGCGTGCTTTCCGAGCAGGCGTGATGATCGGTATCGGATTTATCGGTATTGGTCTTATCATCGGATTACTCTTTGGCCAAGTTGGCCCGGCAGCAGAAGGCCTTGCCCGTCGATTCAGTGTTGACTTAAGTATTGTCGACGTCGGTTGGCCCGCCAGTGCGGCGATTGCCTTTGGCGCTAAAGTCGGGGCAGTCATCATTCCAGTATGTCTCTTACTCAACGTTCTCCTACTGCTTCTAGGGCTTACTAAGACGTTCGACATTGACCTCTGGAACTACTGGCACTTCGCCTTCATCGGTGGCTTGGTTGCAAGCATCACCGACAGTTACGCCAAGGGAATTGCAACAGCCTGCATAGCCATGGTTCTCACCTTGGCACTTGCCGACTGGGCTGCGCCACGAATTCAGGCGCACTACCATTATCCAGATATTTCGTTCCCACACGGAACATCTGCGCCATATGCACTCTTAGCATTTCCGTTGAACTGGGTCTTTGATCGCATCCCAGGATTCAAGTCGCTTAAAGCAGATCCAGATTCGATCCAGAAGCGCTTTGGAATTTTTGGCGAATCCATGATGCTGGGCTTGGGCATCGGTGTGCTTCTCGGTATCGCAGGTTTCGGTCTAGATGATCCACGGGCAGACATCATCAAGATTCTTGGCCTAGGTATTAACTTGGCAGCAGTTATGTTGTTGCTGCCAAGAATGGTCTCCATCTTGATGGAAGGCCTTATTCCAATTTCAGAGTCTGCCCGTAACTTCGTGCAGAAGCGCTTCCCTGGTCGTAAGTTCTACATCGGCTTGGATTCTGCAATAGTTATCGGGCAGCCGGCAGTTATTGCAACCTCTCTGATTTTGGTGCCAGTAACGCTATTGACTGCGATAGTTCTTGCACCGCTTGGAAATAAGGTTCTGCCACTTGTTGACTTAGCAACTATTCCATTCATTGTTGCGCTGATGGTTCCAATTTTTGGTGGAAACATCATCCGCGCAGTCGTCGGTGGTGCAATTGCCATTGGTGCTGGCTTATTTATCGCCACTGCAATTGGACCAACACTCACCTCGGTGGCTGTTGAATCAGGATTCAAGAATGACACTGGTGGAACCATTTCATCACTCGTCGATGGAGCAAACCCGATGACGGGCTTGTTCTACTGGCTCAGCAATGTTGGCGGCTGGATCGGTATCGCAGCCCTAGGTGTAATTAGTTTGGCCTTTGCTCTCTGGGTAAAGATCAAAGTTAAGAGCACCGTCTCTGCTTAAGTAGTTGTAAAAACTAGAGGTCCTTGAAGTCGAGGACCTCTAGTTTTTTCTCTCCGGATCGATGGGGAAAGCACATAGGATTAGAGACACAAGGAAGGAAGATAGTGCTCTCCACACCACTGCCAACACGGAACGATATTGACGACCTCGCAGAAAATACCATCTCTTTAGTTGCACGCTTGCTAACTGAATCTGAAAAAGAGAGAACTCGTCATGATGAAACTAATCGCAAGCGATTTGCACGGCTCTTGAAAAATGCTGCTGCGATCTCGCTAACAATGTCGCTAACAGATGAAGTTATGCGGATGAGTTCCATGCGAAATGCAGCCAAAACATTCCGTCGAATTTCAAAGACTGCGACAGTCTCCGGTTTAGGTCTATTTGATTTCGTAGGCATCAAAGCAATCAGCGTGGCCTCCTATCTCCTCCCATCTTTGGTGATGAAAGTTGTGCATCAACGTGTCCGCATGGCCGCTCACGGCATCATCCTGCCGGCGGAGGTATTGCCTCTATCTCGGCACATCAAGAAAAGAAATGGCGATCATGTCCGCCTCAATATCAATGTATTGGGTGAGGCTGTCCTTGGTGATCATGAAGCGCAACAAAGATTGCAATCGATCATCGCAATGGTGCAACGTCCTGAAGTCAATTACGCCTCGGTAAAGATCTCTGCTATTGCGAGCCAACTAATTACGATTGACCATCTGGGTTCAGTGGCGCGAGTTGCTGAGAGATTGCGCCTGCTCTATCGAGAAGCACTGAAAAACGATACTTTCATAAATCTTGATATGGAAGAATTCCGGGACCTCGAAATCACTGTTGCTGTTTTCAAGCAATTACTTGATGAACCTGAGTTTGGGGGCATGGACGCCGGAATTGTCCTCCAGGCATATCTCCCGGAATCTCACGGCGTCTTTGCCGATCTAGTGAGATGGGCAAAACTACGGCAGCAGAAAACTGGCGGAACCATCAAGATCCGTCTAGTCAAAGGTGCAAATTTAGCAATGGAGAAAGCTGAAGCAGAGCTTCACGGCTGGGTTCCAGCTCCATATGAAAGTAAATCAGATGTAGATGCCAGTTATGCCCGCCTGATTGATACAGCCCTAACACCGCAGAACTCTGATGCAGTGCGCATTGGAATTGCGAGCCATAACTTATTTCATCTGGCGTGGGCTATTGAAGTTGCCAAATCTCGCGGAGTTCTGCACCAACTCGATATCGAAATGCTCGAGGGCATGGCCAATGCAGAGGCGCTGGCAGTTGCTAAAGAAACTGGGAGCGTACTTCTCTACACGCCGGTAACTCGACACGATGACTTCCCCGCAGCGGTGGCCTACCTAGTACGGCGCCTGGATGAAAATACATCGACAGAGAATTACTTACGAGCCTCTTTCGATATGCAAATTGGTAATGAAAGATTTAATGAGCAGAAGGAACGCTTTCTACGTTCAGTTTCTGCGCGCCATGAAATTTCCACAAGTTCACGCCGCCATCTTCTGACTCGGCAAGATTGCACAGAAGCGTTCGCACTCGGGGTCTTTGAGAACCAAAGCGATGGCGATGCCACCAATCCATCGTTTCGCAAGGCCCTTGAAATTGTCTGGGCAGATCGCTTCATAAATACGGACCTTCAGATTCCACTCGTTTTTAATGGAGAAGAAGTTTCTACCTCAGATACTGAGGTCGGCACCGATCCGAGCAAGAATGGTGAGATCTGGTACCGATACAGCGTTGCAAATAAGAATGAAATTGATCTAGCAGTAAAAACAGCGCAAGCAAGCGTTCAATCATGGGATGGCTCCGTATCGCGTGGAGAGATTCTTGGCCGCGCTGCCGATCTCATGGAAAAAGAGCGGGCCAGCACCATCGGAATTATGGCCCGCGATGCCGGCAAGAGCGTTGCTGAGGCTGACCCAGAAGTAAGTGAAGCGATTGATTTTGCTCGATTCTATGCACTTTCATCTCGCGGAAAATGTGAAGGCTCTACTCCTTTAGGTGTTGTACTGATTGTGCCTCCTTGGAATTTTCCTTACGCGATTCCGATGGGCGGAGTATGCGCAGCACTAGCCGCGGGCAACACGGTGATCCTCAAACCTGCACCAGAAACCGTGGCAACCGCATGGCAGATTGTTCAGCAACTCTGGAGCGCCGGAGTTCCGCGGAATGTGTTGCAATTTGTCCCAACGCGCGATGATCAAGATGGACGCCACCTTGTCACTCATGAGGGAGTCAATGGAGTAATTCTTACCGGCGCCTTTGACACTGCTGCAATGTTCACATCTTGGAAGCCAGATATTCGATTGATGGCAGAGACAAGTGGCAAAAATGCAATTCTTATTTCGGCTAGCGCTGATATTGATGGTGCGGTGAAAGATCTGGTGCAATCAGCCTTCGGCCATGGCGGACAGAAATGCAGCGCCGCAAGTTTGGCCATTGTTGAAAGCAGTATCTACGACAATCCATCTTTCTTACGTCAATTAAAAGATGCCGTGGAAAGTTTGCAAGTTGGAGCAGGTTGGAATTATTCGACAGCAATGGGTCCAATTATTCGGCCACCTAACACAGGATCACTCTTGCGGGCACTCACAACTCTTGATGAGGGTGAAAGTTGGCTCGTAACTCCTAAGCAATTGGATAAAAGCGGTCATCTATGGTCGCCAGGAGTGAAATTGGGAATTAAACCTGGGTCGTGGAGCCATCGCAATGAATGGTTTGGCCCAGTGCTCGGCGTAATGCACGCCCCTAATTTTGAAACCGCCATTGATTGGCAGAACGGTGTCGATTATGGCCTTACCGCCGGAGTCCATTCCCTGGATGAAAAAGAGTGCGAACTCTGGATATCGCGCGTTGAAGCAGGAAATCTCTATCTCAATCGTGGCATCACAGGTGCCGTAGTCAATCGCCAACCTTTCGGCGGCTGGAAGCGCAGCAGTGTAGGTCCTACCTCGAAAGCCGGTGGCTCGAACTACCTCAATAACTTACGTAACTGGCCTGCTTTAGATTCTTTGCACGATACGACCGCAACTTCATCTACCTGGTGGAAGAACGTTGGCAGCAGAGCCATCGATGCTGCAGGGCTTAGCGTAGAACGCAACTATCAGCGCTACCTGCCATCAAAGCGTGGCATCGTGGTCCGTATCGACGACTCTGTTTCAGAAGATTGCATTCGATACATCCAATGGGTAGTCGAACAGACCCATAGCAAGATTGAGTGGAGTGCAAACACATCTATTGCAATATGTCCCGCAGCTCGGATTGAATCAACGTCCCAATTGATTGATCGACTCTCAGGCATCGACAAAGTTCGTTGGTTAGATAATCAAACTCCACCAACGCTCGAATTACTCAATAACGGAATTTCTGTAGATAGCAGGCCGATCGCTGCCCGCGGGGATATCGAAATGCCACGGTGGTTACTTGAGCAGAGCGTCTCAATAACAAATCATCGTTACGGAAATGTCGGCGCTGGCCCCAGGCCGCATATGCCAGAAAGTAATTAACTATCTTTTATGCGTGATCAAGTCTTGACCAGCATCCTTGAGGTCTTTACGTAATTCAGGTGGAAGAGTGAAGAGCAGTGACTCTTCCATTGCGGTCACGGTCTCAACCTCGTCAAAACCTCGCGCTGCCAGCCATTTGAGAAGGTCATTAACTAAAATCTCAGGGACCGAAGCGCCACTTGTAACGCCAACTGTCTCCACGTCCACCAGCCATTCATCTTTTACCTCGGCTGCGAAGTCGATCAGATAGGCGTTAGGAGTTCCATATTCCTTGGCAACTTCTACTAAGCGAACCGAGTTGGACGAGTTCTGCGAACCTACAACTAGAACTAAATCAGCGCGTGGTGCGATCTCTTTGATGGCAACCTGGCGATTCTGGGTGGCATAACAGATGTCATCACTAGGTGGATCAATAATGTTGGGGAAGCGCTCCCGCAGAGCCGCTACCGTTGTAAGAGTTTCGTCAACACTTAATGTGGTCTGCGTTAACCAGGCGACCTTCTTTTCGTCTTTTACTTGAATATCTTTAATGTGCTCGAGGCCGTCAACAAGTTGCACTTTCCCTACTGCTTCACCTGCCGTGCCTTCAACTTCCTCATGGCCTTCATGGCCAATCAACAAAATCTCAATATCTTGCGCGGCAAATTTCTTTGCCTCATAGTGAACCTTGGTAACGAGCGGACACGTGGCATCGATTGTCCGCAAATTACGGCTTGCGGCATCGGCATGCACCTGTGGTGAAACACCATGCGCAGAAAAGACCACGCGTGCACCTTCTGGCACTTCATCTGTTTCATCGACAAAGATTGCGCCACGTGCTTCAAGGGTTGATACAACATGCTTATTGTGAACGATCTGCTTGCGGACATAAACCGGAGCGCCATAAAGATCCAGTGCTTTCTCCACAGTGATGACAGCGCGGTCAACTCCGGCGCAATAACCACGCGGAGCCGCGAGCAAAACCTTCTTAGACATGGGTTTAAGTCTATTAGGATCGTTCCGTGCTCGAAACTTCAGCGGAGTCCCCAGCCCCAGTCAGAGTTGTTTCTGAAGCGCTGAAAGAGTATCTCGATCGATTAGGTTCGATTTGGATCGAAGGTGAACTCTCTGAGATCAATGAACGTACTGGCATGGCCTTCATGCGCTTGCGCGATACCAGTGTGGATATGAGCATCTCGGTGATGTGTCATCGCTCTGTATTAGCGCCAGTGGCTCCGCTTCCACCAAATGCCCGGGTTGTGATCTTTGCAAAAGTCTCCTTTTATACAAAAAGTGGAACGCTCACGCTATCGGCTCGCGAAATTCGCCAAGTTGGAATCGGTGAACTCTTAGCCAGACTGGAACGTCTCAAAGAACTTTTAGCATCTGAAGGTCTCTTTGCGCAGGAGCGAAAAAAAGCGCTTCCCTTATTGCCGCGTCGCGTCGGGTTGATATGTGGGCGCAACAGCGCAGCGGAGAAAGATGTTGTCGAAAATGCCAGGCGACGATGGCCAGCGGTCGAATTCGAAATCCGTGAAGTTGCAGTACAAGGGGCTGCGGCAGTTGTCGAAGTTTCTGCAGCTCTTCGAGAATTGGAAGCTAACCCCGAAGTCGATGTCATCATCATTACGCGCGGAGGCGGTTCCTTTGAAGATCTATTGCCATTTTCTGACGAAGGACTGGTGCGGCTAGCTGCATCCTGTGAGACCCCAATTGTCAGCGCAATTGGCCATGAACAAGATGCACCTCTTTTAGATCTGGTTGCCGATATACGTGCTTCGACTCCCACTGATGCAGCCAAGAGAGTTGTGCCCGATATCGTGGAAGAGATCGCAATGATTAGCCAACTCCGCAATCGGGCCCATCGAAGAATCACAAACCTTTTAGTTCTTGAGAGTCAACGAATTTCAAGTCTGCGTCAGCGCCCCGTTTTAAAAGAGCCAATGGTGCTGGTAACTACTCGCTGGGAAATTCTCCAAAGTTTGCGTGATAGATCACATCGCAGTGCCACCCACGCAGTAAATATGGCGCGGGAAGAATTGATCCAAATCACAGCCCGCGTGCGATCTCTCTCACCACAAGCCACCCTCGACCGTGGTTATGCCGTTGTCCAACTCTTAGATGGGTCAATCGCGCGCGACCCCAAAGCTCTTAGGGTTGGCGAGAAGCTCCGATTGCGACTAGCGCTAGGCGAAATTGGCGCAGTTGTTAGTGAAACACGAGAGTAGATTGATCCCATGGCAGGGGATAAAAAACTTTCTTACGAAGCAGCCCGCGATGAACTCGCAGAAGTTGTCACCGCTCTTGAAACCGGTGGCGCAACCCTGGAAGAATCTCTGGCAATGTGGGAACGCGGCGAAGCGTTAGCTAAAATCTGCCAAGAATGGCTCGACGGAGCACGCGCAAAACTTGAAGCAATTAAACCAAACTCATGAGCCCCAACTTCACTTATTCTGATCTGCTCCCAATTGGAGCAGATACCACGAAGTACCGCTCATTAGGTAGCGAAGGCGTCAAGACCGTTCAACTCGGAGATAAAACTTTTCTGGACATCTCCCCTGCAGCAATCTCGAAACTCACCGAGACTGCATTTCACGATATCTCGCATTACTTGCGTTCGGCCCATCTTCAACAGTTGGCCAATATTCTGGAAGACCCCGAGAGCTCGCCCAATGATCGTTTCGTTGCACTGGATTTATTAAAGAACGCCAATATCTCAGCTGGTGGAATCTTGCCGATGTGCCAAGACACTGGCACTGCAATTGTGATGGGCAAGAAAGGTCAATACATATTGACCCAGAGCAAAGATGAATCTGCAATTGCCCAAGGTGTTTACGATGCCTATACCTCTTTGAATTTACGTTATTCGCAATTAGCACCGTTGACGATGTGGGAAGAGAAGAACACCGGCAATAACTTGCCTGCCCAAATTGAGATCTATGCTGACTCTGATCACCCCGATGAGTATTCATTCCTCTTCATCGCAAAAGGTGGCGGCAGCGCTAATAAATCATTCCTCTACCAAGAGACCAAAGCGATTTTAAATCCAACAAGTTTCCTCATCTGGTTGGAAGAGAAGTTGCGATCACTTGGCACTGCAGCATGCCCGCCATATCACTTGGCCATTGTTATCGGTGGCACGAGTGCCGAACATACTCTGAAGACAGGAAAACTTGCCAGCACTAAATACCTTGATTCACTGCCAACAACTGGTGATGCGGCAACAGGTCATGGTTTCCGCGACCTAGAGATGGAAGAAGAGGTCCTCAAACTCACGCGGACTCTGGGTATCGGAGCACAATTTGGCGGCAAGTACTTCTGCCATGATGTCCGGGTTATCCGCCTGCCGCGCCACGGCGCTTCACTACCAATTTCAATTGCAGTTTCTTGTTCGGCCGATCGTCAGGCACGAGCAAAGATCACCAAAGACGGCATCTTCCTGGAAGAACTCGAACGCGACCCAGCGCACTTCCTGCCAGATACAACACATGCTCACTTAATTGAGAACGATGGAAATGCAGTCTCGATTGACCTCAATCAACCAATGGTCAAGATCCGCGCGGAATTGTCTAAGTACCCAGTCAAGACCCGACTCTCATTGACGGGAACTCTGGTTGTCGCACGCGACCTAGCTCATGCCAAGATTAAAGCTGCGATGGATGCTGGTGCGCCGATGCCTGATTACCTCCGTGATTTCGCCGTTTACTACGCCGGCCCAGCCAAAACACCAGTTGGCTACGCCTCAGGATCCTTTGGGCCCACAACAGCTGGACGGATGGATTCCTACGTTGAGTATTTCCAATCCCGCGGAGGTTCCCTTGTCATGCTGGCAAAGGGCAATCGCTCCAAAGCCGTGACTGATGCCTGCCAGAACTATGGTGGTTTCTACCTTGGTTCAATCGGTGGCCCGGCAGCGCTCCTTGCCCAAGATTGCATCAAGAAAGTAGAAGTCTTGGATTATGCAGAACTAGGAATGGAAGCAGTCTGGAAAATCGATGTCGTGGACTTCCCTGCATTCATCGTTGTTGACGATAAGGGAAACGACTTTTTTGCCGAAACCTCAAAACTGCTCTCGATTGGCTCCAAGCCTACAAACTAAAAGTTAGCCAAAAACCAGGCAGTTGACCCAAGGCGTCCTAGTAGTAGCGGCTCGATTTGAATTTAGCGAGCGCCTTGCAGGGAGTCGAATAGCGATCGTCGATGTAGCGCAATCCCCAACGAATCTGGGTTACTGGGTTGGTGCGCCAGTCGGTTGCAATAACCTCCATCTTTTCCGCGGGCAGGGCCTGCGGAATTCCATGGGCCCCGGAACTCTTGTTACGGGCTTTGTAATTCCAATGGCTCTCGTAAATCCAGAGCGTCCGCAAACAGCCGAACTGGTATACGTTCCAGCCATATTCACTGGCCATGATTTCTTTCGCCACCTTCTGGGCGCCGCCTGAGGTCCGAGCCATCTCTATCTGCCTACTGGCAAAAGAGACAAGAGCTAATTCGCGCGAAGAGATGGTGACTCTGGTCTGAAGTTGGCTGTAGAGCGCGACCATAGATTCAGGTTCTGCCGTTAAATCGGCCGCACCAGGTCCTGCCGTTAAATCGGCTGCATCTGGCAGGGCGATGTGAGTGGCCATCGGGAACTCCAAGGCATAGGCACTGGGTTGAACGGTGGCCAGGAAAAGAAGAGCGACGATGCTCGCCCAAGCAATGAGACTCTTCGTCAGAAGTTGGCGACGTTGGAGGAAAGTTGCCCGAGTAAAGGCGACCAACGACTGGCTTGACTGGTTCAGGGCTCTTCCTTTCATTCCTATTCGATCTAGCCTGCTCTTCATTCTCGCTTCACCCCAACGCGATAGGGGCCCAATTAAGGGCTTACGTGGTGGGGGAAGGCTCTAGGGTGGCAAGAAGAGGGTAGTAAGAGCAAATCCAAACACGCGTGGTTTAGAAATTCTCAGAAAGGTCATCCCCTGTGGAGAAACAAAAGCGCAGGTCGCACAGGGAGAAGTCCGTTTTGCCCGAAATGTGAGTGTGATCTATTCCTTGAGGCTTTTTTCGCCTCTTTAGGAACTGATCGGCCCTTCCAAAAGTTCAGTGACAAGGGCAGCGATCGGCGATCGCTCGCTTCGGGTCAGGGTAACGTGGGCGAAAAGTGGATGCCCCTTCAAAGTTTCGACCACCGCCACTACTCCATCGTGGCGACCGACTCGCAAGTTGTCCCGCTGGGCAACATCGTGAGTCAAGACCACTCGCGAACCAGCTCCGATCCGAGAAAGGACCGTCAGAAGCACGCCTCTTTCAAGGGATTGTGCCTCATCGACGATGACGTAGGAGTCGTGGAGTGAGCGACCGCGGATATGAGTAAGGGGTAGAACTTCAATAAGCCCGCGATCAAGAATTTCATCAATGACTGGCTGACTAACGAGTGCTCCGAGTGTGTCAAAAACTGCCTGAGCCCACGGCGACATCTTCTCGCCCTCACTTCCTGGCAAGTAACCAAGCTCCTGCCCGCCAACTGGATAGAGAGGACGGAAGACAAGGACTTTTTTCTGCTGACGTCGCTCCATCACTGACTCAAGTCCGGCACAGAGTGCGAGTGCGCTCTTGCCAGTTCCGGCCCGACCGCCCATAGAGACGATTCCAATTTCGGGATCTAGCAATAAATCCAGGGCGACCCTCTGCTCGGCACTTCGTCCATGAAGTCCGAAGGCGGTCCTGTCACCTCGAACCAACTGCAACTGCTTGTCCGGAGTCACCCGAGCGAGTGCACTTCCCTTTTCAGAATGAAGAACTACGCCGGTGTGACAGGGCAGAGTCTGAGCGATTTCGTGATCGACTCGATCCGAGACGTAGAGATCGTCTATGACATTTGCACCAACGGTCAGTTCGGTCATCCCGGTCCAACCGCTGGAGGAGACCAACTCGGCCAGGTACTCCTGGGCTTCAACCCCCACCGCCGATGCCTTGACCCGCAGGGGCAGATCCTTGCTGACAAGTACCACGGTTCGGCCGTCGGCCATCAGGTTGCGGGCAGTAGCCAGAATCCGTGAGTCGTTGCTGCCATCGCGCAGGAAGCCTTGAGGCAACGAACTGAGGTCGGAGTGATTGAGTTCGACCGAGAGGGTCCCTCCCTCTTTAGTGATACGCAAGGGTTGATCAAGGCGGCCATGGGTTACTCGGAGATCATCGAGAGCGCGAAGGGCGGCCCGAGCGAAGAAGCCCAACTCAGGGTGATCGCGTTTACTTTCTAGTTCCCCAATAACGACGATAGGAATAATCACTTCATGTTCAGCAAAGCGAGTCAGAGCACCAGGATCCGCCAGCAGGACGCTGGTGTCGAGAACATACGTTTTCCTACCGGTTTGAGCCGTCAAGCCAGCTCTCGCATTCTCTGTAGTTGTACTCGAAGGGATCTAACCTGAATAAGAAGAAGGTAGAACGTGCAGTGCCTACTTGATATGCGACACGCGCGAGCAACTTCCAAAATTCACATTGGCTCCTCAATTGAGAGCGCACTTCATATCTATCAATGCGAGTTACTAGTACAGTCGCAAATTCCCACTCCCTGCTGAAGAGCGAGACTCATGAAAAATCAATATATTTCCCGACTTCGCAAGGCGATTCCGGTTGTACTGGTCTTGGGTCTTTTCACGTCGGTCTTTGTCGGGGTACCGAATGCTTTTGCCGCTTCCTACTCAGTCACATACAACGGCAATGGACAGACCGGTGGTACTCCTCCCTCAGATCCGGGGGCATACGCGTCCGGTAACACCGTCAATGTATTGGGGCAGAACGGTTTATATAAAACTGGTTATACATTTGGTGGTTGGTCTATGCCGACAGGCATGGGGCCGCAGGTAATTTCTAGTTTTACCATTTTGACCGACACGACATTGACTGCAGTCTGGAATTTAGCCACCTTCTCCGTAACGTATTCAGGAAATGGAAATACCGGTGGGTCTGTTCCCATAGACAACGCCAGTTATTCATTCGGAACTACGGTAACTGTTGCGGGGCAGAACGGATTAACGAGAACTGGCTACACCTTTGGAGGTTGGTCCTATAGCGGTGGGCTTGCACCTTCAGTCGTCACTAGTTTTTCAATTCAAACAAATACAACATTAACGGCGGTCTGGAACGCGAGCGCCACTCTCACTGTTACATATCGAGACGACGGAAAAACCTCCGGTGCGGCACCAATAGACCCGAATACTTACTCATCAGGTGCAACAGTCACTGTTCTGGGTGCTGGGACATTGGTGAAGGCTGGTTACTCATTTGGCGGCTGGACAGATTGCGTCATCAATCATCTCTACGGAGCCACTTTCACGATTTTGGGCAATACCGTTGTATGTCCCGTGTGGACGATCAATCCATATGCAGTTCATTACCTTGCTACAGGCAGCACTTATGGAACTCCCCCGAGTGATCCGAATAGTCCATATGTCTCAGGTGCAACAGTCACTGTTCTGGGTGCTGGGACATTACTGAAAACGGGTTATCACTTTGGCGGATGGAAAGACGCGGATACCCACATAACAACTGGTCCTACTTTCATAATTCTCAAAGTGACTGATCTAGATCCAGTGTGGATTCCAGATACATACACCGTCACCTATGATGGGAATTGTTCCAACTCGTGCGGTGCCGTACCGATTGATCCCACTGCATACTCGCCAAATTCACCAGTTACCGTTGGCGCAGCACCCGCCTCAAATTATCCGGGCTTCCATTTTTCTGGTTGGGCACTTGGCGGGCTTGCCGTTTATCAACCTGGACAGACATTTCCAATTACTAGTAACACAGTTTTGACCGCAGTGTGGGTTGCAAATGTCACGTACACCGTCACTTATTTTCCATTCCAAACAACTTCTGGGACGCCACCAGTGGACATCCTCAATCCTTATTCGTCAGGCGATGTGGTCTTCGTCTTAGGCGCTGGAACATTGCTTAAAACTGGATACACCTTCAACGGATGGTCGAATTGCCCAGCTATAACAACAGTTGGTACAAGCTTTGTCATACACGGCGACACAACTCTCTGCTCCTTATGGATTGCCAATCCCAAATTCAAGGTTACCTATAACGGCAATGGGAATACAGGTGGTTCCGTACCGAATCCGACCGTGGGTTCTGGTTCGGCAACTCTGGCGAGTAATTCTGGTTCGCTGGTTAAGAGCGGAAGCACTTTTGGCGGATGGAACACCAAGGCGAATGGTTTAGGAGTTCCATACGCAGTTGGTAGTTCCTACAATCTCATGGCCGATGTCACTCTCTATGCGGTGTGGACTCCCGCCCAAGTAATTTACAGAATCACATATAAGGGCAACGGAGAAACGGGTGGGTCTGCCCCCAATCCAACGACCGGCGCTGGCTCAGTACTTCTTGCGACCAATTCGGGAAATCTTGTAAAGAGTTCGAACCACATCGGTGGTTGGAATACAAAGGCCGATGGATCTGGTGTCACGTACCTGCTGGGTACTAGTTATAACCTCATTGCCAACGTCACGGTGTATGCACTCTGGCTGCCTAATACCTACACGATTACCTACGACGGTAATGGTGCAACGGGGGGCGTGGTTCCGAACCCGACGGTTGGATCGGGCAGCGTCACTCTGGCGTACAACAGTGGGGCATTGGTAAAGAGCGGAAATAGCTATGCGAACTGGAATACTGCCGCCGATGGATCTGGCACGACATATGTTGTGGGGAGTACCTACTCCTTAATTGCCGATGTGACTCTCTACGCCGTTTGGGTTCCGAAAACTTTCACCGTGACTTATAACGGAAATGGCTTTACCGGGGGATCCGCCCCGATAGATCCAACCGGGTATTTATCGGGCGGGACAGTCGTCGTCTCCGGACCAAATACCTTGGTAAAGACCGGGTTCACCTTTGGAGGGTGGGCTCTGGGTGGGTTAGTCATCTACGCACCCGGCCAGACCTTCTCAATCACGAGTGACGTCACATTAACTGCCGTGTGGAATCCAAACATTATTTACACAATTACCTACAACGGAAACGGATTCTCCAGCGGTGCAGTCCCAAGTCCGACCGTGGGCTCAGGGCTGGTCACCCTCGCCACAAATTCCGGTTCGCTCATCAAGAGCGGGTTCACATTCGGAGGTTGGAACACTGCAATCGACGGTTCGGGAACTCCCTACGCTGTCGGCAGTCCTTACACATTAAACGCAAATATCACCCTTTTTGCGACCTGGTTTACTGGCATAAATAGTTACACGATTACCTATCTGGGCAATGGCTTCACCGGTGGTTCCGTGCCATCTCCAACGGTTGGCTCTGGGTCGGTAATCCTCGCACTAAATTCCGGATCACT
>CAKKQM010000027.1:5125-8391 GCA_919902125.1 Actinomycetes bacterium | reverse complement strand
AAAAAAAGAAAGCAGAAGAAAAAGCCGCGAAGCAGGAACTAGCGCGCCTTGAAGCAGAAAAACAGGCGTCTATAAAAAAAACAAAAGCCCGTGAGGAGCAAAGAACCAAAGCATTCAATACTCCTCTTAAAAAGAGTCAGAAATCATCAAATAAAAATAAAGTGGCGCCGACGACTGGCACTACTAAAACCAGCAAAACACAAACAAAATCAAGTCCTCCTTCCGCTCAACCCTCTGCACCGAAGAAGACGACCGCTCCTTCCGCGCAACCTTCTGCACAAAAGAAATCAACCCTTCCATTTGGATTTAGCGGCATACCAAGTGAAACTGAGGAAA
The DNA here is from genome assembly GCA_919902125.1 of Actinomycetes bacterium. GTDB lineage: Bacteria > Actinomycetota > Actinomycetes > Nanopelagicales > Nanopelagicaceae > QYPT01. The sequence continues at coordinate 8,055 of CAKKQM010000027.1, read as the reverse complement.
TGGCGGGTTTTTCTTTCATCGCTCGAGGTAAAGCTGACATGATGGTGTCAGATTTTTTCTGGAATGATGTAATTTATACAGTTAATGGAATATTGGATTTGGGGCCTAAACCTTTGGACCCGAAATCTATAGACTCGGGGTCTTCTAAGTCCTTGGTTGACATCACTTCCGTTCCGACCTCGGGATATATGGAATCCCGCCCTCAGCCGCAGGTGGGTCATGTTTATGCTATTAAAACCAGAGACGGCAAGTATGGCATTATTCAAATAGCGTTCATTCGACCAGCCTATAAATCAGGCCCTTTATACTTATACTTTTTTTGGAGATATCAACCAAACGGTTCAACTTCTTTTCCGTAGATATGGAACTAATTGGAGTTTTATTTTCGATTCTTGGTTTAATCGCTGTTGCCGTGGCAATCTGGGTAATGCTTTGGGGCATGGGATTTTTTCAGTATTTAGGTGGAAAGAAAAAAAGTCCTTCGGCTATCAGTAAGAGTGCTTTGAAAGAAAAAGTTCTTAATCTCAATTCGGCAGAACTTCCTTATCAAATAACTTCGGCCAAAGAATCGGATCTTTTTCTTGAGTGGAAAATTGTTGACGCCAAATGGTACGGCATCTTTTCCAAAGAGAAAGTGAGTAGAACCTACAGCGCTCTTATACTTTTGGATGAAGCTAGAAAAACCGCGCGCTATTACGAAGAATTAGGTAGTGTCGAATGGCACATTGGAACTGATGGATTACGGAAGCCGAGTATAAAATATTCTGCCAAAGCGTGGAAAGGTAGAATTCTTTTTCAAAAATCCTGGGGAGTCCAATATGGAATAAAAGAGAGCGGCAAATTTGGCAAAGTCTACGAGTATAAGTTTGATATCGGCTATGTCCGCGATCCGATTAAAAGGACAGTGCAGGAAAACGGTTGGGAATTTGTGCCAGTCGTTAGAAAAAAATACGCACTTTACAAAAGCCTGGAGTAAGACAGAACATTTTAAGCAGTGTTAAACAACCCCTCTTTTCGACAAATTGGCAAAAATGAATGTAAGGGCATCCTTGAAAGAGTTGCTCCGTGCCCCGCCTGACCAAGGCAGGCCAGCCCGACAGACACACCACTACGTCGGCATCTTTGATGAGTCAATGGCAGGTTTTTGCGCTTATTCTGCACGGATTAGCCTTGCGCGCGGGGTAGGCGCTACCCTTACGCCCGTTCAAAGAACCTAAGAATCTATAAGGGAGTACGACGATGGCAGCAACATGCGATATCTGTGGCAAAGGCCCCAGCTTTGGCAATAACGTCTCGCACTCCCAGGTAAAGACCCGTCGCCGCTGGAATCCAAATATCCAACGCGTACGCACCTTTATTGGTGGCACTTCAAAGCGTCAGAACGTCTGCACTTCCTGTCTTAAAGCAGGAAAGGTCTCTCGCTAACTAACTTTTGGTTAAAACTTTAGTTAAAGTGGGTAAAGCCCTTAGGGGCTTGCGTAATTGCCTGTAATTCAATTCCGGAGCCAACTACTACTTCGCCGATCTCAAAGCCTGACAAATCAACCCCGGTTGCCAGAAAAACGTGATCTTCTCCCCCTGCGCCGATCCAATCCCACACATATGCACCGACCTCATCGGCCAGCGCTGACAACTGTTGAAAATGTGGATGTTCTTCCATTTTTTTTGAATTGATCACGAACCTCACGCCAGAGGCGGTTGCCATCTGCTCGCCTTGAATGAGTAATCCATCGCTAACGTCGCAGAGCGAATGCGCATCAGATAGGCCGATCGCATCGGAGTAACGCACCGATGGTGCCCGAAATTGTGCCAGCGCGCATTCTACTGCCCGGTTAGATTTCAGAGCGCTGAGATTGATCTCATTGAACAATAAGTAAAGACCGGCCGCTGACCAGCCCGGTAGATCAGAGATCACGATGCGATCGCCTATGCGCGCGCCAGATCGCAATATAGGTTCTTGAACTTCTCCGAGCGCTGTCATTGAAATCGTAACAACTGGCCCGCGCGCAATATCCCCACCAACAATGGTGCAGTCACAACTGCGCGCTTCATCATTCATACCATTGGCTAACTCTCTAATCCACGCAATGCTTTCCCTGCCAGTGAGCGAAACTGCGACGACTAAATGATGAGGCGTACCACCCATGGCATAAATATCAGCAAGATTTGCGGCGGTGATCTTTCTACCAATTTCATAACCGCTCGACCATTCGCGGCGAAAATGCACACCCTCAACCGCCATATCGGTAGTTATTACCAATTGCTCCTGGGAGGCTGCAATAACAGCTCCATCATCACCAATTCCCACCTGCACCCGTGGATCAGGATGAGCAAAGATGCGAGCTAACTCGACGATTACCTCCGACTCGGAAAACTTCACCTGCCCAGCCTACGCCGATAGTAAGAAACCCCACTGCCGCTGGTGCAAGAAATGCGATACCGTCACCTTGGAACTAGTTCAATGAAAGGAAGAACAATGTCAGTACAGGCCTACATCTTGATTCAAACCGAGGTCGGGAAAGCATCGAGTGTTGCCAAAGCAGTCTCGGCAATTTCAGGAGTTACTCTGGCCGAAGGTGTCACTGGTCCTTACGATGTCATCATGCGCGCTGAAGCGCCCAGCATGGAGGATTTTGGTCGCGTCATTCTTTCCAAGGTGCAGGCAGTTGCAGGAATTACTCGCACGCTGACTTGCCCAGTAACTAGTTACTAGTTTTTCTTAATTACCTAGTACCGAGTTCTTCCGCATCAACGCGCTCTTCATCAGTTCATCAATGATCTGCGAATACTCAACGCCGTTTGCTGCCATTAATCGCGGAAATACGGAGGTTGGCGTAAAACCTGGCATCGTATTGAGCTCATTGATAACGATTCGTCCATCAGCGCAGTAGAAGAAATCAACGCGAGCCAAGCCTGAACATCCCAAAGAT
>CAKKQM010000027.1:0-5025 GCA_919902125.1 Actinomycetes bacterium | reverse complement strand
TTGCGATCAAAACGATGAGCTTCCTCAATTGCAGCGCCTAAATCTGCTGCCGATTTCACTTTCGTGGTGCCGCGACTTGAACCACCACGAGCGGGTTTTACGAAGAGCGGATATTGCAAACCAGATACCAAGGTTTCGCATACGGCGCGATTTCGCTGCCACTGTTCTGCTGTGATGACAATGCCTTCTGCCACTTTCATACCCTGTGCAGCAAAGATTGGTTTGGCAAAAGATTTATCCATCGCAACTGCAGATGCCAAGACACCGCTACCAACGTAGGGAATATTGGCGATTTCGCAGAAACCCTGGATGGTGCCATCTTCACCGTAAGGACCATGCAACATTGGAAAGATGAGATCAATGGCAAGTGGTTTGCCGTCAATAGAAAAACCATGAATATCGGTATTAATCTCTCTGGCATCCTCCGGAACTGTTGGGAGAACTCCATCAATGATCTTTAAGGGATGACTCTCTGGAATCAGAACCCACCGGCCGGCTCTGCGGGTAATGCCGATAAGTACTGGTTTGTAGCGATCGCGGTCAATGGCGTTGAGAATTCCGCCCGCCGAAATGCAGGAAATCTCATGTTCGCTACTGCGACCACCGCAGAGAATTCCGACAACTATTCTGTTCACTGGATGAAATCCTCTGCTCGGATACTGATTTCCATCAATCGTTCTAGGGCTTGCATCGGCGTAATTATGCCATTCACGACATCAGCAACTGCTTCAATGACTGGAACTTCGACGCCCACACGGTGGGCCAGTTCAACAACTGCGCCTGCAGAGGCAACCCCTTCAACGGTTGTTGCCACATGAGCACGTGCATACTCCATTGTTCCACCCCGGCCGAGGGCTTCCCCAAAAGTACGATTGCGCGACAATGGTGAGGAACAACTTGCAACGAGGTCTCCCATACCAGCAAGACCAGCGACACTAAGCGGATCAGCACCATGAGCAGCGCCCAAGCGCGCAACTTCGTTAAGCCCCCGAGTAATCAACATTGATTGAGTGTTTTCCCCAAGACCCATTCCCACTGCAATACCCACACCAAGTGCAATGACGCTCTTTACTGCGCCAGCCATTTCGCAACCCAACAGATCGGTGGAGGTATAAACACGATAGTAAGATGTAGTAAAGAGTTTTTGTATGTAATGCGCCAATTGAGTCGTTGAGGCTGCGGCGACCGCAGCCGCTGGTTGGCGCTGAACTAATTCGTAAGCCAAATTGGGGCCGGTAATAATGGCAACGTGAGCGGGATCAACGCCAAGCACATTGGTGACAACCTCGCTCATGCGCATCAGCGTCGAGACTTCAATACCTTTGAGCGTACTTATCAACGTTGCATCTTTATCAATCGTCGAACGCCATTCTTCCAACTTCAGGCGCAAACTCTGCGCCGGGATAGCTAAAACATAAGTTCTTGAATGAGCCATCGCTTCATCGATATTGCCCGTCGCGCGCAATTGTGAGGGCAGAACGCTCCCAGGCAGATACGTGTTATTGGTGTTGGAAGAATTAATCTCATCAATTACTACTTCGTTACGTCCCCAGACCAAGACTTCATTACCTGCATCAGCCAGAACCTGCGCCATCGTGCTACCCCACGCACCGGCACCCAGTACTGATATCGCGGTCATTTCTTCTCCGCTCGTCTGGTTTTTTTAAAATTTCCAGTCTTTGGTAAATCCGAGGCGTGCGGATCAAATGGTAGTAGTGGTGCTTGCTCGCCTCTCATCTCCGCAAGCATCGTCGTTAGTGCCTTCATAATCAGTGCCGTTGCTTGCGCCATGGCTTGCGGGTCATTTTCTTGGCCATGCCAGGCAGAGAGGTCCACCGGTGGACCGGCGTGATAACTCATACGGGTGCGAGGCCAGAGGTGAATTCGTCTGCTATATGGTGGCAGGACTCGCTGGGGTCCCCACGCGGCAACAGGTATCACAGGCGTCTTGGTGATTACGGCTAAACGGGCAATCCCGGTTTTTGCAACCATCGGCCAGAGGTTCTCGTCTCGGGTCAAAGTTCCCTCGGGATAGATGCCCAGCAGGTGCCCCGCCGCAAGGCAGGCGATTGCGTGGTCTAACGCCTTATGGGCATCTTTACTTTCGCGATCAACCGGAATCTGTTCTGCGGCCAAAACTATTCTGCCAATAATCGGAATACGGAAGACCGATTCTTTGCCAAGGAACCGAGGCGCGCGACCGTTTTGATAAAGGAATTGCGTAAAAAAAAGCACATCCGAATAGGAGATGTGGTTGCTTGCAACAATGGCACGTCCTGATTGCGGGATATTTTCGACTCCTTGCCAATCGCGTTCTGTAATAGAATTGAGAATTGGTATAAGAATCTTGGCACAGATGCGAAATGCTCTATTTGTACCTAGCGGATTTCCGGTTGGCGGTGGATAGGTAATCCCGCTCGCACTCACACAGGTAAGCGTACTAGTTGATATCGCCAATAGTGGCGCTATAAAAAACAAAAAGTGGGACCGACCGTAATGGCCAGCCCCACTTTTATTAAAAACTACTTGCCCTTCTTGGCAACTTTCTTTACTGCCTTCTTAACAACCTTCTTGGCTTTCTTAGGAGCCACTTTCTTTACTGCCTTCTTAACAACCTTCTTAGGAGCAACTTTCTTGGCTGCCTTTTTAACAACCTTCTTAGGAGCAACTTTCTTGGCTGCCTTTTTAACCACTGCTTTTACTACTGGCTTTGCAACAACCTTAGGGGCAGGCTTTGGAGCTGGCTCAAGTTTGCGAGCGCCGGAGATAACTTCCTTCAATCCCTTAGATGGCAGGAACCGCGGCTTCTTGCTGGCTTTGATCTGAATGGTCTCGCCAGTAAATGGGTTTCGTCCTTTACGAGCTTTGCGATCAACTTTTTTGAACTTGCCAAAATCATTGATCATGACATCTTCACCCTTTGCCATGCTGCGGATGATTGTGTCAAAGACAATGTCAACAGCGTGTGCTGCTTCCTTCTTGCTATCGTTGAAGTGTGGGGCCAACGAGGCAATGAATTGGGCCTTATTCATTAAATTCCCCTTATATTTACGCGTGATTGTTAAGCCATTGCTTAACGTAGTTAGAAATTTACGCAGTAACTACCCGCGAGTCCATCATTACCCTCGCGTGTCGCTCTAATTTATTTATCGAGAAAAGCAGCAAAAACCCTATTTTTATGCGTAAAAATCTCTGAATTACAGGTTGAGAGTTTCCTCACTTCGGTCACATTTCTCATTGCACTCCGCAAAAAGTGAGCCTATTTCGCTGGAATTGTCTGCGGCTTGAAAGCAGGACGCGATTTTTCGAAGGTATCGATTGAATCAATCTGCTGCAAAGTCAGGCCGATATCATCTAAGCCTTTCATTAAACGCCAACGGGTGTAGTCATCAATCTCAAATGCCACCGCTATCTGACCATAGGAAACTTGACGCTTCTCAAGATTTACGGTGATCGCAAGGGAGGGTTGGGCTTCAATTGCATCCCAGAGCGTTTCTACCGCATCTTGCGGCAACAAGACTGCCAGCAAGCCGCCTTTGGCGCAATTGCCGCGGAAAATATCGGCAAAGCGGCTGGAGATCACAACTTTAAAGCCGTAATTCTGGAGAGCCCAGACCGCATGTTCGCGCGATGAACCAGTACCGAAATCAGCGCCAGCAACAAGAATGGTGCCCTTCTGGAAAGCCGCTTGATTAAGCACAAACTCTGGGTCGTTACGCCATGCGGCAAAGAGGCCATCCGCAAAGCCTGATCGCGTTACGCGCTTGAGATAGATGGCAGGAATGATCTGATCGGTATCCACATTGCTACGACGCAATGGGACTCCAGTACCAATGTGAGTGACGAATTTATCCATAATTGCGCTCCCTTACAGATCCGCTGGTGATGACAGAGTGCCGCGTAGTGCAGTTGCTGCAGCGACAAGTGGGCTCACCAAGTGAGTCCGACCGCCTTTGCCTTGGCGGCCCTCAAAGTTGCGATTACTCGTTGATGCCGAGCGCTCCCCTGGAGCTAATTGATCAGGATTCATACCAAGACACATGGAACAACCAGCGTTACGCCACTCGGCACCGGCATCAATAAAGATTTTATCCAAGCCTTCTGCCTCTGCTTGCAAACGGACGCGCGCAGAACCTGGCACAACCAACATACGGAGTGTTGCTGAGATCTTTTTACCGTCCAAGATTGCAGCAGCGCTCCGCAGATCTTCGATGCGGCCATTGGTACACGAACCCAGAAAGACAGTGTCAATCGCTATCTTTTTCAAGGGCGTGCCCGCTTCTAGACCCATATAAACCAGCGCGCGCGCGGCTGCGCTGCGCTCTTCTGGGTCAGCAATTGCCGCAGGATCTGGGACGTTGCCACTAAGTGGCACGCCTTGGCCTGGGTTAGTTCCCCAGGTGACAAATGGTGCCAATTCATCGGCCTTGATAGTGATTTCAACGTCAAACTTCGCATCAACATCGGTATACAGCGTGCTCCAGTAGGCAACTGCGCCATCCCAATCCGCAGGTGCATGCGGCTTACCCTTGATGTACGCAAATGTTTTTTCATCTGGAGCGATGAGACCTGCGCGAGCACCTGCCTCAATGGACATATTGCAGACCGTCATACGCCCTTCCATTGATAGGGCGCGGATCGCACTGCCGCGATATTCCAGGACGTAGCCTTGGCCGCCGCCAGTGCCGATCTTGGCAATGACCGCCAGAATGATGTCCTTGCTTGTAACCCAGGGTTTTAAGGTGCCTTCAACATTGATCGCCATCGTCTTTGGGCGCACGAGGGGCAGGGTCTGGGTTGCAAGGACATGCTCAACTTCGCTGGTTCCAATTCCAAATGCCAGCGCACCAAATGCGCCATGGGTGGATGTATGCGAATCTCCACAGACAATCGTCATACCCGGTTGCGTCAAACCTAATTGTGGCCCGACCACATGGACGATTCCTTGTTCGATATCTCCGAGCGAGTGAAGACGGACGCCGAATTCGGCGCAGTTCTTGCGCAAGGTATCTACTTGGAGTTTAG
>CAKKQM010000026.1 GCA_919902125.1 Actinomycetes bacterium | reverse complement strand
CTTTCAGTAAGGGAGTGGTTCAAGCGCTCAAGACTTTAAGTGCTGAAGGTATTAACCCCACGCAGATAGAGATCCTTTTCACAACGCACTCCATCCCTGTCTCAATGGCAGAAACATCAGGGCCGCCAGGGTTGCGTGAAACTTTCACAGATGGAACGTATGTGGCTCAACATAGGGCAACTATTCAATGCGTTATAGACCACGCACGTACATTATGGGATGGCGAGATTCCGCGATCCTCGCTCGTCTATCAATCGCGAAGTGGCGCACCACAGACTCCTTGGCTTGAGCCTGATATTAGAGACGCGCTGCGCGCATGTTCTCATTCAGGAACTCGCGCAGTCATTGTGGTGCCGATTGGATTTGTCAGCGACCATGTAGAAGTGATTTGGGATCTTGATAACGAAGCAGCCGAGACTGCTAAAGAAGTGGGCTTACGTTTTATCCGCATCGCAACCCCAGGTGCCAGCCATGATTTTCTCTCCGGCATGGTTGAGTTGTTGAAAGAGCGTTTAGTTTTAGCAGAACGTAGGGCGTTATCAGGTTTAGGTCCGTGGACGGATTTCTGTGCTGTGGGTTGCTGTCCGAATGCTCGTGCAGATCTTCCTGCCGTAGCCCAGAGCGCAGATTTGCAACACGAATTAAATTCGTGAGATTCAAAGATAAGCAGGCAATCTCTACTGGTTCTATTGACCCAATAAAAATTCTTCTTGGGCTTGCAGTAGGGATTTTCCTTGCTGCACTTGATCAAACTGTTATGGCTACTGCTAGCCCAACAATCGCATCCTCTTTTAACCAACTCTCTAGTCAGGCATGGTTGCTGACTGCATATCTTGTACCTTCGCTAATCACCACCCCTATATACGGACGACTCTCTGATGGGTTTGGCCGACGACCTTTATTTTTAACAGCGCTCATTCTTTTTCTTGCAGGTTCGCTGATAGCAATCTTTTCTCCTAATTTTTCAACACTGCTTTTCGGGCGCATAGTGCAAGGCTTGGGTGCCGGTGGGCTCTTCTCTCTCGCCTTCGCTGTTATTGCAGATATTTTGCCGCCCCGTGAGAGATCCAAGTATGTCCTGCTCTTTGTTGTGATCTTCGGCTCGGCCAGTCTTCTTGGGCCAATGATCGGAGGCCTTATTGCAACGCAAGGTAAAATTTTTGGAGTTGTCGGTTGGCGTTGGATCTTCATTATTAATATTCCAATTACTTTACTTGCTGTCGGCTTAGCTGCGCGCTATTTGCATGTGAAGCAGCAATTGAAGCGAGAGAGATTCGACTGGCTCGGTGTCTTCTTTTTTACGGTCTTTATTACGGTATTGCTGATGCGGGGCGAAGCGTCAAATTCTGCAATGTTATCTAATTATAAGTGGGAGTTAAGTTTTGTCGGTGTCATAAGTTTTATAGCTTTTATATTTGAAGAACGTAGGCAAGGATTGAGTGCGTTAATCCCACTCTCATTTTTTAGAAATCAACTTTTCTCTCTCACTTTAATTGCTAGCACCGTAGCTAATGCTGGAATGTTTGTTGGATTAGCTATGATTCCTTTGTTAATGCAAGTAGTTCATAGCGTTACTCCACTCGTTGCGGGTTCAATTTTAGTGCCGATGGGGATAGGTAATTTACTTGGTTCGGCAGTTGCGAGCCGTTCCATCTCTAAAAAAGAGAAATATCGCTGGATTCCGATTACGGGATTATTTACGTATTTCATTGGATTTCTTTTACTATTTATAAGTGTTGAAACAAATGCGGTGATTGTCGCGGTTATTATTCTTGGCCTGGGATCGGGGCTTGTTACTCAATTTACCTCAGTAACGGCTCCATACGCCCTAGGGGATTTGTATCGGGGATCTGGTTCTTCGATTAACACCTTTGTACGCCAATTGGGTGGCGTTCTTGGTGCGGGCTTATCTCTGGCCCTCCTTTTTAGCAGGTGGCATATTCGAGATGGTTTTCTTATTACAACTACAGAACAAGCCCGAATTCATTTTAGTTTAATCGCCCGCAGCAATTTCCTTGTTGCTAGCCGCCCTATTTTTCTTATCACCTCCATTGTTATGCTCTTGGCAACGCTGCTTTTACGGTCTCTTCCAAAGGACCAGTCGAGGCACAGTTCTTCTTCTGCTGATTAAATGCCAAATGAGAGAACCGCTGATGAATATATTCCATCAGCGGTTCTCTCACAGAAAACTTAATTCTGGTTAGTCGTCGATCTCTACATCGATAGTGATTAGATCTGAGTCATCGTCGATCTCTACATCTGAGTCATCATCGATCTCTAGATCTAAATCATCGTCGATCTCTAGATCGTTAGTGAGCACATCTGAATCATCGTCGATCTCTAGATCGCTATCAACGGCTGGCAACGATGGAATTGCTGGAATCGTAGCAACCACTGAAGCAGTTGTAGTTGGTACGGGTAAAGTTGAGTCCTCTGCACTTGCCGATGGAATCATCATTGCTGCTGAGACTCCTAGACCTAGAAGAGCCGACGTGCCGATGGCGCCTAACTTCATTTTGCGTGAAAATTGCTTCATAGAACACCTCTTTCGAGAGATTTTGGTTGAACACTTTGCCTGATTCTGGAGACGTTACAGACCATTGTTGTCAAGATAAGGTTAAGAGGCTGTGAGAATGTGGTGAATCCGCTTTAACTATTTTTGTAATAACCTTTCAGCCACGAGCACAAACAGGCCATTATTTGCATATTCTCAGGAATCTTGAATACTAGGCACATGACATATGAACTTCGCAATCTTTCAGGCTCTGTCGTCGTGATCACCGGTGCAACTGCAGGAATGGGTGCAGCTACCGCAAGGGAACTCGTCGAACTCGGAGCAAAAGTAGTCTTAAACGCTCGTAATGGGGCGCGCCTGCAAGAGATGGTTAATGAGCTTGGCACAGACAAAGCCACTTATGTTGCGGGAGATTGTTCAGATCCTGGAATTTCGAGGGCGGTTGCCAAGAAGGCGATCGATACCTTCGGCACTATTGATGCTGTTGTTGCAAATGCGGGTATCGGTATGTATGGATCAATCTTGGATCATAGCGATGATGAAGTGAATCGAATGATGCGCACTAATTACGAAGGCACTGTGCACATTATTCGTGCAACGTTGCCAACCATGATCGCAAAAGGTGCTGGTGATGTCATTATCGTTTCTTCAGTTGCAGGTTTCCGTGGCGGTGGCGATGAAGCCATTTATGCCGGAACTAAACATGCGCAGGTTGGTTTTGCGGGCAGTCTCGATCGTGAACTCCGCGAAAAAGGCGTGCGCGTTGCACTAGTTTGCCCAGCAGGGACAGATACTGAATTTGCACTGGGCGTTGGGCGAACTCCAGGCGATCCAAAATTGGCGAGTTTCCTGCGATCAGAGGACATCGCATTCCAGATTGTTCAAATTATGCGCCAACCTCGATCGGTCCGGACTCATATCTGGACCCTCTGGTCAATGCAGCAACAGTCTTAAGCGTCCAGCTTTAACCAACTGGCAAGCGGGGCAAACTTTCAATAAGCCTTCGCGTGTAAGCATGGCTAGGTGCTCCAAGAACCGCAGCGGTCTCTCCTTGCTCCACGACGATTCCCTTTTCGAGCACAATACTTTGCTGGCATAAAGCTGCAACGACCGTAAGGTCATGTGAAACCATGACGATAGTGAGCCCTCGACTCTGCCCGAGTTCGGCAAGTAGTTCGATCACGCGCACTCGGGTTGAAACATCAAGAGCACTCACTGGTTCATCTGCAAGAAGTACCTGAGGTTTGCAGACAATTGCGCGGGCAATTGCAATGCGTTGACGCTGACCCCCAGAGAATTCGTCCGGGTATCGACGCGCAGAATCGGCAGGCAGACCCACCGACGCAAGAGCATCCACTACTTGGTTATCAATCCATTCACGAATATTGGCGCGGCTGCCTCCGATATTTGCATCCTTGGCTAAACCAAGAGAGTGCAAAGGCTCAGCAATTAGTTGATCAACCCGTTGACGAGGATCAAGTGATGAGTATGGATCTTGAAAGACAACTTGTACATGGCTTCGGAATTTGCGTGCCTGCTCCTTATTACTAAGAGTGAGTTCTTCTCCCGCGAAGAGAATCTGGCCTTGTGTCGGACGATGAATCCCAAGCAGCAGGCGGAGGATGGTGCTCTTGCCCGACCCAGATTCACCGACAAGCCCAACATTCTGACCCTGCTTGATCGAGATATTAATGTTATTGAGAATCGGAACTCCAGAGTGATAAGAGAAGTTGAGATTGCGCGCCTCAAGAATTGTTGAAGTCATCACTATCTCCAATCTTTTTAGCCAGATCCAATGCGTTATCAAGTTGTTTTGCGCTGGCGACCAATTCGCGAGTGTAGGGATGTTGCGGGGCTCGGATTACATCGCGCAGCGAACCTGATTCGACCACGGAACCATCTTTAAGTACGAGGACATGGTCTGTAATGCGCGAAACAACTGCTAAATCGTGGCTGATAAATAACAATGACATGCCTCGATCGGAAACCACCGCGTCAAGTAAAGCGAGGATCTCCGCTTGTACGGTTACATCTAAGGCGGTCGTCGGTTCGTCTGCGATGAGTAGTGCTGGTTTACAGGCTAGCGCCATTGCAATTGCTGCTCTCTGGCGCTCGCCTCCAGAGATTTCATAAGGATAGGACTCAGCAATTCGTTTTGGATTATTGATATGTACTTCAGCAAGTGCAGAAATGACGGCATTATGAAGCGCATTGCTTTTCAGTCCGTGCCATCGGCGAAGAGGCTCAGACAATTGGCGGCCAATTTTCATCAGTGGATCTAAAGCAGTAAGAGGTTCTTGGAAAACAATGCTTGCGACCACGCCTCGGATTTGGTTGAGAGTTCGCTCAGACGCACCCAGAATCTGCTGAGGTGCTTCTTTCCCGTTTCCCAAGAGCAAACTGCCAGATGCTTTCAATTCGGCAGGCAGTAAACCCATAATGGCTAAGGCTGTCATCGATTTTCCAGAGCCAGACTCACCAATTAAACCTAAGCGTGCTCCAGGCTCGACTGAAAACGAAACGTTGGATACGACATTGATCGTATCGGCTCTTTGCACACTCAGATTATTAACTTCTAAAATTTTCATCACGACCGCCGCATAGTGGGATCGGCAACGTCACGTAATCCATCAGCAATCAAATTCATTCCGATTACTAAGGCAACAAGCAACAGACCCGGTGCAATAGCAGCTACCGGAGAAACCAGTACTGTCGCCTGCGCTTCTTGTAACAAACTTCCCCATGAAGCGTTTGGGGGAGGTGAACCAAGTCCAAGATAAGAAAGACTTGCTTCAGTTAAGCCAGCAAAACCAAATTGCAGCGCAAAAGTAACAATAAGTGTCTGCCAAATATTAGGTAGAACATGGACGACAATTATGCGTAGCCAGGAAGTTCCCGAAGCGCGTGAGGCGGTAATAAAATCTTTCGCCAGTACTCGTTTAACAAGAAGTCGAGTTAGTCTGGCCACAATCGCAGACATGCCAAAACCAATCGCAACAATTGTTGAAGTTAAAGAAGCTCCTCTGGCGGCCACAACAAGCATTGCTAAGAGCAACGTTGGGAACGCGATAAGGATGTCAAACATGGCAGAGAAAGATTCATCCACCCAACTTTGAGCAAAACCCGCGATTAAGCCAAACGTAACACCGAGTATCGCACCGATAAGGACAGAGGAAAATCCCACAGTAATTGCGATACGGCCGCCGATCATGACGCGTGATAAGAGATCGCGACCGAGTTTGTCTGTGCCCAACCAATGATGACTACTTAGCGGCCCTAGTCGGTCACCAGTCATGTCACCGATTGAGTATGGCGTCCAGAAGATCGAAAGTAGAGCCATGCTTGCGATGGAACTAACAAGAATGCATCCAACTATTAATGCAAGAGAGCGTCGTCGCTCCAAAGTGCTCATTAGATTCGGCCCGCCAAAGATTTGCTGAGGCGAGGATCAATGAATCGTTGTATTAGATCTGCAAGAAAACCAATAATGAGGACTCCCATGGTGCTAATAAATAGAATCCCTTGGATTATGGGGTAATCACGTTGCGCGATTCCCTGTACTAACAAACTTCCAAGACCTGGTAGCGCGAATACGCTCTCTACTACCACCGCCCCGATAAATGTCGTGGCAAGCTCCATCCCTAGAATGGATATGACAGGAGAGGATGCATTACGTAGGCCATGACGCCACATGGCTTCCAAAAACGAGGAACCAAGGGATCGTGAAGTACGGAGGTAATCACTATTGAGTACATCCAATGTGGCCGAGCGGACATAGCGGGTGAGTGAAGCGGACATAACCAGAGCAATAGTGATGACGGGAAGAATGAGGGATCGCAGCGCTTCTCCGGGATCCGCCCATCCCATTGGCGGAAATCCTCCAGCAGGCAAGATCATTAGTCGAAGAGCGAAAATAAGAATAAGAATTACACCAACCCAAAAAACAGGAACCGCCATACCAAGTTGGGAAATGTTGTTGAGCATGGTGCCATACCAAGTTTTCGCTTTATAAGACGCGAT
>CAKKQM010000025.1 GCA_919902125.1 Actinomycetes bacterium | reverse complement strand
GCCGCCACAATCGTAAGTGTTCGACGCTACTGTAGAAACCTTCGCCCCTCGCTGTTAGATGATCTTGGGTTAATTGATGCCATCGATTGGCTTGCTTCTGATCTTGAGTCGCGGGTAGGTATATCAATCGTCCTTGATGTCTCAGGTGAGCGGCGGCGGCTAGATGCGCGGGATGAGCTTCTTATTTTCAGAGTGGTGCAGGAGGCGCTCCATAATGTCGAGCGGCACTCAGGGGCAACGCAAGTACATCTGGGATTAAATTTCAATCAAGAAACACTTGCAGTCTCAATTGCCGATAATGGGCAGGGGATGTCGTCTTTTGGCCCACCGATGGAGACAGGCTTGGGTCTGCGTGGTATGGACGAGAGAACTAAATTACTCAAGGGCTCGCTCATCATTGAGAGCCAACCTGGCAGAGGGACAAAGATTGTCTTGCTCGTCCCTATCTCCTAGGGTTTTGTAGCACACTCTCGTATGGGGATTATTCGAATAAAGGAGGGATGATGAAGCGGCACGCTACCAAATTCATCCGACTCTTTACAGATCGTCGTGCTTGGGTGCAGCAGATCATCGTAACCGCCGGGGCGGCAGCAACTGCATGGCAAGTAGGCGATCTCGCTTTTAAAAATGGTGGGATCGTTGCTGCAATTGTCGCAAGTCTGACCGTTCGGATCTCCGTGCATAAGTCCGCGCGTGAAGGTTTTGGTCAAATCCTCGGAACTGCCATTGGTGCCGGAACAGCCTTAGCAAGTGTCTCGATCTTCGGCTTTGGAACGATCACAGTTGCAATTACGGTTCTGCTCTCTTTAGTGGTCGCTCACGCACTTCATCTTGGCGAAGTTGCCTCTATCAACGTTCCAGTTACTGCGTTGATTGTGATTGGCCCAGGATTAAGCGAGAGCAATGCAGAAAATCGCATGGCATCGACTCTTATCGGTGCTGGGATCGCAATTTTGTTCTCATATTTTGCTCATCCTAAAACTCCGGCTGGTCGAACAGTCGATCAGATCGCCTCGCTAGGTTTACGGTCGGCACAGCTGCTTGCGGTTATGTCAGAGGGTGTTGCCACGGTATTTACACAGAAAGATGCTGGCAATTGGTTAGCAAAGGCTCGCCTGCTGGTTGAGGAGATCCCAAAGGTTCGAGCACAAGCGCTGGAAGCTCGCACATTTGCCAAATGGTTCCCAACTGCAGAGCGCGATGAGGCAGAAGAGTTGTATTCGCGTGGCGTTGCAGTGGAGCACATCGTTGTGCAGGTGCGCACAATTGCAAGAACGCTCTTTGATTCGACAGTTGAAAATGGAATTCCATATTCAATCCGACTCAAAATTGCGGAGGTTCTCTCGGCTGCGAGTATTGCGATTAGCACTAACGTTGAAGAACTTCTTAATGATGAAAATGGACAGGTGGATCCAAGTCTTACCAACGATATGCGATTAGCAGGGGCGGCTCTTGTTGATTTATTAATCGACGATTCGATCGATCTGGACCCAGAACAAATGGCACGGAGTATGTCACTATTTACGAACCTCGACCGTATTGCTGACTCATTGGATCAAATTTCGCCCGCGCTTCACGATGTTGCCAGTCCCGATGAACCCTCATCCCAGAAAGTTATGACGCTCTCGCCGATGGAGCAGAGTAGAAAATGGCGCCGACATATTAGGGATCTTCTGCCTAAGAAACTACGTAAATACCTTTAATTTTTATCCTGCATATCTATTTAACTTGAGATTTCTAGTTAAGAGTTAGCGATATGTTCTGAAAGGCGAGCAGCAGTTGCAACCACTGCTGCTGCATGTAAACGACCTGGTTGTCTTCCCAATCTTTCAATCGGCCCACTAATACTTACTGCGGCAATCACTTTGTGATTGGGGCCGCGCACGGGGGCAGAGACTGATGCGACACCAGCTTCGCGCTCGCCCACGCTCTGGGCCCAACCGCGACGGCGCACTGCGGCTAATTGGAGTGCAGTGAAGCGTGCATTTGTTAAGCCACGGTGAATACGTTCGCTATCTTCCCAAGCAAAAAGCACTTGGGCGGCTGAACCTGCCTGCATTGTTAGCGCTGCACCAACGGGAACTGAATCGCGCAGACCTGAAAGTCGCTCTGCTACAGCCACGCAGATGCGCACATCGCCTTGGCGGCGGTACAACTGGGCACTTTCACCAGTTGCATCGCGCAGTGCAGCCAAGGCAGGGGCTGCGGCAGCAATGAGCCGATCTTCACCAGCAGCAGCTGCTAGTTCGCCAGAACGAGGACCGAGAATAAATCGACCGTTGAGGTCGCGGGCAACTAAGCGATGAAATTCCAGAGCTACCGCAAGGCGGTGGGCGGTAGGGCGGGAGATCTGGGTTACTGCGACTAATTCAGCCAAGGAATGCGGCCCAGATTCCAAAGTTGTCAAAATTGCGACGGCTTTATCTAAGACGCCAACTCCGCTATTCTTCTTGCCCACGATGTAATACTAGCATCTCAGCCTATGAGATGTGCAAATCGAGTGCAGTAGGAGTGAATGACGATGAGCAAGACGCTAGCCGAGAAGATCTGGCAAGAGCATGTAGTCCGTAGCGCCGCGGGTGAACCGGACTTGGTTTACATCGATCTGCACTTGATTCACGAAGTAACCAGTCCACAAGCATTCGATGGTCTACGGGTTACTGGCCGCCGCATACGTCGCCCTGATCTGACCATTGC
>CAKKQM010000024.1 GCA_919902125.1 Actinomycetes bacterium | reverse complement strand
TGTCCAGTAACGCCTGTACATACATCTTCGTAACTTGGATTGGCCCGTATCCCTCCCATGTATCCAACGCTCGTGTCAAGGACGCCTCTGAGTTGCCAGAATCGGCGCTGCGCCCCCCAGAAGCAACCAGATGCAAAATACGCGTTCTCAATCATCTGAGTATTCTTATCCCGCTCACCCAAAAGCACCACTCGCTGATAGCCTCACCCCTGTCGAGCCAATGGGCGAAGACGATGCGAAGAAGATGTGCGCCCCCGTAGCTCAGGGGATAGAGCACCGCCCTCCGGAGGCGGGTGCGCAGGTTCGAATCCTGCCGGGGGCACAGAGAAGAGCACAAAAGTGCGGAAGGTTACTTAAAGATTGCCTAATGTAGGCACAAGCGAGATAAATCACTCGACTTTAAGAAATCTTTTGGCCAATCTCCTTGTTTACCTAAGCAATAGCAGGGAGAATTACCCTCCTTGGAACACACGTTCAACTTGATACGAGTGAGACCATTTATGAGGCTGTGGCTATATGCGGCTGTCTTGAAAACTTCCTAAGGAAAGGTTGGGTGTGGCATGGATTGGCGACATCAATCGGCTTGCCGCCACGAGGATCCTGAGCTCTTTTTTCCGGTTGGAAATACTGGTCCTGCAATCACTCAGATTGAAGAGGCGAAAAAGGTCTGCAACCGCTGCATCGTTAAAGACCAATGCCTGGCTTGGGCCCTTGAGAGCGGTCAGGACGCAGGCGTCTGGGGTGGGTTGTCAGAAGATGAGCGCCGCGCCCTTAAACGACGCGCCGCGCGAAATCGTGCCCGCTTGATGGAACAGAGCCAGAGCAACTTCCAATCTTAGTTTTATAAGGGGAAAGTCACAGAGGCCAGCGTTCCAACACTCTGCGAAAGTAGCACCAACTCCCCACGCAACTCATTCTCTGTGAGGGTTCTGACAATCTGTAATCCAAGATTCGATAAAGTCGTGATTTCAAAATCCGTGGGCAGCCCAATCCCATTGTCATAGATACGGATTGCGCACTCTCGCGTATTTCTCTCCGCGACAATTCGTAGCAAAGTTCCCTGCGTTGCCAAGCCATGTTCTAGCGCATTATGAATGAGTTCAGTGACAACCAGTGCCAGCGGGGTAGCCAAGCGAGGTTCCAAGGTTCCGATCGTTCCTTCTCTTTCAATGGAAATTTCACTCATCCGTGGACTTAGTTCTAGTGCATTTGAAACCAATCGATCTAGTACCTCGTCAAATGCGACGGACTCTTCTGAACTGTTTGACAGTGTTTCATGCACTACTGCGATCGACCCAATGCGGCGAACTGCTTCTTCAAGGGCTACGCGAGCGGCAGGATCTTCAATTCTGCGCGATTGCAAACGAAGTAGCGCAGATACGGTTTGGAGATTGTTTTTGACGCGATGATGAATTTCCCGAATTGTTGCGTCCTTCGTAACGAGATCACGATCGCGGCGTCGTAACTCAGTAATATTATGGAGTAACACGATTGCTCCAATGCGGTCACTTCCTTGAATCAATGGCATAACCAATAAGTCAATTGTCCCGCCGGAATTTTCACATTCCACTCGACGAAGTGCTTTGCCACTTAAAGAACTGCGCATACCTTCTTCGTGGGGATCTTGTCGGGTCTTTGCAAGAGATTCAGCGACATCTCCAAGAAGATAACTTTCCAATTCATTTGTCCAACCCAGACGATTAAAAGCTGACCGCGCATTGGGGCTGGCATAAGAAATTACTCCATTAACATCCAGACGAATTAGCCCATCCCCCACGCGTGGCAGAGGATCAAAAAGTGAAATTGCATCTGGATAAGGAAAATTTCCCTCCGAAACCATTCGATACAGGTTATGCGCGATCTCCCGATAGTTGAGTTCAAGACGGCTAGGCGATCTCATTAAGTCAGCGTTTCGATGGCGGGATATCACCGCGATTACTTGGCCATCGAAAACAACAGGAATGGTTTCTTCCTTAATCATAAGTTCGCCTACGCGTTCGGGTTCAGAATCGCGAATGATTTCTCCATTGGATAGAGCGCTATCAATTCGGCCACGCTCGCCCCATGCGATCTCTTCCCCAATAACATCATGAGTAAAAACCGTTGCTGCAGTTGTCGGGCGAATATGTGCCACTGCCACGTGACCCGTGGGCCAACTCTTTGTATCTTTGCGAATCGGTATCCAGAGAATCAGATCTGCAAAAGAGAGATCAGAGAGCATCTGCCAATCTGCGGTGAGCTCGTGAAGGCGATGAATCTGTTCAGGAGTAAGTGGATTTCGTCCTTTTATTAAAACTTCCCAGCGAGACATGGCTTAACCCTCTCACGACAACCATTGCGGTAGGTGCGCAGCAATTTCTTGCCTCGCATACCAGGTAAGCTCAGGCTCGGCTGATTCGGAAACGAGAAGGGACTCAACTTGCGACCATGAAACATCCGAAAGCAACTGGATTTGATTGCCGATCTCCTTGCCCACTTGAGCTGATGTCACATCAATCGCTAAAACTAAACCGTGGCTTTCGTTTAATCCCTGCTGGATCCGAGAATCCTGCGCAGCGAGCCACGAAAGTTCAAACTCTCGCTCTTCTTCATCCACATCTGGGTTTTCTTCAAAAAATGATCTAGTCGTGACAAAGGCAGATCCAAATCGATGGATACCATTCGTGAGAAAGGCCTGGAGCTCGGTTGGTGTTGTTGCTAGATATCCTCGCATGATCCAAGCGTATAAGAGATTAGCTCATTACCTCGACTGCAATCTTTGAGATTGCTTTGCGCAGCGCGCAGCGATCATCAATCTCAATCAGTGTTGCCCTCTCCTCTTGGGCCCTTGCAACAACGTGTGAGTCTTTTGGAAGTGTAAATATTCGGTACGGCCGTAGTGGTGATATTGCTGACAAGAAGGCTCCTTCGTGATCTCCCTTTTTTCGTCCCCCTGGCCTCATATTAAGCAAGACGCTCACTTTCGCACGGATGGCTATCTGCGAGAAATCACGGACTAGTCCTTCCAGTCGATGGATTCCCAAGGTATCGGCTTTGCCCAAAAACCAGAGTTCATCAGCAATATCGCATGACCAATGAATCACGGTTGCAGTCCATCGTCTATCAGTTAATGAATCTGCAATATCTTCAATCGAACCAAGATCGACAATCACAACATCAAAGTCGTTGACCGCTTGATCCATATACTCATTCAATCGATGCACGCGCTCCTTTGTTAGTTCACCCACGCAAAAATGCGGAGCAATTGTCCGCCAAGGCTCATCCCCATCCAATTTGCGAAGGGCAAGGAGCTGTGCAACTGAAGGATGGCGTACATTGCCATCCAACAGCAGCACCTCATGACCTTGAACGCTTAACTCCATAGCAAGGTTTATAGCCACCGTGGTGCAACCCGTAGATCCAGAAGCTGCTCCCAACGAGAGAACGCGTGCACGTCTCTTTGTTTGAGTAGCCGCTGCCGGTACTCGAAGCAAAGGCGCTCGCACAAATCCGCGAATCAGCGAAACTAATTCAGTTGCATCATGTGGCGTTGCAAAAATTCCACTGAAATTGTTTTTGCTTGTTGGATCAGCAGAAAATCCAATCACTTGGCGCACCTGCTCTTGATATCCGATCACGGACTCAGGTGATATTCCAGGAAGATCTGGTGAGTAGATAAGGAGAACACTCTTGACCTGACTGGCCATGCTTTCTAGGAATAATTCGAGTGACGAAGTATCTAGAGCGCGATAAATAACGCTCCATCCTTGGCTATAGAGAGTTCCGGCGACAAAGCCTTCAAGTTCAGAATTGGCAATTGCGGTAATGATTACTGGTAACTCAATTTCAGCCATCGACTCGCACCACCACTATTCGCCCTGAAGCAGTTGCTCCCAAAACCTCGAGAACATTCTTAACATTTACAGAGAGCGTCAAGGAAAGATCTCCGCCGAGATTCTGGCCCTTTCGATCAATCCCTAAAATATATGTATGAGAAAGGAGAACGCTAGGGGGCCCAATATCTTGCGTTAATCGCGAATCTCCAACGTGATAGAGATTCACAATTTCGCCAGCTTGGAGATCACTCGGAATATCTGAAGTGTGGACACTGATAGGGAGAGCAGATCTCTGTAGTGCTTGCGCATCTCTACTGACTGCAGTTGCTGGAATAAGTTCGCCAGTCTTAACTGTCCTTAGAACTACCGATCCCGTCAGATCGCGTTGCACCGAGAGGTAAATCGCATCGCCATCAGGAAGTGCAACGCGACGTGTCTCTAAATCACTTGCTAAAATTTTATGTCCAGGAATTAGAGGTGCACGCGCGCCCCACATTAACTGGGTACGGTTTGCCAATGACGAAAGTATGAATGCCGATAGAAATGATCCACAAATGAGGACAATGGCAGTGAAAAGTCGGGTTCGAGTTCTTCTCTTATAACTAGTCATAATTGGCAACTAAAGGACTTTGTAACTACGGACCACTCACTCCATCCACAATCATCCCATCGGATGAGACACATCCCCCTCTAACGACCGAGGTTAGTTCACCTTGCCCGCACAAAGGTGAGGCCATGACAACTCCTCAAATACTCAGCCGACCAATTTCTTTCTTACCTGTATCAAGCATTGAGCCAGAACTCTGGGACCATCCGATGTTGGAGCTCTACCGTCTTGATATTGCCAAACCTGTAGAGCAAAAACCGCTTCTCTACTCAATCCCTAGTAATTTCGGTGAGGAATTTGATTCCGAATTTGCACCACGACCAACCTCAGCAAGCGACCTGCCAGACCTTCCTACATGGGCCTTAAAATTCGGAATGAGTGTGCTAGAAATCTGGGCAGCAAAACGCCAACCTGCACAACTATCTCGCTGGTGCCATCGATCTATTTACGCGGATCTTGTAAAGAAAGTTGGATCACAAACAGAGGTAGGTAGAATTCGAAAGCTCTACCAGTGTGAACCCCTCGATGGAATCAGCGAATCCACTATTACAGTCCGTTTCAATTCCCGGGTGCGCTGCCTTGTATTGCGATTTGAGGGTGTCGACCATCGCTGGCTCTGCACGTCACTTACGCTGTTGTAATAAGAACGAGGCAAATTTATTCTGCTCCGTGGCAACGCTTATATTTCTTCCCCGAACCACATGGGCATGGCGCATTGCGCGATATTCCACCACTTGTCGGAACACCTGACTCATTGGGAGCCGAGTACTGTAATTGTGCAGACTCTTGGGGAGCTTCCAAACCTTTAGCGCTGACCTCATTACTGGTTTCTTCAACAGTTACCTGGACGTTAAATAGGTAGCCAGCGATTTCTTCTTTGATCGCATCCATCATCGCAGCAAAAAGATCGTAACCTTCACGCTGATACTCCACGAGCGGATCTCGTTGAGCCATCGCCCGCAATCCAATTCCTTCTTGCAGGTAATCCATTTCATAAAGGTGCTCCCGCCATTTACGGTCGAAGACCGACAACAAAACTTTACGTTCAAGTTCGCGCATTACTTCTGAACCTAAAGTTTCTTCACGCGCAGCATATGCAGCCACCGCATCATCGATAACTCTCTGCTGCAAGTAATCAGTATCTAACCCACCACGACCACCCAACTCGGTTTCCAAATCTTCAACCGTGAATGAGATGGGATAAAGCGCATGCAAGGCAGTCCACAGTGTTGAAAGATCCCAATCTTCTGGAAAACCCTCGGCGGTCGCCCCTGCAATATATGCTCGCAAGGTGTCTTGCATGAAGGTTTGCACCTGATCCTTGATGTCTTCGCCTTCTAGGACCAGGCGGCGCTCACCATAAACAACTTGGCGTTGACGGTTGAGAACATCGTCATATTTCAAAACGTTTTTACGGATTTCAAAGTTTTGAGATTCAACTTGGGTCTGAGCAGAGCGAATCGCATTGCTAACCATTTTAGATTCGATGGGAGTATCTTCTGGAATTCCAGCAGCCGACAGGAATCGTTCAACAAGTCCTGAATTGAATCGACGCATTAATTCATCCTGTAGTGAGAGATAAAAACGAGATTCACCTGGATCACCTTGACGGCCCGAGCGACCACGTAGCTGATTATCGATTCGGCGAGATTCATGGCGTTCGGTGCCGAGCACATATAAACCGCCGAGTGCGACGACCTCTTCGTGTCCCTTGGCGACAGCGGCCTTCTGTTTAACTAATTCTTCTGGCCATGCACTTTCATATTCTTCAGGAGTTTCTACGGGAGTGAGTCCGCGGCGTTGTAGTTCAAAATCCGCCATAAATTCTGGGTTACCACCCAGCATGATGTCGGTACCGCGCCCAGCCATATTGGTGGCCACGGTAACAGCGCCCACAGCACCAGCACGGGCGATAATTGCCGCTTCACGTTGGTGATGCTTAGCGTTGAGAACCTCGTGCGCTACCCCGTTCTTGTGCAGTACTGTAGAGAGTTCTTCTGATTTCTCCACGCTAACGGTTCCAACAAGCACCGGTTGCCCTTTGCGATGACGTTCGACAATATCGTGCGCAACCGCAGTAAATTTCCCGACCTCAGATTTATAAACTAAGTCCGGCTGATCAACCCGAATCATCTGACGATTTGTTGGAATTGGGACAACGCCTAATTTGTAGATCTGCTGGAATTCGGAAGCTTCTGTCATGGCCGTACCGGTCATACCCGATATCTTCTCGTAAAGACGGAAATAGTTCTGCAGAGTAATGGTTGCCAAAGTCTGATTTTCATCCTGAATTTCAATGTGTTCTTTGGCTTCAAGGGCTTGGTGCATCCCTTCGCTATAACGGCGACCCGACAAGATGCGGCCTGTATGTTCGTCAACAATCAAAAGTTCGCCATTCATAACGACATAATCTTTATCGCGTTTGAAAAGTTCTTTGGCGCGTACAGCGTTGTTCAAATATCCAATGAGTGGCGTATTAACGGCTTCATAAAGGTTCTGAATACCTAAGAACTCTTCAACTTTAGTGACGCCCTCTTCGAGAATACTTGACGTGCGCTTTTTCTCATCAACTTCATAGTGAAGATCACGCTGGAGTTTCCCGGCAATATTATTGAACTCTACGTACCACTTGGTTGCTTTATCGGCAGGTCCACTGATGATCAAAGGGGTGCGCGCTTCATCAATAAGAATCGAGTCAACTTCGTCCACCACCGCGAAGAAGTGATCGCGCTGGACACATTCTTCTAATGTCCATGCCATGTTGTCGCGTAAGTAATCAAAACCGAATTCATTGTTTGTCCCATATGTAATATCTGCTGCATACGCCACACGTCGTTGCGCTGGAGACATTGATGCAAGAATCACACCCACATTAAGACCAAGAAAGCGATGAATACGCCCCATCCATTCGCTATCGCGTTCTGCCAAGTAATCGTTGACTGTAACCACATGAACACCACGACCAGCAAGAGCATTGAGGTAGGAAGGTAGTGTTGCCACCAAAGTTTTACCTTCACCTGTGCGCATTTCAGCGATATTTCCACGGTGGAGGGCAGCGCCACCCATTAACTGCACGTCGTAATGACGTTGGCCCAAAGTGCGTGTAGCCGCCTCGCGAACGACAGCAAATGCTTCTGGAAGTAGATCATCAAGGCTTGCACCCTTTGCCAGGCGCTCCTTAAAAGTAGCGGTCATCCCACGCAACGCATCATCGCCCAGTTGCGAGATCTGGGCTTCGTGACTATTTACAGCAGTAACAACCTTGCTTAAATCGCGAAGTACTCGTCCTTCACCTGCACGCAAGATCCGATCCAAGAATGCCGGCATGCCACTACCTTTCCAGTTCTTCCAACTTAGAGCTCGGAGGGGCCTGTAGGGCCAACCCATATGCCTATCGTAGGGGTAGAGCCACACAAGCAGTAATCGCACCCACTACCGCAAATCCAGCGATTTTAAGGACGCGATTTGCCTCGCTCAAGGTCGCCCCTGTTGTCACTAGGTCATCAACGAGGATCACATCACGCCCTCGGCCGGCATGGGAAACCACATTCAATGCTCCAGAGAGATTCTCGAAACGAGCACGCGCATCCAGTAGAGATTGATCTTGAACTTTTCGATTGTGCCGCAAAAGATTGTGTATCGGCAAATCCTCCAAAGCGCCAGCGCGATCAGCGATATCCAATAAAAAGTTTCTACCCCGTCGGCGAATTGCACTTGGCGCAGACGGAATTGGAATCAATATCGGAGGAATATCGCAAGTTGCAATCGCACAAACCAGTGAATGGTGCATCGCTTCAACAAGAAGATCATCTGCGCTTCGAATTCCATTTTCTTTTGCCGCAAGAAGAATATTGCTAGCAGTCTTTGTGTAAAGAATGGAGGAAAATACAGAGATAGCACTTACACGTGTTTGAAGATAAGAGATTTTCCAATCAAGCAAACATTGGTGACACAATCCCTCATTTAAAGACCCGCAACCCAGACAACGAGGTGGGAAAAGTAATTCATTAAGCCCGCTCAGTAATCTCATTCTCTGATTCTCGATCAGTGGGGTCGCATGAAGATGCCCAGCATCACTCAGGTGTGGAGAGATAATCCTCTGGTTGTAAACGAATGAGGCGAGCCTCAATTGCATCTCCCGCTCGTTTTGGCAATGTCAACACAAAGTGCGCACCTGCACCTGGTCTACCCCATGCCTCTAACTCTCCGTTATGAAGTCGCGCATCCTCAAGGGCGATAGATAATCCAAGACCGGTACCTCCACGGACTCGTGCACGCGACGGGTCGGCTCGCCAGAATCTATCAAAGACTCGATAGGCAGAAGGTCCGTCTAAACCAACGCCATAATCTCGGACACCCACGGCAAGAGTATTGCCTGTCTCGACGATTGTTACCTTCACTGGTTCTCCATCAGCATGTTCAATAGCGTTGGTAATCAGATTCCGCATTATTCGTTCTACTCGTCGGGTATCAGCATTCACCAAAACAGGCTGGTCCGGGTGGTGGATTTCAATCGAAATTCCATATTCGCTGGCAAGAAGTGAAAGATCGGAGATGCAGCGAATAACTAATTGAGTCATGTCGAATTGAACACTTTCCAGTACGGCAACCTCGGCATCGAATCTACTCACTTCCAGCAAGTCTTCAAGAAGCCTTTCAAAGCGGTCCAACTGGGCAACAAGAAGTTCGGCACTCCGCGAAATATTTGGATCGAAATCTTTCCGCGCGGAATGGATCACCTCTGCGGCCATTCGCAAAGTTGTTAACGGCGTGCGCAACTCATGGGAAACATCCGAGACAAAGCGCTGCTGTACACGCGACAAGTTTTCAAGACGTGAAATCTGATTTTGTAGCGAGGATGCCATTTCGTTGAATGCAATTCCTAAGCGTGCTAGTTCGTCATTACTTTCAACTTGCATCCGAAGATTGAGATTGCCTGCGGTAAATTCTTCGGCAATTCGTGCGGCCTCGCGCACAGGACGTACCACCTGCCTGATAACTAGCCAGGTAATAAGGCCGATCAATATCAAAAGAGTTAAACCGGTCAGCAATAAGGAACGGCTTAGCAACTCAAGGGTGTCATTTTGGTCCTCCAGACTAAAAATCAAATACATCTCATAGGCGCCAATTTTAGGAATAGAAACCTTCTGCCCGATTGCCAATCCTGGGACACGGTTGCCATTGGCATATCTAATAGTCGTCTTTGACCATTGAGCTGTTGTGCTCTTCTGCACCTGACTTCTCAATGCGGTCGGTATAGATGATGCAGAAATTAGATTAGAGGTGCGCTCGTAATTGATTGATCCCTTGGAACTGGGGCGTGTAAGCAATAAAGCGACTTCGTGTCCGTTTACTGAGGTACCAATTATTGTTGAGGAATTAACAACGACATCCTCCACTATTTGTTTAATGACTGATTCTTTTGCATTTTGAGCAACGACGAATCGATATTGTGCATTGAAAACAGCAGACCTGGCCTCTGCCAGCGATGAGTCCAGTTTTACTTTTTGAATTCTATCGGAAAGTTGAGCATAGAGAGTCGATCCTGTTAGCCAGACGACTCCAAGGGAAAGTAATACAGTGGAAAAAATAACTTTAAAAGCCAATGAGCTGCGAAAACGATTAATCCAAATCCAGCGCGTCATCTCACGCTCCGCCCATTGCTCCAGCTTTATAACCAACGCCGCGCACTGTTACCACTATTTCTGGGTGTTCTGCATCGTGTTCGACTTTAGCCCGAAGACGCTGCACGTGGACATTCACCAAACGGGTATCCGTGGAATGGTGATAGCCCCACACTTCACTTAAGAGTGCGTCGCGAGTGAAAACGCGACCTGGCTCTTTTGCTAATGCAACCAAGAGATCAAATTCCAAGCGAGTCAATGCAATGACTTTCCCGCCTCGTGTGACTTGATGTGCAACAAGATCTATTGCAAGATCGGCGAGAGTTAGTTGTCCAGAGATTCCCGCGCTGGCTCGACGCAGGCGGGTACGGATACGTGCAACAAGTTCAGAAGGATGCTTAAAAGGCTTAACCATATAATCGTCGGCGCCCGCCTCTAAACCACGCACA
This sequence comes from Actinomycetes bacterium, assembly GCA_919902125.1. Taxonomy (GTDB): domain Bacteria; phylum Actinomycetota; class Actinomycetes; order Nanopelagicales; family Nanopelagicaceae; genus QYPT01. The sequence goes on along the minus strand of CAKKQM010000024.1, from coordinate 10,284 downwards.
ACATCAAGGGTGTCACCTTTTGCACTGAGCATCACGATTGGCACCATGGATTCAGCACGGATAAGTCGGCAGACTTCGATGCCATCCATCCCGGGCAACATGACATCAAGCAAGACCAAGTCGGGAGGATTGTTCCGGAATACTTCAAGGACTTCATCCCCGCGACTTACCAAGTTAACATCGATACCCGCACTGGTTAAAACAATGCCGAGCATCTCGGCAAGGTCCTGATCGTCATCGACGACCATAACCAGGGTCATTAGCTACCGTGCTCCCATGAGTTGAGATACATATCTTGCGCAGGAGTGAGGGTGTCGATCTCGCCACCCATGCTCTTGAGCTTCAACTTAGCAACTTCTTTATCGACGTGTTCTGGCACATTATGCAGACCAGGTTTGAGGTTCTTTGATTCTGCTACAAGCCACTGCGCAGTGAGCGCTTGATCAGAGAATGACATATCCATTACCGCAGCTGGATGGCCTTCTGCTGCACCAAGGTTTACGAGGCGGCCTTCGGCCAACAACAATAAACGACGACCGTCTGACATCACATATTCATCGGTCTGATGGCGAATCTTGGGATTCTTCTTGGTTGCCTTCTGCTCCAACCAGGCAACATCAATTTCAATATCAAAGTGACCTGAGTTGGCCATGATCGCGCCATCTTTCATGACAGAAAAATGTTCTTCACGCAAGACATCACGATTACCCGTGACTGTAATGAAAACATCTCCAATGGCAGCAGCAGCAATCATTGGCATCACACGGAATCCTTGCATCATCGCATCCAACGCCTTTGTTGGATCAATCTCAGTAACGATCACATCTGCGCCCATACCTTTAGCACGCTCGGCAACACCTTTACCGCAATAACCAAAGCCAGCTACAACAAGGATACGACCAGCTAAAAGAAAATTGGTTGAGCGGAAAACTGCATCGAGAGTGGATTGCCCAGTTCCATAACGGTTATCAAACATGTGCTTAGTATCGGTGTCGTTCACGGCCACCATTGGGAACTTCAGTGCGCCATCTTTTGCCATCTGCCGCAAACGAATAACTCCAGTTGTAGTCTCTTCGCAACCACCAGTAATACCTGCAAGCAATTCAGTGCTGGTTGTGTGAAGTGTATTTACAAGGTCGCATCCATCGTCGAAAACTTGATGTGGTGCAATATCAAGGGCTGCATTGATGTGCGAATAGTAACCAACACGATCAACAGCATTGCGGGCAAAGACGCTGATTCCATATTCATGAACCAGCGCTGCGGCAACATCATCTTGGGTAGAAAGTGGATTGGAAGCACAGAGTGCAATTTCAGCTCCACCAATTTTGAGAGTACGCATCAAGTTGGCAGTCTCGCTCGTGACATGCATACAGGCTGCAATTCGTACTCCAGCAAATGGCTGACTCTTAGCAAAACGATCGCGGATCTGAGCAAGCACTGGCATATTCCGCTCCGCCCACTCAATGCGCTTGCGACCCTCTTGCGCAAGGTCAGCGTTGGCGATGTCGTGTGGAACGGTCATAGTCACTGGTGAATTCACGAAAGGTCTCCTTTAGGGACTAGCGGCAAGGCTCATAGGTTACTGCCTAAGCACGCATTGAGCATATTTCAACTACGGATAACGGCTAAAACCTCGTCCTTTACGCGATCCAGACGTGCTTGCGTTTTTGCCTCGACATTAAGTCGCAATAGTGGTTCAGTATTTGAAGACCGGACGTTAAACCACCACGCTTCTGCATTAACAGTCAATCCATCCAGATGGTCGATAGTTACTCTATCTTGCTGGCCAAAAGTTTCTTCCAGACGAGCAAGTATCTTCTGCGGATTCGTAACGGTGGAATTGATCTCATCACTAGCAAAGTAACGTTGGTACGGCTTAAGGATTTTTGAGAGCGAACTCTTCTGCGATCCAAGGGCTGCGATCGCATGGAGTGCGGCGAGCATCCCTGAATCTGCACACCAAAAATCGCGGAAGTAGAAGTGACCAGAGTGCTCTCCTCCGAAAGCTGCTCCTGTCTCCGCCATCAATTTTTTAATATAAGAGTGACCCACGCGACTTCTAATTGCCGTACCGCCGTTTTCTTCAACAACTTCTGCAACCGCACGAGATGAAATTAAGTTATAGATGATGCCTGCTTTAGGGTGTTTTGCCAACTCCCTTACTGCAATGAGTGCAGTAAGTGCAGATGGATTTACAGTCTCACCATTTTCATCTACCAAGAAGCAGCGATCTGCATCGCCGTCGAAAGCGAGACCAATATCAGCTTTGTGTTTGCGGACTGCCTTCTGTAGATCTTTCAAGTTTGCCGCATCAATGGGATTTGCTTCATGATTAGGGAATGTTCCATCAAGTTCAAAATATAATTCAATTACTTCTACGTTGATCCGTTCAAAAACAGGTGGTGCTGTATACCCCGCCATAGCATTGCCGGCATCTATGACTATTTTTAAAGGACGGATATCCGAAACATCGACAAGTGTGAGCAAATGTGAAACATATTCATCCACCATATTGCGCTGGCTCTCAACACCAATCGAACGCATGATGATTGGGTTTCCATCTGCGACATAGCGCTCAATTGTTTGTAAGCCCGTTTCTTTGCCAACCGGGCGCGCACCGCTCTTACATAACTTAATCCCGTTATATTCGGCAGGATTATGGCTTGCAGTAATCATTACACCTGGCAGATTGAGTTTTCCTGAAGCAAAATACAACATGTCTGTTGATGCCAGACCAATTCTGATGACATCCATTCCGTTGGAAATTGCGCCAGCAGAAAATGCCTCCGCCAAACTCGACGAGGAAGGGCGCATATCTTCACCGATAACCATCGTTCCGGGTTCGCGTTCTTGTTCGAGAAAACGGGCGAATGCCAAACCTGCACCAAACGCGAAGTCGGGTGTTATCTCGCTCTCAACCAAGCCTCTGATGTCATAAGCCTTGAAGATTGATGGTGCTGATAGATCAACCATGGCTAAGAAGGAACTGCACGCAAATGTCCACGACGTCCTAGTTCTGGATTTTGTGAACTCTGCGTCTTTCCCATGTCAGCAGAATTATTCGCTACCTCCCTGACTGCATCTGCAATCGCCATGAGATCATCATCAGTTGGTCCACTTTCAGATGCATCACGTTCTTGGCGAATGACGTTCCAGCCATTGGGAGCCGTAAGGCGATTACCATGGAATTCGCAGAGGTCATACGCATGGGGTTCTGCGAAAGTCGCTAACGGGCCCACCACTGCAACTGACTCTGCGTAAACATAAGTAAGGGTCATTACCGCTTTACGTCGACATCCACCGCGAGAACACCCACGGCCAAGGCGCAATGATGAAGACATGCCCTCAAGATTAGTGGGCAAATCACAATTTTCAGGCCAAGACAAGGGCGAACTAACGATTAATAACCCAGATGTTGGAGTTTGGAATCGCGGCTCGCGTCAGGGCACTACCTGGTATGAGTGGGAAGAAGCCAATTCCATTAGTTGAGGTCACTAGACCTCCTCCATAGATACCTGGCTGTAGCCCCGAAATTTTTATGGTCTGGGAATTACTGGGTGCTTTCCAGATTGCAATGTCACTACCCGTAACTGTGGAATTCACTACCTTCCCACCAATGAGACGCGTTTGGATCTTTAGGCCGATGGTTTCACCAGTAAAAATCAATGTTGGCGTCAAACCATTGACCGCTAGTGTCATTGGAACGAGTTGTGGGGTGGCGGAGTTCCAAAGGAACTCAGGATGCCCGAAGATGGTGAGTGATGAGAAAACTCCCGCCACAACGGGCTGATCTGAATGAATACGCAATGAGAAGGCACTCGCCGCGATCGTAGGATTAAGTGCAATATCTGTGACAGTTCCCCTTTGAACATCCCTACCGTCCAAACCAACGGGAGTAAAGACCCCATCCTTGGAGATCAGATCGACCTTAATATTTGCATCTGCGTTACCTGGCACCAAAATACGCAAAACATGCGAACCTGCCTTGCCTTTAAGTATCTGGTGCGGGATACCAGAGATTACAAAGTTGGTAGCTGGCGACTCAACGGAATTGACAATGTCACCGCCCAAACTCTTCAACCCTTTACCGCGCTCATCCACCATAAATGCACTGATTCGACCCGACCGCGGAGTTACGCGAACACTCAAACGACTCTGGCCAGCTGCGAGTGAATCAAATCTTACTTGAATAAAGCTATTAGCCCGAACAGTTAAGACTTTATCGGACTGCGTTCCATTTTCACTCCAGATCGCAACATCAACGATCGCTTCGCTTAAGCCACTATTGACTAAGAAGATGCGGCCCTTGCTCGTGACATCCGCAGCGCCGCCAACGAACCATTGCTCTCCCTGCGGAGATGTACATAGTGTTGCTCCCGCCCAAATTCCAATGCGGCTCTGCCATACCACTGAGGTGACGTCGGCACTATCAAGAAGTATTGGGTCGCTTGCAATTGTGAAACGTGAGCTCTTGACGGGTATAAATGCCTCGGTTTTCCCGGCAATTTTTCGATACGGAGTTTTCTTGGATTCTGTCGAAACTTGTGCACTCATTCCTGAAGCGGTTGGCGGACAGGCGACAGCAGGATAACTCTCCGAATATTTCTTAACTCCCACTGTTGCCGTGAGCAAATTACTCAAGACAATTGCAGTAACAAGTCCTGTAGTAACAATGCCTACGCGACGAATGTTCATGTGAGCTCCTCTACTGAGATCTCACGTTTGCGCCGTCCGGCTGGAAGCGCCATAACCAGCACAGTTAAAAAAACGATCATTTGTAAGGCGAGCCATGCACGGCGTCTGGTTCCGTCATGAATTAATGAGAACTCACCAGCTTGCGTGCTTTGAAATTGAGGTAATCCATATTCGCCTCTCGTCCGTACGAGTTTCTTTCCATTTTGAATTATCTGCCAAGAAGAATCGAAGTTCTCAGCCAATGAGAGAAACCCCGGGCCGGTAGTTGATGTCCGTGCCCCAACGTCGCCACTAAGCAAAGTTTTGGAATTACCCGTCGCATCTGTAAAAACCAAGCGTTCGCTTACCCCAGCAATGCGCCAGACGATTCCAGCCTGCGTCGATGAATTGCGTACAAAACCTCCAAGGCCATCGATTTCACGGACTATTTGATTATCTACAGGATTCTTCATAAAGAGATATTTGATCCCGTGCGCAGAAAGAACCTTGCTACTTGCCAGGCCACTACCGTCAACCATCTCGCGCACTGCTCTATCGATTATTGGCGAAGTTGGTGGTGCTATATCTGGATCACCGAGTAGTGCATCACTTTCACGCGCGATAAAGAATGCAAGAGAGGCAAGACCTCCGCTATATGAACTACGTAAAACCAAAGTTTTAACGCCAGGCGTGAGAGTTAAGAATGCTGGTAATACAGATTCTTGATCCGCTTTCACAGGTGAATCAGAGCCAACGCTCACAACCCACGCCGATGCAGCGCTCGTATAAAGAAGTGTGGACGCAACAACTAGACCGGCCAGAATATGTCGGTGATGGAAATGAGTTGCGGCTAATCGTTCACGCAACCGGTCAAGAATGATCACACCAGAACAGACTGCTGCAACGGTTACATACGTCAGCCAAGTGCCGACCCATAGTCGCTCTCCGAGAGCATTGCCATGTGCCGGAAATGAAATGACACTTGTAAGAGTGGCGATGACAAGAAAAACTAATCCCACTTCAGCATATTTTCGTGCTGAAGTGGAAGAGAAAACTGCGACTACGAGAATTAAAGTAACTGGACTTACAAACCACCAAGGAATTGAGCCCGCGCCACCTGGGTTGGCAATGAAGGCAAGGTTTGAGCTCCCACCAGCGAGAACAAGACCAGGTTCAAGAAGCAATCGAGATGGATGTACCAGCGCCTCTAGGGACCACGGCAGACAGAGTGCAAATGGCGTTGCAATCAATACGATGCGGCGAACAAGTCGGGTGTTAAATAATTCGCGATTACCCGAACTTCGCAACGTTCGAGCGTCATAAATCATTCCGATGAGGTAAATCATCGCGATACCTAGGTAAGCAGGTAATGAAAAAGAAGTGAGAACCCCTACGAGAAAACTCAGACCAAAGATGAATCGCCACTCCAGATTTTCTACCTTTGCAAGACGTGGCAGATAGCGCGCAATCTGTGGCGCCAAGATGAGGACTGCGATTGTTCCCAACCGTCCTGAATTAATACTTGAAATCGCAACTGGTGAAAGCGCATAACTCACACTCGCTCCAACAGCTAACCAAGAGTTAAGAGTCAATGTGCGCAAAAGTGAGTACATCGACCACATAAGCAGAAGCGGTGCTGCCCAAAACAGTGTTGCGATGAGAAATACTGCTTTACCAAACATGAGAGTTGATGCAAGCGCCAACACTGCAATCCAAGTGGGAGTTGCTGCTGAACTACCCATGCCAACGTTGTGCCACGAATCTGCGTAGCGTTGCCACAAATCAATAGCACCCTCTGGGCTTGTGGGAAGTGCTCCACCATCTAAAGATCCATAACGATGGCGCGACCAGATCGTTGTTAATACGAGAAGGAATAAAACTCCAACGATTTCTGGGCGGCGAAATACAGATCGCCAACGCGTCGATAGTGCGGGCATTAGAAGATCTTCATCTTCAGCAGGTGCATCAAGAGCGCTAAGGGGTTCTGGGCTCGTTGGAAGAATCTTCTGTCTAATCGCCTCCGCCGCTCGAGTTGCGCTCAAGCGTAATTGCGACCACCGCGGAGGAATAAAGGTTGAGACCACCCGTGGCGAAATTAACCGTTGAGATCGTCGGATCTTCCGCGCATCACGTAAGAGATTGGGATGAACAATCAACAGACCCACCGCGAGAATTTCATCTCCCGCATACCCAGGTAACTTGGCAATCAGGTATCCGAAAGCCCGCACGAGGGCGCTACCAAATAGCTGAAGAACGAGCCAAGGCAGAAGCCACCACGATGAGTTGGCAAGCAGTACATATGCGGCATTTCGCCGATCAAGAAGCAGTGGACGGTGAAGAAAAGCGCTCTTCACATCAACTCTTCTTCGCTCCGATGCAGAGGCTTCGGCGTGTAGAGCAATCGCATCTGTGACAGCAATGACGGAATGGCCCGCAACGCGAGCGCGCCATCCCAAATCAATATCATCTCGAAAGAGAGAAAGGTTAGGGTCAAATCCACCCAGTTCGTCAAAGACATCCCGCCGAATCAACATGCCAGCAGTGCTCACTGCTAACACTTCATGCACACCATCGCGTTGACCTTGGTCATATTCGTGGGGTTCAAGCCCTGTCCAGCGAGCACCGTTTCCTGCAATGCTGACACCTGCTTCAAGGAAGTGGGTGCGGTCATACCAACCACGCAATTTTGGACCAGCAATGGCAACTTGTGGTCGATTCTCAATTGCATCTAAGAGCGCTTGCAAGGCTTCGGGGTGAGGTGCGCAATCATCATGAATAAACCAGAGCCATTCGTCTTCGCCTTTGGGCGCTGGAATGTGTTCTATTGCCGCAGCAATCGCAGCGCCAAAACCAGTTTCGCGGGGTAGTGAAATAAATGGAACGTGCGCGTTCTTCAGAAGTCTTACCGAAGCATCATTAGAACCAGTATCGACAGCCAAAGTCTGATCAATTGCGCGCGATTGCGAAACGAGTGAAGCAACAACTTCTGGGAGCCAGGTCGCGCCATCGTGCACCACAAGAATTGCAGTGACACGGTGCCCCTCGTGGCGCTTGGCTGATTCAGCCACAGTTGAAACCAAGCCTACGGTTAGGCAGGACGGCGCTTAAGGCGGCGGCGTTCGCGTTCGGATAGGCCACCCCAAATTCCAAAGCGCTCATCATGAGCCAATGCATACTCCAAGCATTCAGAACGGACATCACAAGACATACATACTCGCTTTGCTTCGCGAGTTGAGCCACCCTTTTCAGGGAAGAAAGCTTCAGGATCGGTCTGGGCACAGAGTGAGCGCTCCTGCCAAGAGAGCTCAACGCTCTCGCCATTGATAAGTTGGATGCTGGGGCCATGCGATCGAATATCTGACATTCCGATACTCCTTCAAAGCTTCGGTCCCGCCCTTATGACGGTAAACCAATAACCAAATTACACGCGTGTAATCCCTTTAAGTCAAGTCCGTTTCTCTTTTTTTTCCCTTTACTATTGCTTCATTTGCGGCTATAAGCGGAAAGATCCCGTCTTGCGCAAAATAACTATCACAGATATCTGCATCGGCAGGAACTGTCACGCCTGTAGCAACAAAGGATCTTTGAAGATGTGCACCCGCGCAGATAGTTACATCATCAGAAATGATCGAACTATCGATGCGCACCCGTGCCATAATTCGAGCATTGCGACCAATCGCTGATCCGCCCGTGATCTGCGCTCCTGGCTCAATCCGCGCGCCTGCCATTGCCACAAACTGCGATGAACGGTATTGGGTCTTCACTAAATCAAGAGCCGCCCCATTGGCCAACCCCTGCACAAGATCGCTTGATCCCTTCAAAAGGGCTGCTGGTGTTCCAATATCAAGCCAATAGGAATCGTCAATAATGCCGTAGATCCGCTGCTTTTCATCGACGAGGGCAGGGAAAATTTCGCGTTCGATGCTGACTACTCTGTCAGCAGGAATTCGATCAATAACGCGCGGATTGAACACATAGCAACCAGCATTAATTGTATTAGTGATTGGGTTTTCCATTTTTTCTAGAAATGCAGTAACTCGACCACTCTCATCGATCGGGACACAACCATATGCTCGCGCATCAGCGACATGTGTTAAATGCAATGTGACGTCAGCATTTAGAGACTCGTGCATCTTTATCTGCGCAGCTAAATCATGCGAACTGAGAACATCCCCATTAAAGATCACAATTGACTCACTCGTATTTAATAGGTGCGCAGCATTACGGATTGCTCCACCAGTACCTAGAGGTTCTGTTTCGACCGCATACTGCAACTGCATGCCCCATTTAGAACCATCGCCAAAGTACGGCACAAAAACCTCAGAGAGATAAGAGGTGGCAAGCACCATTGATGTAATGCCAGCTCGTTTAGCCATCGCCAATTGGTGTTCCGTGACCGGCAGACCTGCGACAGGCAACATTGGCTTAGGGACGCTGCGAGTTAATGGCAATAGCCGAGTGCCAAAACCACCGACTAAGAGGATTCCTTGCGCCATGTCTCTGAGCCTACTGGTGACTTATTTTCCAACATAGGCGGCGGCAAGTCGCGCTACCGCATCATCTATATCGGCGTCAGTGGCGGTTAATGCCAGACGGATGTAGCGAGCGCCCGCGGATCCATAAAAATGGCCGGGGGTTGCCAAGATTCCAAGCTCTGCCAGCCAAGCAATCGAATCCCAGTCTGATTCATCCCTAGTACACCAGATATAAAGCCCAGCCTTGGATTCCTCAATAACAAAGCCGACCCTTTCCAGCGCAGGTGCCAATCGTTCACGACGGCCGTTATACCTGCGTCGTTGTTCGGCCACATGCACCTCATCCTGCAATGCAGAAACCATGGCCTGTTGCACTGGCAATGACACCATCATTCCGGCATGTTTGCGGATCTCACGAATGCGCGTAATCAAGTCCGTGTCACCAATCAAAAAAGCCGCTCGATATCCGGCCATCGATGAACGCTTGGAAAGTGAGTGCACCGCAAGAATATTTGTGTTATTCCCTCCCGTAAAACTAAGAATTGATTTTGGTATAGAGGTATGACCAAACTCCAGATAGCACTCATCGGAGACTAAGACCGCATTCTTACTACGTGCCCAATCAATAACGGCCTTCATCTCACTATCGCTATGGACGCGGCCCGTGGGGTTTGATGGCGAATTTATCCAAGCAATATCCGCATCTGACCAGAAGGAAGGATTAATGGGAACCGGCGTACCCGCAGCTCTGGCCAAAATCGCGCCCACGCTGTAAGTGGGATAAGCAATTTCGGGATAAAGAACGCTCTTGACTTCCAACAGTGTTGGCAGCCAGGCAACTAACTCTTTAGAGCCAATAAGTGGCAGAACATCGAAATCCCCTGTTGCACCCAGTCGGTTGATCGCCCACTGGCGCATAGCCGACCGTAACTCTGCGGTGCCCGCAGTGAACGGGTATCCAGGTGCGTTGGAACTTTTACGCAAACTGGCTTGGATAAATTCTGGAGTTTCATCTACGGGAGACCCAACCGAGAGATCAATAATGCCGCCAGGATGCGCACGTGCACGCTGCCCATATGGGACAAGTGCATCCCAGGGGAAATCAGGCAGTTTCAGCAGAGATCCTTCTCAA
>CAKKQM010000023.1 GCA_919902125.1 Actinomycetes bacterium | reverse complement strand
TTGAGAACAGCACGCTGTCCCTTGAAGAGACGGAGAAAATACTTCTTCAGATTGATCTTGACCGATTTATCAGCGAACGAGAAATATTTGAAGCGAAAAATCTTGCGCGAGTAGTGTCCTACATAGACAAGAGAGCCAAAGAACAAGAGTTGACGCTCGACGGCATACTATCGCTTCACAAAATGCTCATCTCCAATATTCGCGACGATATCGCCGGAAGATTTAGAGTTGGCGATGAATATGTCCGCGTGGGGAGCCACATTGCTCCCGCGCCAAAGGAAATCTTGGAACGACTTGAAAAAATGCTCGCAGAATATAATGCCAGCAGTCACGAGAGTGTTATCAAGCGTATTGCAAGGTTGCATCTTGCGTTTGAATATACGCATCCATTTGTAGACGGTAACGGCCGCATTGGGCGCGTACTTAATAATTACTTGCTCATACGGGAAGGTTTTGTGCCGATCAACATTAAATTTGTTGATAGAAAAAAATATTACGATGCGTTCAAAGAATTCGATGAGAAAGGAGAAGCTTCCATTATGGAAGAGATCGTCGGCAAGGCATTGACGAATAGCTATCATAAACGGCTGGCATATTTGGAAGGAAAGAAGATTGTCACTCTTGCCGAGTATGGAAAGAGCAACAAGATTTCGCATTCAAACCTCATCAACAAGGCTACCCGACAGACAATTGAAGCTTTTTTAGAAAAAAATGTGTGGAAGATCGGGGAAGAGCCTTTGAATGGCCCCGAGAAACTAAAATGAATTATGAAAATAACCGGTACCTTCAAAACAACGCAGCGTCTTAATGAACATCTGGAACTTTCCAACTCAACGATCAAATGTGAATTTACATTCTTCGACGGCATCTCGAGAGAGAGCTTGACTGTAAAGCCCGCTAATTTCCGGAACTGATATTGCCCAGTACATGCCAGATTTCTGAATAATTGCCCTATATGTGGTCTTAATCATCTGTTTTACCATTTCACTCCCAACCCTTCAAAAAATGAATTTGGGGAAAGTCGAGCCTGCGAGAGTGGAGCGGGTGACCGGGATCGAACTGGCATGGCCAGCTTGGAAGGCTGGGGCCCACAAAGTGAAGGTACTTGTCAGAAGTTATAACGTAACTGTAGAGTAACGATATGTCGATTGTTCAACTTCCGGTATCGCAATGGGGAATCGGCGATGGCCCACGTGTTCTGCTCATCCACGGCCTGGCCGGGAATCGTGGGACGTGGTGGAATATTGCTGAACAACTTGCGGAGTTCGGCTGCAAAGTTGTTGCACCTGATTTGCGTGGACACGGCGATGCACCAAGCACTTCCTCCTATCGATTCGAGGATTTTTCTTCGGATCTTGCCGTTCTTGGCGGAGATTGGGATTTAGTGATCGGGCATTCGCTCGGGGGGCCAATTGCCTGTTCTCTGGCTCATCGGGTTTCTGGTGTCGCCGCGCTGTTGCTGCTTGATCCAGTTTTCGAGATTTGTGAATCTGACTTCGAAGCGGTTACGGCGGAGCAAGTGGCCGAGGTTGACTCATTCGCGGAGCCGTCGGGGATTGCCTCGGCCAACCCAAACTGGCATCCACTTGATGCGTTCCACAAGGCGCGTGCAGTCCGGTTGGTTAGTGCTTACGCTGTTGAACGGGTGATGCGTGACAATGCGCCGTGGGATTATCGATCTCTCGCATTGGGACTCAATCGGCCGGTACGGATCCTCGGAGGCGACCCGACGATTTTCACTATGTTGCCGCCCAATCTTGGAACAGAAATTGCCGCAACAGAACCCAATGTTCTCTTTGAGATTATTCGAGGATCTGGTCACTCCATTCATCGTGATGCTCCGCACGCCGTTGTGAATGCCGCTAGTGAGATGCTCAGTATCTGATGACGCGGCCACTTTCTACTGAGGTTCGGTCCGCACTGAATTTGGCGATTGATCATGTGCTATACAAACGTGGTCTCCATGAGGGCACTATCGATGAAATATGCGTCGAGGCGGGCGTGGGGAAGCCGGCCCTGTACCGACATTTCGGTTCGCGCGAGCAACTGTTGGTGGATTATCTCCAACGCCGACGCGAGCAACGATCTGTTCTGATCACAGAAGCAATGAATGCTGCTGGTCTTGATCCTAAAAAGCGAGTTATGGCATTGGTGAACTGGATTGCGGATTGGATTGAGTCAGACGACTTCGTGGGCTGTGGATTTCATCGAGCCTTACTGCAACGCCCCGATGGCGATGAACAAATATCGGAAATCGCTCTACTTCAAAAAAAATGGCTGCAACGTACTATTGCCAAGGAGTTGGGCTCAATAATCAAAAATTCTGCGACTATCGCACGCCACTTGTTTCTTTTGATAGAGGGGTCAATGGCGGCTGCCATGTATGAACCTAATCGACGGTCTGGCTCGGATTTACGTCGGCTCGCACGAACTTTGATTTCGCAGTAGGCAAGTGAAGTAGCGGGAGGCTGGTGAGTCGGCCTCCGAACTGTCTATCTTTTCATCAGTGGAGCGGGTGACCGGGATCGAACCGGCATGGCCAGCTTGGAAGGCTGGGGCTCTACCATTGAGCTACACCCGCGAGGGTTGTCTCGGTGCCCGACTTCGGGCTCCGTACAGGGGCTAACGATATCGGTACCGGTAAGAGGCAGTGAATTTCTCCTCTAGACTTCCCAATTGCGCCGCGGGGCGTAGCGTAGTGGCTAGCGCGCCTGCTTTGGGAGCAGGAGACCGAGAGTTCGAATCTCTCCGCCCCGACCAGTACCCAGGTCCTCACATCATCGCCCCGAAATAGCAAGGAGTTCTACGTGAAAAGCACGGTCGAGACCCTATCTCCTACCCGTGTAAGGCTCACGATTGATGTGGCCTTTGATGAATTGAGTGGGCACCTCAATGATGCATACAAGAAGATTGCAACGCAGGTAAATATTCCAGGTTTCCGCAAAGGCAAAGTTCCGCCATCAATGATTGATCAGCGCGTTGGTCGCGGTGCAGTTTTGGATGAGGCAATCAATCAGGCGCTTCCAGATTTTTATTCGCAAGCTGCACGTGAACATGATGTCTTGGTTCTTGGTCGCCCAGAAGTTGATATCAAAGAATTCGTTGATAAAGAGAAGTTGTCTTTCACTGTTGAAGTAAATGTGCGACCAGAAGTTGTACTGCCAGATTTTTCAAGCATCACAATTAGCGTTGATGATGTTGAAGTGAAAGATGTTGATATTGAAGAACAGGTTGATGCACTCCGCGCTCGCTTTGGAACACTCAACACCGTTGAACGCGCCGCAGCAACTGGGGATTTTGTAACAATTGATTTGATTGCACGAATTGACGGAGAAGAAGTAGATGGTGGCACTGCCTCTGGAATCTCTTACGAAGTCAGCTCAAATCGCATGATTGATGGCCTTGATGATGCATTAATTGGCCTGAGCGCAGGAGAAGGCAAAGTTTTTGAAACCCAACTTGTCGGCATGGAAGAAGGTAAGACGGGGGTGGTAGAGGTATCAGTTCAGGCAGTTAAAGAACGCGAGCTTCCAGTTCTTGACGATGCATTCGCTGCACTCGCAAGCGAATTCGATACTTTGGTCGAGTTACGTGCGGATATCACCGAGCGTTTGACTCGCTTGAAGAAGATGGAACAGGGCGCGCAAGCACGCGATCGTCTGGTTGAGAAATTACTTGCCGATATCGAAATCCCAGTCCCTGAAGAATTCGTAACTGCTGAAGTTGATGAGCACCTCAAAGGCGAAGGCCGTATGGAAGATACTGAGCATCGCACCGAAGTTGAGGGCCAAGTCCGTTCATCACTCAAATCAGATTTCTTGCTTGATGCTGTTGTGAAAGCAGAGGCGGTTGAAGTTACCGAAATTGAATTGACCGAGTATTTGATCCGCACTTCATCGCGTTACGGAATGGCTCCAGAGCAGTTTGCACAGGAACTTTCCAAGGCAGGTCAGATCAGCCAACTTGTTGCCGAAGTTGCGCGCGCTAAAGCCCTGGCGGGCGTTCTAAGTCGTGCCACCGTGGTCGATACATCGGGTCAGAGGATTGATCTGGAAGCACTTCGCCCACAACCTGCAGCCACTGAGGAGTAATCGCTCCGCTATAAGCGAACAACCCCGCCTGAGGTTGGATAAAGGGAAGCATTTAGTTAGCCAGGTTGTTAGGGTCAATACAGGAAGTTTCAATTAGGAGGATGTCCGTGGATTTTATTAGCACGCACTTGCCAGCGGCCGAGATTATTTCTCGTACACCGCAATCGAGTTCAGGTGGCCTAGATGATCAGGTCTATAACCGACTACTTAAGGAACGCATCATCTTTCTTGGTTCCGTTGTTGAAGACTCAATGGCTAATGCCATCTGCGCGCAGATTCTCCTACTTGCCGCTGAAGATCCAGAAAAAGACATTTACCTTTATATCAATTCACCTGGCGGTTCAGTGACTGCAGGTATGGCTATCTACGACACGATGCAATACGTCAACAACGATGTTGCAACCGTCGGCATGGGTCTTGCTGCATCAATGGGTCAGTTTTTGTTATGTGCGGGTGCTGCGGGCAAGCGTTATGCAACACCGCATGCTCGCATCATGATGCACCAACCATCCAGTGGTATTGGTGGCACTGCAACAGATATCAAGATTCAAGCTGAGCAAATTGGATTTACAAAAAGGAAGATGGCTGAACTGATTGCATTCCATACTGGCCAGGATCTCGAAACAGTCACTGCAGATTCTGATCGCGATCGTTGGTTTACTGCCGAAGAAGCCAAGGAGTACGGCTTTGTCGACCATGTTGTTCTTTCAGCAATACAAGTTTCAGGTCGTGGAGGCACAGCATGAGAATGGAATTCGATCGCATAAACGAAATCACGAACCGCTATGTGCTTCCAACAATTGAGGAGCGCACCAGTTATGGTTACAAGCGCCTTGATCCATACACCAAACTTTTTGAAGAGCGCATTATTTTCCTAGGCCAAGCAATTGATGACACGGTGGCAAACGACGTTATGGCGCAGTTGTTGACTCTTGAGTCCATGGACCCCGATCGCGACATCATTCTTTACATCAATTCACCTGGCGGATCTTTCACTGCGCTCACCGCAATTTACGACACGATGCAGTTCGTGCGCCCAGATGTCATGACCATCTGTCTCGGACAGGCAGCTTCGGCTGCTGCAGTTCTTCTCGCTGGTGGCTCAAAAGGTAAGCGGATGGCACTCGAACATTCCAGGATTTTGATCCACCAACCTTCCAGCGAAGGCGGCGGACAAGCCTCGGATATTGAGATCCAAGCTCGCGAAGTTATGCGTATGCGCACCCTCCTAGAAGAGTTGATTGCGCGACATTCCACTCGTTCGCCCGAGCAAATCGCACTAGATATTGAGCGTGACAAAATCCTTACCGCCACTGAGGCAGTTGAGTACGGGTTAATTGATAAAGTCCTTGCTAGTCGTAAGGCCAAGCCAACACACTAATTGCAACGAAATTATTGTCGCAATTGAGCCTGTTACGCATAGTTTGATCAGTCAGGTACTTGCCAACCTAAAGGTAAAGCCGACACACTGGGCGCTTCAGTTTTCTATCAATGAGGATAGGCGCTTATGAAATGGAACGCGCCGGGGAGTCTCCTGTCCTACCCGGATTATCGAAACCTGTGGGTTTCAAATTTATTGGTAACAATTGGAGCATCAGCGTTTCCAATAGCCCTTGCAGTAACAGTTCTTGATGCAGGTGGCAGTGCAACTACCTTGGGGCTGATTCTTGCATCTCGCGTTCTCTCATCCGTCTTGCTCGCATTAGTTGGCGGAGTTTGGGCAGATCGATTGCCTCGCAAATATGTCATGATCGGTGCCGACATTTACCGTGGTGTATTGATGATTGGTTTAGTTTTTATTGCAACACCAGATGTACCTGCTTGGACTCTGGCGGCTCTGGTATTTGTAATGGGCGCTGGCGAGGCATTTGGATTTCCTGCATCAGGTGCAATTTTGCCGAGTATTTTGCCATCAGAGAAACTTCCTGCTGGAAACGTCATGCGTAGCATCGGAGTTCGAATTGCCACCGTTGTGGGGCCCGGCATAGGCGGATTTTCCGTTGCCCTCATTGGGGGAAGATTGACATTTGCAATTACTGCCATGTTTTTCTTTGCAGGAACAGTCATGTTATTGAACATCAAAGAAAAGCCTCGAGAGATAATAGAAATTCGACCCTCCTTTATTACTGATCTGCGTGAGGGCTTAGTGACAGTCTGGCACACGCCATGGGTTGCGGCATGCATTGCGATGTCTACTTTGCAATTAATGGTCGTCATGGCCAGCGAAAATGTTTTATTGCCTGTTATTACGCGCCGTGTATTTCATACTGACGCAGTATTCGCAACAGCAGCAGCGATGTTCAGTCTTGGTGGAGCAGTTTCCGCTCTAATCGCTATGAGATACAAAGCTCGCCATCCCGGACTTGTTTCAGTAATAATTTGGGGATTTTTTGCCATTGCTCCCTTGGTTTTAGCTTTTCCATCTTCGCGCACGGTGATCATCGTGGGTTATTTAATTGCAGGAATTTCCATTGGCCCCTGGGAGGCCTACTGGAGTTCTGCCATTCAGCGAGAAATTCCACAAGAATTACAAGGTCGGGTTTTTAGTGTTGACTACATGGGCTCTGTCGGTTTGATGCCACTAGGTATGGCTTTAGTTGGTCCAATCACGCACGTATTCGGAGAACGGCAGTTCCTTGTTGGTGCAGTAATTTTTCACCTCATGGTTTGTGGTCTCGTTCTCTTAGTTCCGGGAGTAATCGATCTTCGTTCGCCGACAAAATCCGTACCCGATTCATCTCAGGGCGAACAACTCAAGGCGTAATTGATCCGCCAATTCGACCTCTTTCAACCTACCCTTAGTCGTTGCCCTATTTCCCTGTACACAAGGGCCCAAAGGAGTGTCATGACCCGCATCGGCGAGACTAGCGATCTGCTGAAGTGTTCCTTCTGCGGCAAGACCCAGAAGCAAGTAAAGAAACTTATCGCAGGTCCTGGCGTTTACATCTGCGATGAATGTATCGACCTCTGTAACGAAATCATCGTCGAAGAACTTTCCGATGCCAATGCCCTTGGCTTGCAAGAGTTGCCTAAACCACAAGAGATCTGTGAATTCCTCAATCAATATGTCATTGGCCAAGATCGCGCAAAGAAATCTCTTTCAGTCGCGGTCTATAACCATTACAAGCGCATACAAAGTGGTGACGGAAAGCATGAGGATTCCGTCGAATTAGCCAAGAGCAATATCTTGCTACTTGGCCCAACTGGTTGCGGTAAGACTCTGTTGGCACAGACTCTGGCTCGGATGCTCAACGTTCCATTCGCTATTGCTGATGCCACTGCGCTGACAGAGGCTGGCTATGTCGGTGAAGATGTTGAGAATATTTTGCTCAAACTCATTCAAGCCGCTGATTATGATGTCAAGAAAGCCGAAACCGGAATCATTTATATTGATGAGATCGATAAAGTCGCTCGCAAGTCCGAGAACCCATCGATTACCCGAGATGTTTCTGGCGAAGGTGTACAGCAAGCCCTCCTCAAGATTTTGGAAGGAACCATCGCCTCAGTTCCGCCACAAGGCGGTCGTAAACATCCCCATCAAGAGTTCCTTCAAATCGACACTACCAACGTGCTCTTCATCGTCGGTGGCGCATTTGCCGGCTTAGAGAAAATCATCGAAAGCCGCAAAGGTTCAGCTGGTGTTGGTTTTAATGCAACGCTTCAAACTGAGGCTGATCGTGACAAGCAAGATATCTTCGCCGATGTCATGCCGGAAGATCTATTGAAGTTCGGAATGATCCCTGAATTTATTGGGCGTCTTCCCGTCGTCACCAGTGTCGAAAAGCTTGATAAGGCTGCCTTGATGCAGATTCTCACCGAGCCAAAAAATGCGCTCGTGAGGCAATACGAACGACTCTTCGATCTCGATGATGTCGAACTTGAATTCAATCCTGATGCCCTTGAAGCAATCGCAGAACTCGCTCTCAAGCGCGGTACTGGGGCTCGTGGCCTACGTGCGATCATGGAGAGCGTCCTTCTTGCTGTTATGTACGAGGTTCCAAGCCGCCTAGATGTTGCCAAAGTGATTGTCACGAAGGAATGCATCCAAGATGGTGCGGAACCAACTTTCATCAATCGCACTAGTGATCTACCAAAGAGGGTTGTTAGCGCGCAAAAGCGTGCAGAGGAGAAGAGCGCATAATCTAGACTCAACCCCATGAGTCAACGCGAACTGCCCTCGGTTTTTACTCCAGTTGAGATTGAGGCACCGCTTTATGAAAAGTGGGTTGCCGCTGGTTATTTCACACCAGATGCCAAATCGGAGAAACCACCCTTTACTATTGTTCTACCGCCGCCCAATGTCACGGGTGTTCTGCATATAGGCACCGCGTTAGATCACACCCTGCAAGACATCCTCATTCGGATGAAGCGCATGAAGGGTTTCAATGCGCTCTGGCTGCCAGGCATGGATCACGCAGGAATTGCAACGCAGAATGTCGTGGAGAAACAACTCGCGCAGCAAGGTCGCTCGCGCCACGATTTAGGTCGTGAAGAATTTGTGAAGAAAGTGTGGGAATGGAAGGCTGAATCTAGCGGAGCGATTTTGGGACAGATGCGTCGACTTGGCGATAGCGTCGACTGGACTCGCGAGCGATTTACGATGGACGAGGGTCTTTCGCGCGCTGTACTTACAATCTTTAAGCGCCTTTATGATGCCGATTTAATTTATCGTGCCGAACGAATCATTAATTGGTGTCCACGATGCATGACTGCGCTTTCAGATATTGAAGTGGAACATAGCGATGATGACGGCGAATTAGTTTCAATCCGCTATGGCGATGGGGAAAATTCAATTGTTGTTGCCACAACACGCGCTGAGACAATGCTCGGAGATACGGCCGTTGCGGTGCATCCTGATGATGCTCGTTACGCGCATCTTGTAGGTAAGACAATTACCCTGCCTTTAGTTGATCGTCAGATTCCGATTGTTGCCGACGAACATGTAGATCCAGAGTTCGGTACTGGCGCTGTTAAAGTAACGCCCGCGCATGATCCAAATGACTTTGAGATTGGTCAACGACACAACTTGGAAAGCGTTGTTGTTCTCAGCGCCGAGGGCGCGATTATCAATACGGGCACAGCCTTTGATGGTCTTGACCGGTTTGAAGCGCGCAAAGCAGTGGTTGAGGCACTCCGTGCGCAAGGCCGTATCGTTGCCGAAAAACGTCCATATCTTCATGCTGTAGGGCATTGCCAACGATGTGACACGGTGGTTGAGCCTAGATTGTCGAAGCAGTGGTTTGTGAAAGTTGCCCCATTGGCAAAGGCGGCCGGTGATGCAGTTCGTGACGGAAGAGTAAAAATTGAACCAGAGTCACTTGCTCCACGATATTTCGAATGGGTCGATAACATGCACGATTGGTGTATTTCTCGCCAACTCTGGTGGGGACACCGAATTCCTGTTTGGTACGGACCTAATGATGAAATACTCGTTCTTGGTCCCGATGAGATTGCGCCAGAGGGTTACATTCAAGACCTAGATGTTCTAGATACATGGTTCTCATCAGCTCTCTGGCCATTCTCAACTTTAGGTTGGCCTGGTTCAACGCAGGATCTTAAGAAGTTTTATCCCACCAGTGTCTTGGTAACTGCATACGACATTCTTTTCTTCTGGGTTGTACGGATGATGCTCTTTGGTTTATTTGCGATGGATGGAGTCCCGCCATTCCATGTCATCCTTCTACACGGTTTAGTGCGAGACAAATACGGTAAGAAGATGAGTAGGAGCAAAGGAAACGCCATTGATCCTCTGGAATTGATGGATGTTTACGGCGCAGACGCTATTCGTTTCACGTTGGCACGCGGTGCAAACCCTGGAGCCGATCAAGCTTTGGCCGAAGAATGGATTGCTGGCTCACGTAATTTCGGCACCAAACTCTGGAATGCAGTTCGGTTTGCCATGATGAATGGCGCAACAGCATCGGGTGAGCTGCCAGCATTTAATTCACTCAATGCCATTGATCGATGGATCCTTAGCCGACTAAATGAAACTGTGGTTGAAGTCGATGAATTACTAGAAAAATATGAATTTGCAAAAGCCTGCGAGCAGATCTATCACTTTGCTTGGAATGACCTATGCGACTGGTATCTCGAACTTTCCAAAGAGGCATTTGCTAGCGGAAGCGCTCATGATTCAAAACGAGTACTTGGGTTTGTCCTTGATCAGTTATTGCGATTGATGCACCCAATAATGCCATTCATTACCGAGGAGTTATGGACTGCCTTCACCGGCGGTGAATCCCTAGTGATCGACGAATGGCCAGAAATTATTCCCGCTCATCAGGATGTTGAAGCGGTGAAGTTTGTTTATGAAGTACAAGAAATCATCACTGAAGTTCGACGCTTCCGAAATGATCAAGGTATTAAGCCAAGTCAGAGAATTCCAGGTCGCTTCATCGCACCCAAAGAATTTGCACGATACGACAGTGCAATGCGTTTCGTTCTACGAATTGATCACCCGGAGGACGATTTTGTATTGAGCACCACTTTAGAAATAGGCAAAGTCAAAATTGAGCTTGATCTGACTCATAGTGTCGACGTCGTCGCCGAGCGCGCTCGGTTAGCAAAGGATCTGGCTGCCGCACAGAAAGATCGTGAAACCGCCTTTGTTAAACTCGGCAACGAGAACTTCATGGCAAAAGCTCCCGCCGATGTCGTTATTGAAATAAAAGAGCGCCTCACCAAGACAGATGCTGATATCGAACGCATTACCGCGCAGTTAGAACAGTTGCCATCGGCATGACTACCGCAGAGGATCAGGCCCGATTATTAGCTATAGAAGCGGCTTTATTGGCGCGCTGGCCAGAAACGCGTATTGCCCCAACTCTTGAAAGAATTTCTGCGCTCGTGGATATTCTTGGCTCGCCACAACTTTCTTATCCCACCATACATATAGCGGGCACCAACGGTAAGACAACAACTGCCCGGATGATCGACTCTTTGCTGGGCCAGATGGGCTTGCGCACAGGGCGGTTCACGAGCCCACATCTTGAAAACTTTTTAGAGCGAGTGGCTATCAATGGTAATCCGATCGACCCCAAAGATTTTATCTTTGCTTATAACGACGTTGCCCCATATCTGGAATTAATGGATCAGAAGTTTGCGACACCTATTTCGTTTTTCGAAGCGATGACCGCCTTGGCATTTGTGGCCTTTGCTGAATTCCCAGTTGATATCGGTGTTATTGAATGCGGTATGGGTGGAGAATGGGACGCGACCAATGTGGTAGCTCCGGCTGTATCTGTCATCACGCCTATCGGTTTTGATCACACTTCTTATCTGGGTAACACTCTTAGTGAAATTGCCAAGACAAAGGCTGGCATTATCAAGGCCGATTCCGTAGCTGTTTTGGCTCGTCAAAAACCTGAAGCAGCGGTAGAACTCCTGCGTCGAGCTGCTGAGGTGGGTGCTGATGTTGCGCGTGAAGGCGTTGAGTACTCATTGGAATCTCGAGCGGTTGCACTCGGAGGACAGTTGTTATCGATCAATGGTCTGAGCCAGCGCTATGACGACATCTTCTTGCCGCTTCATGGCAAGCATCAGGCAGCAAATGCTGCAACAGCTCTGGCGGCAGTCGAGTCATTCTTCGGGGGACATGAGCTCGATCCCGAATCTGTACGTGCCGGATTTGCAGCAGTTACCTCACCTGGTCGATGCGAAATTGTTTTTCGAGATCCAACCATCATCCTTGATGCGGCACATAATCCGCACGGAGCCAGGGCGCTTGCAGAAACATTGGTAGATGAATTTACCTTTGATGAAATCATTGGAATATTTGGTGCCTTTGCCGATAAAGATATTGAGGGTATCTTGAAAGAGTTGGAGCCCATCATTAACTCATTGATTGTTACAGCTAGCACCTCACCTCGTGCGATGCCTGCTGGTGATGTTCAACGAATCGCCGAGCGCATCTTTGGTTCCGGTCGCGTCAGGATGGTCGAGCACTTAGAAGATGCTGTGAAGCAAGCAATCACCGATTCACGGGATCCGCGCAGTGATGAGTCGGTCGGAATTGTCATCACTGGATCTGTCGTAACAGTTGGCCAAGCACGCGCTTTTCTCAAGCGTCTGGCAAGTGATTAAGAGAGTGATCTAAGGTGAAAGTCTTAGGAGCTTCCGTTCTCGCCATGGAAAGTTTGGTGATGGGATTTGCTCTGCTCTTGGTTATGAAAAATCAGAGTAATGCAACGCTCGTTGTTGGTGGAGTTATTGCACTCCTCCTTATTCTCACGGCTGGGATGTTGCGAAAAAACTATGGTTGGATTCTGGGTTCAATCTTGCAGATTGCGATGATTGCATATGGGTTTATCGTCACCCCCCTCTTTTTTCTTGGGGTGCTTTTCTCAGGGTTATGGGTTGCAGCGATTGTGGTGGGGCGCAAGGGTGAGGCTACCCGCGCAGCGCTGGTAAAAGCGGGAGAGTCCAAGACGCTTTAGACCTATTACACTCTGGGGGTGAGCACAGAGAGAACCCTCGTTCTAGTCAAGCCAGATGGCGTTCGGCGCGCTCTGGTGGGTGAGGTAATTTCGCGAATTGAAACTAAAGGTTATTCCATCATTGCACTTCGAATGTTAGATGCAGATCGATCAATCCTCGAACGACACTATGTCGAACATCAAGGTAAGCCGTTTTACGAACCGCTCCTTGAATTTATGGCATCTGGTCCTATCGTTGCAATGATTGTGCAAGGCAATCGAGTGATTGAAGGCTTTAGATCTTTGGCAGGAGTAACAGATCCAACCCTTGCCACGCCAGGCACTATTCGAGGAGACCTCGCTCGTGATCAAGGAACCAACGTTGTTCAAAATATCGTTCATGGATCTGATTCAGCACAATCAGCGGCACGCGAAATAGCAATCTTTTTTCCAGGGATATCAGTTGAGGGGAAATAAATGAGTAACAGAATGTCTTTTATTGGTCGCGACATGGCGGTAGATCTGGGTACATCAAACACCCTGGTCTATGTTCGTGGACGCGGCATTGTTCTCAATGAGCCCAGCGTTGTTGCTATAAACCAAGACACTGGCGGAATCCTTGCGGTTGGTCTTGAAGCGAAGAAAATGATTGGTCGTACCCCAGGAAATATTGTTGCAATCCGTCCTTTGAAGGATGGCGTTATCGCAGACTTCGATACCACCGAGCGCATGTTGCGCTACTTCATCCAGAAGGTGCACCGCCGTCGCTATCTGGCTAAGCCTCGCATCGTCGTCTGCGTTCCATCTGGCATCACTGGTGTCGAACAACGCGCCGTGAAAGATGCCGGTTATGCAGCGGGCGCACGGAAGGTTTACATCATTGAAGAACCAATGGCCGCTGCAATTGGTGCCGGTCTTCCAATCCATGAGCCAACGGGCAACATGGTTGTTGACATCGGCGGCGGTACAACCGAAGTTGCTGTTATCTCATTGGGTGGAATCGTTACTGCACTTTCAATCCGCGTTGGTGGCGACGAACTCGATCAAGCCATCATCAATTGGGTAAAGCGCGAGTTTTCACTCCTGCTTGGCGAACGGACCGCTGAGGAAATTAAAATGGCAATTGGTTCTGCCTTCCCAATTCAAGGCGAGCCCGATGCTGAAATTCGCGGTCGCGACCTTGCTACTGGTCTTCCAAAGACAATCGTAGTTTCAGCCGCTGAAATCCGTAAAGCGATTGAAGAGCCAGTTAACGCAATCATTAATGCCGTAAAGAGCACGCTGGACAAGACTCCACCGGAATTGGCCAGTGATCTTATGGATCGTGGCATCGTTCTCACGGGTGGCGGGGCACTTCTGCGTGGACTTGATGAGCGTCTTCGCCGTGAAACGGGAATGCCAATTCATGTTGCTGAGCGCCCACTTGATGCCGTCGTAGAGGGTTCCGGAAAATGTATCGAAGAGTTTGAGGCTTTAGAGAAAGTCTTGATCTCCGAACCTCGTCGATAGGTACTTCTAAATGCGATCTGGCGGCGACAATCGAAGTCGCCTGTTGCTGGTTACATTAATTGTCACCTCGCTCTTTCTTATCACCCTTGATCTACGTGGCGTGCAAGTAATGTCAGGTATACGCCACGGAGCGCAGAGCGTTCTGGCTCCATTTCAGCGCGCTGGGAGTTCGGCATTTGCACCAGTCGGCAACTTTTTTTCTGATGTCGCGCACTTGGGTCGCACTCGGACACAGTTAAAAACCTTAGAGAATCAGAATGCGCAGTTGCGGACTCAACTCCTGAATCGTAAGGACATTGATGCAGAAGTAAAACAATTAAAATTTATTCTGGATCTTGCCGGTACTGCTGGATATAAAATAGTGAACGCAAAAGTGATCTCGCAGGGTTCAAGCTCGTCCTTCACTCAGACGATCATTATTGATGCTGGTGCCAATATGCGCTTAACTCGCGATATGACCGTCATCTGTGGGCAGGGACTTGTCGGAGTCGTTAAAGCGGTATATCCAAATACAGCGCTGGTCATGCTGGCATCTGATCCTGCTTTCCGCATCGGGGTACGAATTGTGGGCAGTGCGCAGATCGGAATTCTTGCTGGGCAAGGAACTGACCGAGCAGTCTTGCAGTTACTGGATAGTCAGAGTTCAACGCAAATTGGCGACGTTCTGCTTTCTCGTGGCAGCAGAGGCGATAAGCCCTTTGTTCCAGGAGTTCCAGTCGGAGAAGTCACCTATGTCTCAGATTTGGCAGGTGCAGTTTCACAATTAGCAGAAGTTAAATATTTCGCGCACCTTAATGCACTGAGTGTCGTTGCTGTCGTTGTAAAAGCCCCAGAGACTGATCCCCGTGATGCTCTGGTTCCGCCAAAACCAATTCCAACTCCGACGCCGACTGTGACAATCTTCGTCACACCCACGCCTACGCCTACACCCACGCCAATAAAGTAACTTGAGATGTATATACGACGGACAGCACTTACTGCGATTATTTTTTTGGCTCTCTTTGTGCTTCAAGAGGCTCTCTTTAACCAAGTTCGATTTCAACTAGGTGGATTCTCTCTCTTTTTAATTTTTTCACTCTGCTGGGCTGCTCTGAGTACGCCAGAGGTTGGGGCAATCACGGGTTTCTGTGCTGGTTTTCTGCTCGACCTCGCGCCATCGGCGAATGGGCCAATAGGGCAATGGACGCTAATTCTGATAGTTGTCGGCTTCGGAATCGCTTTTCTCCGTTATGGCGACGATAGTTTGCGAGGAAACCCATTGGGTTTGGTTCTCCTTGTGGTCGTTGGTGTTCTCGTGACACTCACTGCCTACCTCTCACTTGGCGTCCTGCTTGGTTTGGATCTCGGCAGCACTTTCCAATTACTCAAGAGCGTCCTAGGAAATGGCCTCTGGACACTTGTGATTGCACCTTTCGTCTTGCCTGTTACCTCGCGATTGCATAGAGCGATATTCGAGACGCGAGAGACCATATGAATCAACGCTCGCGTCTGAGTTTGCTGGTAATGCAAACTCTTATTATTTCTTTAATGCTTGCTCTGCTTGGGCGTTTGTTTTATTTGCAGATCGGTGCTGGTCCTAAGTATCGAGATGCAGCGTTAAGCATCCAAAGTCGAGACATAGCTAATCCCGCTACTCGGGGTTTAATAGTGGATTCATCAGGCGTCCCTTTAGCCCTTAATCGAGTGGGACTTGCAGTAACGGTTGATCGCAGTATTGTGGATCGGCAAGTGGATAAAGGTGCTGCAGTACTTGCCAGAACTGCCAAACTCCTTGGACTTACCTACACAGATGTTTATCGTCAAACACGACTGTGCGGTGAACTTCCTCAAGCAGACCAAGGTGGATGTTGGACTGGCACGCGCTATCAACCAATTCCGATTACGAAAGATGCCGACCCTAGTACAGCATTTGCGATAGTTGAGCGCGCAGATCTATTTCCAGGAATCGATGCCATGCCAGTTGCAGTTCGCAATTACCCTGGCTTGGCGGGGGTTAACGCAGCCCATGTTCTAGGTTATGTGGGGCCATTAACCGAATCTGATCTAATTACTGCAAGTGGCAATCGTTATTATCGTAGTGAGTCAATTGGTAAAGCAGGTCTCGAATTTCAATACGACTCATTCCTACGTGGTAAACCAGGTGTTCGCACGGTCATTGTTGACCGTAAAGAATCGGTGATGAGGCAATCGCAGAACACGAAATCTGTGCCGGGAGACCACGTGGTGACAAGCCTGGATGTACGACTTCAGGCTGCGACCGAGAATGCTTTGGCAGATGCTGTAGCTCGGGCACGAGTTGGCGGATATCGTGCAGATTCGGGTGCAGCAATTGTTATGGATGTAAAAACGGGTCGAGTGCTTTCGATTGCTTCATATCCAACATACGATCCGAATATTTGGGAGAAAGGATTGACAGTCCAACAAGCGAAGGATCTTTTTAGTGATGCCAAAGGCGTCCCGGCACTCTCTCGTGCTCTTCAGGGTCAGTACGCTCCAGCATCCACTTTTAAAATAGTCTCATTGGTCGCTGCCGCAAATGCTGGATATAACTTGAAGGCTACTTATAGCTGTCCAGCGAGCGTCACAGTAGGCAATCTCGATTTTCAAAACTTTGAAAGTAAATCGCAGGGCACCATCACCATGAAAAATGCCATTGCAATTTCGTGCGACACCATTTGGTACCAAATCGCCTATGACGAATGGGTACGTGATGGTGGGTTATCGCCAAAGTCGAACCTCAATGATTATTTTTTCGCGGCAGCGCGTGGATTTCAGGTTGCGCAAAAAACTAGGATTGATCTGCCTTCTGAAGCAAGTGGACGACTGCCAGATCGTCAATGGCGTACAGATTGGTACAACGAGAATAAGAATTATTTCTGCAATTATCAAACCAGGGCGAAGAAAAATCAGTTGACTCCATTTCTTATCGCACTAGCCAAGGAAAATTGTATTGATGGAGACAAGATCCGCGGCGGTGATGCGGTTAACTTCTCAATTGGCCAAGGCGATACAGTAATTACTCCACTGAAATTGGCACAGATGTACGTAGCAATTGCCAATGGTGGAACAATCTGGCAGCCCACAGTTGCTCAAGCGATTGTTAAAACTGATGGTATTTTGGTGAAGGAAATCAAACCCCAAGTGCTGGGTAAGTTGCCCGCAATGAAGTCAACGCTAGTTTTTCTCCGCGATGCTCTTCGCGAAGTTGTGGTTAGCGGCACAGCGGCAACTTCTTTTGCTGGGTTTCCAATTGCAGTGAGTGGCAAGACCGGCACTGCTGAAGTTTTCGGCTTAAATGCCGATGGCAGCAAGAAGGACAACACCGCGTGGTTTGCTTCATATGCACCTAGCGATAAGCCACGGTATGCCGTTGTTATGATGGTGAGCCAAGGAGGTTTCGGCTCTTCTACAAGCGCGGTTGGTGTCCGTAAGATTTATGAAGCACTCTTTGGTGTGGTCGGCTCCACGATTGATCCCGCGAAAGCAATTTTTCCCTCTGGTCGCCCACCCACTAAGTTGCCAAAAATTTCTGCAACAACGAAAGTGAATACACCATGAGTACAACATTATTTACGCGACGTCGCAAGGTGGGACACCGTTCAATGATGAAGGGTTTTGATCCCATACTTTCTGGAGCTGTTGTCGCACTACTCATTATTGGAGCTCTTTTAGTTTATGCCGCTACACGCTCTTGGTACGGAGCGCTTGGCTTGGATCCGCAGTACTACCTCAAGCGTCACATCCTTAATATTTTGATCGGCATTGTTCTCGCTTTCGGAACAACCGTGATTGATTACCGTTTATTACGCGCATATACCCCCGTTGTTTGGGGGGTTGGAGTTTTGGGGCTTTTGGCAGTTCTTATTCCTGGAATCGGGAGCACTATTAACGGTGCGCGGGCATGGATTTCTCTGCCAGGTGGATTTCAAGTGCAACCAGCAGAGCTAGCAAAGATTTCAATCATCATTGGAATTTCGATGGTGCTCTCCGAACGGCTACACGATCGGGACGAGCCAACGCATAAGGATGTCGCCCAAGCGTTGGCAATTGCTGCGATACCGATTGTCTTGATATTGCTACAGCCAGATATGGGAACAGTCATGATAATCAGCGCATCGGTTGTGACGATGATTGCGGTTTCTGGTGCGCCTTCTCGTTGGGTTGTTGGGTTACTTCTCGTCGCACTACTTGGTGGATTTGCTGCAATAAAAGTTGGAGTGGTCAGTGAGTACCAACTCAAGAGATTGCAATCTTTTGTTGATCCAACAGTTGATCCACAAAGTAGTGGATATCAACTGCGTCAATCTCGAATCACAATTGGTTCTGGGGGAGTTATTGGAACCGGATTGTTCGACGGTCCCCAGACCAATGGACGATTTGTTCCGGAGCAGCAGACCGATTTTATCTTTACAGTTGCCGGCGAAGAGTTAGGGTTCCTTGGCAGTTCGGTGATTTTGATTTTATTTTTAGTGATATTGCTACGTGGATTGAGAATTGCTCGAAGATCGCAAGACTTATTTGGGCGGTTGGTCTGTATCGGGGTGATTGCATGGTTTGCCTTTCAGACTTTCGAGAATATTGGTATGACTATGGGGCTGATGCCAATGACGGGCGTTCCACTGCCATTTATTTCCTATGGGGGTTCAAGTATGTTCGCCAATTTGATTGGCATTGGCTTGCTACAGAACGTTCACGCTCGCCAGAGAGGCTAATCGGCGTTGCGTTGGGCTTTGCCTCGACTTTCTGACATACTTGGCTAAAGGTCCAGCGCGGCTCGCGAACTCTTCGCGGTCGAACGCATAGCCAGCGCGGATATAAAAAGATTTGCTCGTTTTCGAGCCAGAGCGCGTTTTTTAAACGCATAGAGGATTTGGTGCCATGGCTATTGAGCCAAAGTCGCCGCGCAAACGTGCGGCAGTGAAAGTTACGAAAGCTCCCGTGGATCCTGCGATCCAAAGAGTTGATGATGTGGAGAAGAAAAGTTCAGCAAAGAAGAAGAGTCCACCTGCAGCGATTCCCGTTCCAATATTTCAAGCAGCTTCTGCTGAGGTAAAGCCAGCCAAGTCACTAAGGGGTAAAGCCGCCCCAGAGGTTGTGGTGGTCGAGGCAAGCCCTAAAAAGGCCGTTGCCCGTAAGAAGTCGAGTGGAGAGGCTGCTCCAGAATCTGTCGTTGAGGATTCACCTGACGAGGTCGCTGGTCGTAGCCGTCGCCGTCGTGGTGGTCGTGGACGTCGCTCTGGTCGAGGCCCCAGTAGCGCGGCCAACGAAGTGATAGAAGTTCAAGAGCCAGAAGAGGCGGACGAAGATTCCGCCAAGGGTCCAACACATCGCCGTCGCCGTCGCCGCTCTGCAGGAGAAGGAATAACCGCCGGAGAGACCATTGAAGAAGATGGCGTAATAACCGTAGTTAAGGTTCGCGAAACCCGCGAAACCCGCGAACCTCGTGAGCGCCCACGTAAAGAGTCACGCCCAGCATCTCGCCGTAGTCGCGAAACTCGTAGCGAATATCGCGAGCCATACCGCAAGCGCGGCACCATCATCACCGAAGGTGAATTCCTTGCTCGCCGCGAAAACGTCGATCGCGAGATGTTGGTACGCCAGATCGGTGATCGCACACAGATTGCTGTTATTGAGGACAAGGTCATGGTCGAGCATTACGTCAATCGCCATAGCAATATTTCCTACGTGGGTAACGTCTATCTCGGAAGAGTTCAGAACGTTCTTCCCAGCATGGAAGCAGCTTTCGTCGATATCGGTAAAGGCCGTAACGCGGTTCTTTACGCCGCTGAAGTGAATTGGGACGCTGCTGGCATCTCAGACTCGCAGTCACGCAAAATTGAAATGGTCTTAAAGACTGGCCAACCAGTGCTCGTTCAAGTAACAAAGGATCCGATTGGTCAGAAGGGTGCTCGCCTCACAAGCCAGATCTCTCTGCCTGGACGTTATTTAGTTTATGTTCCCGGCGGTGGCATGAGCGGTATTAGTCGTCGCCTTCCTGAGCCAGAGCGCGCTCGCTTGAAAACGATTCTTAAGACTTTAATTCCAGATGAGGCTGGCGTGATTGTCCGTACCGCTGCCGAAGGCGCAAGTGATTCTGAGATCGAGGGTGATGTTGCACGCTTAAAGGCGCAATGGAATGAAATCGTTCAGAAGAGCGAGAACCCGAACTTCCATGCACCTGCCCTGCTTTACTCTGAGCCTGATCTAGCAGTGCGGGTTATCCGGGATATTTTCAATGAGGATTTCCGCAAGCTGACAGTTCAAGGTAGCGAGGCATGGGATGAGATTCATGGGTATCTCAGTTTTATCGCTCCAGAACTCACTGCCAAGATTGAAAAGTGGACTGGCTTAGGCGATCTCTTCGCCGATTATCGGGTTGATGAACAACTGACAAAAGCTTTTGATCGTAAGGTTTATTTACCATCTGGTGGTTCCCTTGTTATCGATCGCACTGAAGCCATGATTGTTATTGACGTCAACACTGGCAAATTCATCGGCAAGGGCGGCAACCTCGAGGAGACTGTTACCAAGAACAACCTGGAGGCTGCCGAGGAAATCGCCCGTCAACTTCGTTTACGTGACCTTGGTGGAATTATCGTTATCGACTTTATCGACATGATCCTTGAATCAAACCGCGAATTG
>CAKKQM010000022.1 GCA_919902125.1 Actinomycetes bacterium | reverse complement strand
AGAACGCCCTACCCCCGAAATATGAAAGCGGATACGCCGCTACCCAGGTGAGTGAGAAGAGAAGGCCGAGCCAGTTAGCAGCACCAAGGAATGATCCCAGCAACAATGGAACGATTAAGAAGGCCCAAGCTCCATGTTGTGGTGGAAATTTCATCTTTCGGCAGGTTTTACTACCGGTACTCCACGGATAATCAACCATGAACCCCACGCTGTTAACAGGAAGAGCGGGTATCCCATAGCCAATCGGGCAGTTCCTAGAGCATTGATATTTCCACTTTTATAGAGGGGATATTGGACGACAAGTCTTGAAAGAAAGAGCGCGACCCAGAGCCAACCAGCGCGTATGTACGCGCGTTTGCGCGCGGGTACTTTACGCCAGGCTAAGTTTTCGCCCAAGATCGGGCCTAAGAGCAGGCCCAACAGCGGCAACCCAATCAAGTTGAAAATTGCATATGCAGTTCCGTAAATGACATTGATAACCAGGCCAGGCAGATAAAAATCAGCAGCCTGTCCTGTTTTCCGTGCCAGAAGTGCGCAGAATGCAACACCTATAAATCCAGAGAGAACATGTTGCAAAGTATCGCGACGCATCAAACGTATCAAGGTTAGGAGTGCTGATGTAATAACGGCGGCGTAGAGTGCGCCGCGTAATTCGTGAACAACATTAAATGCAATCAAGAAAACTAGGGATGGCAGACCCGAGTCGAGGATTCCCCGCTTGCCGCCCAGTGCGTTGATTACTTTCTTCTGATCGCTCTCCATCATGCTCTCCCTGTTGATCCGAAACCATTTGCGCCACGACCAGAACCAGGTAGTTCTGATACTTCGATGAATTCTGCACGTTCAACACGCTGGATCACTAATTGCGCAATACGATCTCCACGTTTGAATGTAATCGACTCTTTAGGATCATGATTAATAAGAATTACTTGTAATTCACCACGAAAGCCCGCGTCGACAGTACCTGGCGTATTGACCATTGAGACTCCATGTTTGATCGCTAACCCAGAACGAGGATGGACAAACGCTCCATACCCATCAGGCAAGGCAATCGAAATTCCGGTTGGTGCTAAGGCGCGCTCCCCTGGCGCCAAGGTGAGATCAATCCGTGTAACCAAATCAGCGCCAGCATCTCCACCTTTGGCATATGCAGGAAGTGGAACGCCATCATCCAAACGTTTAATGAGTACAGCAACCGTCATGGATTGATCTCGCTAGTTCTTTGCTCGATCAAGGGTTGATCTCGAAATCGGGATCAACAAATGCCAATAACTCTGGATGTTTGGAAATATATTCCAAATACTCTTTAGGTGCATTTTCCATAAAATGATTCATCGGCACAATCACATAGAGGGCCGATGCGCTCACTGCTATAGGTCCGTCAGGTGAATTAAGGCGACCCTCAGCCGAGGTGTAAACCTTTCGATTCACCTGTCCGGTTATTTCTGCTGTGATATAAATCGTTGACCCGATTGGGACAGGCTTGAGAAAGTCGGTCTCCAACCGGGCAGTTACCGCAGGAGAGCGGATCAACCACATCAATTTTCCTAAAGCTTCATCAAAGGCGAGCGAAAGTAAACCACCGTGGGCTAGCCCAGGTGCACCTTGATGATTTTCCGTGACAGTAAATTTTGCGGTGAGATTTGCACCTTGGCCGGCATGCGCAACCAGATGCAACCCAGTGGGATGAAGATCCCCACAACCAAAACAATGACCAAAGTGCGATGGAATCTTTGAACCAATCGCCGGGGCTTTGGGATGGCGAAACGGTATTTGTGCTCCATCTGGTGGAATGGTGCTAGCGACCCGACTCATATTGCTAAGGCTACTTGATGAAATCCGATACCGTCTCTCCTATGCCAAGCCACGAAGATCAGGGCGTCATCTATTCCGAGGTACTCACGCCGCCAATCTGGCTCTTGGCCTTTGTTTTCTTCCTCTTCTCAAGTTTTGCGCTCTCAGTATGGGCAGCCCTTGGCGACAACGCGGGTCTGGCCACCATCATCGCCTTGTTCATTGCCCTGATAATTATCCGCAATAAAGTTGCGATGAAGATCCAGATTCAAGGAAGCGAGCTACATATTGGCCCAGCTCATATAGATCTCAGATACATCGGGGAAGTTCGCGCGTTATCGATAGACGAGATGCGATTGACGCGTGGTCGCAATGCCGACCCAGCGGCATTTCTCGCCTTACGTTTTTGGCAACCGCGCGGGGTTAAAGTTGAAATCAAAGACGATCGAGACCCAACACCGTATTGGTTGGTCAGTTCAAAAAGCAGTAAAGAATTGGCTAGAGCTTTAAAAAAATAAAACCTTTAAGCGCACTCTTGGCAGACCGCTTTGGCACCTTCGCCTTTTGCTAACTGAGTGATGTGATGCACTAAGAAGCAACGCGAGCAAGCGAATTCATCTACCTGTCTTGGAACTACACGGACAGAAAGTTCTTCCCCTGAAAGGTCGGCACCTGGAAGTTCTAGTGTCTCTGCTGCTTCTGCTTCATCAACATCGACTTGGCCAGATTGGGCATCAACTCGCCGTGCTTTGAGCTCATCTAACGACTCCTCATGAAGTTCTTCATCGGTTTTTCTGGGGGTGTCATAGTCGGTTGCCACTACATTCACCTCGCCTTCATCTTCATAGAGTTGCTCGTGCGCTGGGTAGTTTTACCACAGCGGGCGCATAATCGCGCAATTGTCTGGGACTAGCCTGTACAACCCTCGGCGTGTCGAAATTATTCCCTAGGAGATTGGTCTCCTTCTGTGTAGTTTGTCCGCCTTTTATCTCAGATTTGCAACCTGCTGGGCCAGCGCCCCATCAACGCGGGCATGAATAGCCGTGCCTTCAGGGAGATATTCCTCACTCAAAATTTCTCCCCGTTCGTGAATTGCGCTAATCAAATCGCCACGGTCGTACGGCACAACAGTATTGATTTCAACGCCCAGTCTAGGAAGTGAATTTTCAATCGCATGAATAAGTCCCTCCATGCCAAAACCCGTTCGGACGGAAAATGCGTAACTATGCGGTTCAGTTCGCAAAATCTGCATCACGGTCTGTGGATCAGCTATATCGACCTTGTTGATCGCAATAATCTCCGTGCTTTGCGAGGCTCCGATTTCAGCAATAACTTCCCGGACGGCACGGATCTGTTCAAAGGGGTCTGGATGGGAACCATCGACTACATGCACAATCAGATCTGCGTCAGAAACTTCTTCCAGAGTTGATTTGAATGCATCGATCAATTGATGTGGCAGATGACGTACAAAACCCACGGTGTCGGTCAAGGTGTAAACACGACCGTCATTGGTATGCGTTTGTCGAACAGTTGGATCAAGAGTTGCAAAGAGTGCGTTCTCAACAAGAACCCCAGCATTTGTTAATTTATTGAGCAGAGAAGATTTGCCGGCATTTGTGTAGCCAACAATCGCAACAGATGGAATGTTATGGCGGCGGCGTTCTTGACGTTTGGTATCGCGTGAGATCTTCATTTCTAGAATCTCACGGCGTAACTTCGTCATCTTGTCTCGGATACGTCGACGGTCAGTTTCGATTTTGGTTTCGCCAGGACCACGACCACCGATACCTGCACCAGCAGCGGCTCGTCCGCCAACCTGACGCGAGAGCGCTTCGCCCCACCCACGGAGTCGAGGAAGCATATAAGACATCTGCGCTAATTCAACTTGGGCTTTTCCCTCTTTGCTCTTTGCATGCTGGGCGAAGATGTCGAGAATTAAAGCAGTGCGATCGACAACTTTAACTTTCACCTTCTCTTCCAACTGTCGCAGTTGCGAAGGTGATAATTCACCATCGCAAATAACGGTATCTGCTCCTGTATCTGCAACTACCTGACGGAGTTCAGCTACTTTGCCCGAACCGATATAGGTTGCAGGATCTGGTTTATCACGGCGCTGAATCAATGCATCCAAAACTTGCGAACCTGCTGTCTCAGCCAGAGCTTTCAACTCTGCCAGAGAATTTTCGGCCATTTCGACACTACCCTCTGTCCAAACCCCAACCAAAACAACACGTTCAAGTTGGAGCTGACGGTATTCAGCTTCCGAAATATCTTGAAGTTCTGTTGAGAAACCTGGCACTCGACGCAAGGCATGACGTTCGGCTAACTCCGGTTGAATCTCATCTTCGTCAGCATCAAAATCTGCAGCGACTCGAGCGCTTTCGCGCAGCAGCGCTTCAAATTCAGCATCAGTTTCGCGTTCGCGTTTCGTCATGATCTCACCACCTAAGAAGCCAGAAAAGAAGTGATGTCGTGCTCGCTAATCAACACTGCAGGCCCAGTCAAAGTTGCATTGGAATGGCTATCAATCTCAACTTCTAAGCGCCCTCCGGGTGGATAGATCACCCAGCGAGCGGGCAATTTTTCTCCACGTGAAATACTTGCTGCCAGCGCCACCGCGCATGTTCCAGTGCCGCAGGATCGGGTTTCACCAACACCGCGCTCATAGACCCGCATCTTTAATTCGCGATCGCCAAGAAATTCAACAAACTCTACGTTGACGCCCTCGGGGTAAGCATCTTTAGGTCGTACAACGGGAGGATCCTTTAACTCCCCCACTTCTGACATTGAATCAACAAATACAACCGCATGCGGGTTGCCGATGCTGATGTTGTAGCCATTCCAGATCCCACCATTAGTCGCTGCAGTGATTTCACCTTCTTCTTGTGCAACCTGACCCATATTGACTGTGATATCACCAGTTGCGGGAACCCGCAAATGCTTCACACCGTCGCGAGTATTGATCGCAAAAATACCTTCAGGTTGATGACCGCGATCAACCAAGTAACGGGCCATCACGCGAATTCCATTGCCACACATCTCGGCGATAGAACCGTCAGCATTGCGGTAATCCATAAACCACTGGCCATTTCGCTTCGTAATCCGAATCAAGCCATCCGCACCAATGCCGTAGGTGCGATCACAGATGACTGCCGTCTGGGCACTGGTAATTGAAATTTCTTCTTTAGGATCAAAAACAAGAACAAAATCATTCTCGGTACCGTGGCCATAAGTGGCTGAAATATTTAGTGGGGTACTCATATCTACGCCCTAGTTTAGCCGTTAACTCCTGACGCTGGCTTGCTCAAATGTTCCAGAATCGTCTCAAGGCGCGGCTGCGTGGGTGAAATCCATTGAATGCGCCGATCGCGAGAGAACCACGTCTCCTGACGGCGGGCGTATTGGCGCGTGGCCCGTTTCGTTTCTTCAATCGCCTCCGCCTCCGTTATCCGACCTTCGCGGAATTTGAGCACTTGGGCATATCCCAGCGCCAATTGCGCGGTGCGCCCGTTCCGTATCCCCGCTGCGATAAGAGCATCTGTTTCGGCTACAAGTCCACGTTTCCACATTCGATCTACGCGATCACTAATACGTTGCGCTAGTGCTTCGCGATCCATTACTAAACCGAACTGGCGCGCCAATGGAAAACGCGTACTTTCCTTTCGTGGCAAATTAGCGGTGAAGGGCTTACCTGTAATTTCGATAACTTCCAAGGCACGGATAACTCGGCGCAAGTTTTCAGCATTAATTGCCAACGCAGCTGCAGGATCGAGTTTGCCTAA
The DNA here is from genome assembly GCA_919902125.1 of Actinomycetes bacterium. GTDB lineage: Bacteria > Actinomycetota > Actinomycetes > Nanopelagicales > Nanopelagicaceae > QYPT01. The sequence continues at coordinate 1,774 of CAKKQM010000022.1, read as the reverse complement.
ACGCTCGTGCATCGCCACAGCGCCAATTATTTCGGCTTGAGCGTTGAGTGCATCTCGAACCTCTGGATCAGTCTCTGGAAAATTCAAATCATCCAGAATTGCTTTAATGTAAAGCCCGGTGCCGCCAACAACGATTGCGTTCTTTCCGCGCGATTCGATTTCGACAATGAGGTCTCGCGCGGCCTGTTGATATCTAGCAACACTTGCATCTTCGCTGACATCCAGAATATCAAGAAGATGATGCGGAATACCTCCGCGCTCTTGAAAGGTTAATTTCGCAGTACCAATATCCATCCCGCGATAAAGCTGCATAGAATCAGCATTGATAATTTCGCCATTGAGATGATGAGCTAACGCAACTGCTACATCACTCTTACCCGTTGCGGTGGCGCCGCAAATTACAAAAAGACTCATGGGCGCGGGGCTGGCATTCCAAGCAATAAAGGCTCACGTTCGCGTTCTTGTGTCCGTGCAAAATGCGCGTCCCCGCCGCGGGTGCGACGCACCGTCGATCCTTCGCCTAAGAGATGGTGGGGTGCAGCATCGGTAATTTCCACCTCAATCGCGTCACCAGGACGAGGAAGATCGCCAGTAGATGATGTGAAATGCACCAGGCGGAAATCACGACTACGACCAGAGATTCGTTCGCGCTCGGCATCACGACGGCCTTCGTGATCGGTAACCAGAATTTCCATTCTCTTGCCAATCGCCTCGCGGTTTACTGAGTACGAGAGCGCTTCTTGATGGGCATGTAAGCGGGTGTAACGCTCACTGACGACTTCGGCTGGTACTTGATTAGGCATCGTGGCTGCGGGTGTGCCTGGCCGTTTGGAATATTGATAGGTGTAGGCCGCCGAGAAGCGCACTTGAGTGCAGAGGTCCAAAGTTGATTGGAAATCCTCCTCAGTCTCTCCCGGAAATCCCACAATGATGTCGGTTGTGATGTGAGAATCCGGAATCGCCGATCGAACTCTTTCGATAATCCCCTTATATCTGTCGGTGCGATATGAACGACGCATCTGCTGCAAAATTCGATCCGAACCCGATTGCAGTGGCATATGTAAGTGCGGCATTGCGTTGGGAGTTTGTGCCATCGCATCAATGACATCATCGGTGAAATCGCGCGGATGCGGTGACATGAAACGGACTCTTTCCAGACCATCAACTTTGCCGCATTCGCGAATCAACTTGGCAAATGCTTCACGATCACCGAAGTCAACTCCATAAGCGTTGACGTTCTGACCCAGCAGAGTTATTTCGATAACTCCTTGATCTACCAAGGCGCGCACTTCTGCCATAATCTCAGTTGCTGCTCTATCTTTTTCTACACCTCGTAGCGCCGGCACGATGCAGAAAGTACAGGTGTTGTTACATCCAACCGAGACCGATACCCAGGCGGAAAATGCTGAATAACGTCGGGCTGGCAGTGTGGAAGGGAAATGTTCTAAAGACTCAAGAATTTCCACCTGTGACTGCTCTTCAATTCGAGCGCGTTCAAGGAGTATCGGCAACGAGCCCACATTATGAGTTCCAAAAACCACATCTACATATGGCGCTTTCTTGATGATCGTGGCCTGATCTTTCTGTGCCAGGCAACCGCCCACTGCAATCTGCATCTGCGGATTGGCCTTTTTGATAGGAGCAAGAAAACTTAGATTTCCATAGAGTTTATTGTCGGCATTCTCGCGGACCGCGCAGGTATTGAAAACAACGACATCCGCCTGCTCACCCTCAGTAACTGGTATATATCCAGCTTCATCAAGGAGTCCGGCAA
>CAKKQM010000021.1 GCA_919902125.1 Actinomycetes bacterium | reverse complement strand
GAGTGTGCCGGCTGATTGCCCAGCGCGCTCTTTCACTCGCGGGAACAAGTCGTAAACTTTTTCCAAATCTTGGTCCATCTCTGCCCGACCATGTTTGCGGTGATACTTGCCCATCTCCAGATTTTCTAGAACGGTCATGCCGGGAAAAATGCCTCGCCCCTCCGGGACTTGAGAGATTCCCAGATCAACTCGGGCATAGGGCGCCACAGTTGCCACGTCTATGCCATTGAAGTGAATACTCCCAGAGGTGGGTTTTAGCAGACCGCTAATTGTCCTTAGCGTTGTCGTTTTACCTGCGCCATTAGCACCAATGATTGAAATTATCTCACCCTGCTTAACGTGGAATGAGATACCGGCCAGCGCCTCAATCTTTCCGTAGTGGACGTGTAAATCTTTGACTTCAAGAAGCATCGACTGGTACTCCTAGGTATGCCGCGATAACTCGCGGGTCGCGTTGTATTTCACTCGGGATTTCGTCAGCAATCTTCGTGCCAAAGTCGAGAACCATAACTCGATCAGAGATACCCATGACCAAGCTCATGTCGTGCTCGATTAATAAGACGGTGTAGCCGCGATCTCGGATTGCTCGTATCTGCTCGCCCAAGATTTCTTTTTCGACGGGATTGAATCCAGCTGCTGGTTCGTCGAGTAAGAGAACTTCAGGGTTAGTCGCCAACGCACGACAGATCTCGAGGCGACGCTGATCCCCATAAGGCAGTCCCTTGGCCAACAGATGCGCCTGCTTTGAGATTCCCATAAATGACATAAGTTCGTTGGCACGTTCATGTGCTTCGCGCTCTTCGCGACGTTTGCGTGGCAACGTCAAGATTGCTCCGGGCACAGAGGATTTAGAGTGTGCATCGGCCCCAACCAGAACATTCTCCAGCGCTGTCATCTCAGCGAAGAGTCGGATATTCTGAAAAGTACGTGCAAGCCCCATCCGAGTGATCTCAGAACGCTTCTTGCCAACGATGCTCTCCCCTTTGAAGCGGACCTCCCCTTGAGTTGGTTGATAGACGCCAGTAACGATATTGAAAACCGTAGTTTTCCCCGCCCCATTGGGTCCGATCAGTGCAGCAATCTCGCCCTTGCCAACCGAGATATCAACATCGCTAAGCGCAGTAACTCCGCCAAAGCGCATCGTCACATTTTTAAACTCAAGGAGAGTCGACTCGTTAGGCATCAAATAACTTTTCCACGAATGCGCCGCGGCAACAGACCTTGCGGACGCAGATTCATCATGATGACGAGGGCCGCGCCGAATAAAAGAACTCGGTACTCACTAAAACCGCGGAGTCGTTCTGGAATATATGAAATCGCTAGCGCGCCCAAGATGACACCGGGAATATTGCCGCTGCCACCAAGTACCACGATCGCCAGAAACATAACCGAGAGAGTGAGCGGGAAGTTATCGGGCGAGATAAATCCAACCTTGCTCGCGAAGAGAACTCCCCCCATGCCGCCAATGCCGGCTCCGATGCTAAAGGCCCAGAGTTTAAACTTAAGTGTCTGCACGCCCATCAATTCGGCGGCATCTTCATCTTCCCTGATTGCTTCCCAGGCACGGCCGACTCGTGAACGATCAATCCGTTTGAGGAGCCAGATAACCAAAATAATCAGAGCCAGTAATACCCAGTAAAATGGCTTGGGGTTGAGGATGTCTTCGAAATTCAGCGGACCGATCGCCGCTGGCCAAGGAATATTTGGAACACCGCGGTTAGCACCAAGCCAATCAACATTCACCGCAGTGATTCGAATTATTTCACCAAAGCCCAACGTCACAATCGCCAGGTAATCACCGCGAAGTCGCAAGGTCGGCAGACCAAGAATCGCTCCTGCGCTCATCGCAATGACTACCCCGAGTGGCAAGATCAGCCAGAAACTCCAATGGAGCAAGGTGCCAATCTGGGCCATCGTGTAGCCGCCAATTGCAAAGAAAGCTACATAGCCAAGGTCGAGCAGACCAGCTTTCCCAACGACCACATTCAGGCCGATGCCCATAAGGACGTAGAGTCCAATTTTGTCGAAAAGGAGTGAAGGAAAATCTGTCTGTGGAGTATCCAGCAATGGAATTTGGACCATTGGCAGTACGGCAATACCCGCAATGAAAATCACCGTCAGCAGTCGCTGCGTCGCCTTAGGCAACTCTCGCCAGCGATCTCCGACGGCATCAGTAACTGACGATAGATATTTCATGATCACGCTCTCGCCTTCTGAAGCGTCTCACCCAACAGACCCGAGGGCCTGAACATAAGAACAAGGACGAGGATGACAAATGCCACGACATCTTTCCATGATCCACCAAATATCGCAGCGCCATAAGACTCAACAACGCCAAGGACTAGACCGCCAAGTAAGGCGCCTCGCAAATTACCAATGCCACCAAGTACTGCGGCCGTAAACGCTTTAACTCCGAGCACAATTCCAATGCTAAAACGCGTCTGCTCGAAATAGACCTGGTTCAACGATCCAGCAAAACCAGCCATCAAGCCGCCAATTAAAAAGGTCAAGGTAACTACTCGATCAATATTGACTCCCATCAAGACTGACGTATCTTGATTCTGCGCAACGGCGCGAATACCACGGCCCAAACGCGTTACCGAAACGAATCGCTCAAGTGCAATCATCATGAGTGCCGCAGAGACCAAGATCAACACCTTGTCTGACCTAATGTCGGCACCAAAGAGCGTAAACCAGACCTCCTTCTCTAAAAAGCGCGGAAAGGTTTCATAGTTACGACCCCGCCAGAGCGCGACTGCTTCCTGCAGAAAAAGCGAAGCACCAATCGCACTAATTAGTACAGTAAGTCGGCCAGCACCGCGACGCCGCAATCCGCGATAGGCAATTCTTTCCAGCAAAACCGCGGCGAGACCAGAGATAGCCATCGCCACAATCGTGACTAAGAGAAAAGTGCCGATGAGCGCCAGTCCACTACGCGGTGCGCTCTCGGCGTTTAAGCCAATCGCATGCGCGGAGAGCAGAGCACCGAAGGTGCCGAGCATAAAAATTTCAGAGTGTGCAAAATTGATTAGACGTAGTACGCCATAAACGAGGGTGTAACCCAGAGCTACGAGTGCATAAATTGCCCCTAGAACGAGTCCATCAAAAGTCAGCGCACCAAATTGACTCGTCAGGGTTGAAAAATTCAAAGACCCTCCTTGGATGAGATAAAGATTGTTAGAGAGGGGGCACCCGCAGGCACCCCCTCTCTAACGAACCAGATTTACAACTACTTGATTAAGGAAGCCGTGTTCTGGCCACCTTTGTATACGTAAGCGAAGATCGCGCCACCGGAAACTTCACCGATCTTGCTGAACTTCAAGGTCTTGGTGATTCCTACCCAAGACTTTGTCGAAACATACGCGTTGATTGATGCACGTGTGGTCTTGCCTGATTTGATCGCGGCAAGGAAGAAGTTCGTAGCATCGAATGCCTCAGGAGAATAGGTACCGTCCTTGACTCCAAAACGGGCCTTGTAGGCAGCCTTAAACGCCCGACCAACCTTGGTCGTGTCGATTGGCGCGCAAGCACATGTGACGACTGCGCCATCAGTTGCTGAACCACCAGCAGTGACAAAACCTGGATCTAGCGTTCCATCACCAGACATGAACGTGGCTGTAACGCCGGCGTCCTTAAGTTGCTTGGCCAGACGACCAGCCTCTGCATAGTAACCGCCGTAATAAACAACATCCGCTCCGCCCGATTTGATCTGGCTGATGGTGCTGCTGAAGTCTGGCGACTTTGGGTCAAGGGATGTGCGGGTTACGACTAGCGAGCCAAGGCTCGTCGCCACCACAGTTGCCAAGCCCTTGCCGTACTCCGAGGCGTCATCAATGACGGCGACCTTGGATGGCTTTAGGACAGCCTTAATGTACTTAGCCCCCATGGATCCCTGAATTGCGTCAGTACCAAGTGCGCGGTGAAAAATCTTCCAGCCCTGCTGTGAGAGTGCTGGGTTGGTGGCCGACGGAGTGATGATTGAGAGCCCACCACGTTGGAAAATTGGGTTAGCGGCCATGGATTCACCAGAGAAGGCAGGTCCAATTATGCCAACCAGACACTTGTTTTTAATTGCGCTCTGCGCCAGTCCGGGAGCCTGGGCTGGGTCGCCTTGGCTGTCAAAACTGACGAAATCAACTTTGACCTTTGACGCCTTCAGACCGTATTGCGCAACTGCAAGTTCGGCGCCTTGCGAAATATTCTTGCCGAGGTTTCCGGCATCACCTGTAAGGGCGCCGAAAAAACCAAGCGATAGGGTCTTGCAACCTTTAGGCAACGCTGCTTGGGCAGGGGTGCCAACGGCAACCAGACCACCCAGAGCGAGAGCCAAAGTGGCCAGAACACTGGCCGTAGAACGGAACGAAACCTTCATAAACTACTCCCTAAAGATAAGGCCCTGGGGGCTGGAATCGGGGTGGTCAGCATAGGCGGATCGGATTCCAGATGCAATTTTCTAAGACTGTTATCACGACGACGAAGACCGCCAGTGCTAATCTGTAATGCCAACCCAATCGCGGAGGTGAAGACCGTGACAACGCAAATAGATAAGAAAACTCAAGGCCACATTGTGGTCGGTGTTGATGGTTCAGAATCCTCAAAGGCTGCTCTCCGCTGGGCCGCGCAACTTGCCCCTTTGGCCGACGGCACGATAGAGGCTGTTATCGCCTGGGAGTACCCGACACTACCGATTTGGGAAGGCGGGATCGGTATCCCTAACGGGTGGCCATTAGAAGATGGTGCCAAAAAGATACTCAAAGAAGCCCTCGCGGACGTCTTCGGAAAGACCCTGCCCAAAGGTTTGGTCAGCAGTGTCCGGCAAGGCCATCCCGCGGCCGTCCTACTTGAAGCGAGCAAGAATGCAAAAATGCTCATCGTCGGAAGTCGCGGTCATGGCGGATTTGTCGGGCTCCTCCTTGGTTCAGTCAGTTCGGCCTGTGTCAAACACGCCACCTGCCCAGTGCTCGTGGTGCACGGAGAACACATTTAAATACCGCGGAAGTTAAATTACTCTGACTAATTAAGAGACTAATTGGAATTTCTAATAAGTTCAATCGACGCGGTGACCAGAGCGACTAAAGATAGTAAAGCGAAGCCATACCAAATGGTACGACTCTCTTTTTTTGAGTCTCTCGCATTCGTTGCCCAGGCATATTCCGTCTCTGCCTCCGCAAGTTCCTTCGGCATCTTCTCTTTAGAAGCGGCATAGGTCTCAGGCGTCGTGTAATCAATTGGGTATTGCGCTTCCCAGGAGGCGATAAGCGCGTGGAATTTAACGCCGGCCATATCTATGGTTTTTATTTCCGCATTAAGGAAGAGAATTCTGGCAATCGAAATCGCTAAGAGCGCAGCTACCAAGATCGTTGCGTAAATCATTTATAAAGAATAGAACTTGGGTACAAACAAGAGCAAGGCTTTAGAAGTGTTAAGAATCAGTTCCGTTTAAGGGTAAATCCGGTGCTCGAGCGGAGCTGAGCAGGCTTCTTCGGGTTCCACGAGAGCGTCATCGCTCGCGGTGAGGTTGTCACGCCATTGTTGGTATTTACATAAAACCCTTTGATGCTGCTGTCTTTGTCGTGGCTAATGATTGTGCCGCGAAATTCACCCCTTGCCTTTGGCTGGGTCGAACCCCCAGTCCATTTCACAATGACTGATCGGGCGCTTTGAATGAATGACCATGGGCCCGCCTTAAACCTCTGAATTTTCCAAGTGCCAGTAAGGCGGGGCGGCTCTTGGTAGAAGCCAAGCCCGCGCCACAACTTTGATGTGTAGGTCGTCGCTGCAACAATATCGTAACGAGTTTTTGCGCCACTGACAGTATGGAAACCGCCATTATTTTTGCAATTGTTTAGAGCTATCTCGGCAGCCTTCGGAATCGATGCATCACAAATCTTAATCATGTCTTCTAGAAATTTATCGTCGACCATTTTCTTCGTCCAAGTAAAATAATCAATGACCTTGCCGCCGTTGAGCGCCATATCTTTGACTTTTGCGTGAGAATAACCGGCATCATGCTGTTTGCAGGCCTCGCGAAAATTGACACTGTACTTGAATGCTTTACTCCAAGCGAAATCGTCTGCAAATGGGATTTCCGAATCTACGAACGCAGAATCGTCGTAATGGAGCGGATCGGTTCCCGCATCTCCCCCGCCACAACCGTTTGAAACTGTTTCAATAGAAACGAGTGCATCTGGAAGAGTTGGCCAAACAATCTTCGGGGCACTTGAAGCACTCGGGGCACTTGAAGCACTCGGGGCACTTGAAGCACTCGGGGCACTCGAAACACAAAACGTCTTAGCGAATTCCAAACCTTGGAGGTGGCTCACCATCGCATCCGGGCCTATCCCGATACCACCGGCATACACAATCTTGAAATGACAAGGATCTGTCACGCGGAACCTGATGGAACCCGTATATCTCTGAGAAGTACTCCCAGGTTCAACCTGGATGAAGTCACCAGTAAAAGAGTACGGCCCGAGCTTACCGCCGCTAAAAGTCTGCGTCCAAAGTGCATTGTTTGAATTTGCTTCCCACCTCACCTTATCGCCGGTCTGTGTAACTAGGAGAGTTCCGCCCCATTCAGATTCATTAGTCCAAGTTCCCGTTAGAGCGTCAGAAGCAGCACTTGCCACTGAGTTACCTGCGATACTGAACGCAAGAACAACGAGCAGCATAGCCAGACTAGACGAGGCGCGCCGCCACATAATTTGAGATTAGCACCGACAGGATTGATCTGCCATAGGTCACCGATTACAACTACTATTTACTTAAACCAACCCGTACATCACTGTGATGCAACGGGTTTAATTGGGGCTTCATCAAATCCGAGGCGATAGATGATGAACGAAGTTGCTACAACAGAGCGCCCACTCGTCCTTGTTACGGGTGTTACCGGATATATCGGCGGCCGCTTAGTTCCAGAACTATTCGCGGCTGGCTTCCGTGTCCGCGTAATGGCACGTCGACCGCGGCATCTGACCGACCGCGAATGGTACGGGCAAGTGGAGATTGTCGAAGGCGATGCTGCCGACTCCGACAGTCTGATTGAGGCTTTGCGCGGAGTGGGAGTCGCCTACTATCTCATCCACTCTTTAGCGGCTGGAAGAGAATTCGAATCCCTCGACCGAATAAATGCGCAGAACTTTGCGGCGGCGGCTCGAACTTGCCATGTCAATCGGATCGTCTACCTCGGCGGCCTGTATCCCGCGACGGGAAAATTGAGTCCCCATCTGAAATCCCGCAAGGAAGTCGGAGAGATCTTTCTAGCTAGCGGAGTTCCCACAACAGTATTGCGTGCCGCCGTCATTATTGGGTCGGGCTCTTTGTCCTTCGAGATGCTCCGCTACCTCACCGAGCGTCTGCCAATCATGGTCACGCCCCGCTGGATCGATACTCGGATTCAGCCCATTGCAGTTAGGGACGTCCTACGTTATCTCGTGGGATCGGCCACCATGTCGCCAGAGATAAACCGCGGCTTTGATATCGGCGGGCCAAACGTCTTGACCTACCGAGAGATGATGGCCATTTACGCCAAGATCGCTGGCTTGAAACCGCGTCGTATCGTCACGCTCCCGCTGATGACCCCCTCCTTGTCGAGCCATTGGGTAGGACTAGTCAGCCCTGTTCCCAAAAACATCGCCCGGCCTCTGATGGAGAGCCTTATCAACGAAGTTATCTGCAAGGAACACGAGATCGCGGGGTACATTCCAGATCCCGAAACGGAACTCACCGGCTTCCATCGAGCCGTTGAGTTAGCACTCCAGCGCATTCAAGACCGCCGAGTTACAACGTCTTGGTCTTCTGCCGTGCACGCTGGTGCGCCAAGTGATCCGTTGCCCAGCGACCCAGACTGGGCAGGAGGCTCGCTCTATCTCGATGAACGCGAGCGCCTCGTTGAGGCTACCCCAGACCAACTCTGGTATGTCATCAAAGGCATCGGCGGCAAGCACGGCTGGTACTCCTGGCGTTTTGCTTGGTGGACCCGCGGCTTAGTCGACCGCCTCGTCGGGGGACCTGGACTGCGCCGCGGTCGCCGTGACCCTTTCGACCTAGTCGTCGGAGACGCACTCGACTGGTGGCGAGTCGAGGATATCGAGGAGAAGCATCTGCTCCGTCTGCGCGCGGAGATGCGACTCCCCGGGTTAGCCTGGCTCGAACTCATCATCGAGACCGACAACCAGGGCCGGACCCTCTTCCGGCAGCGGGCACTCTTCCATCCCATGGGCCCACTCGGAGGGCTCTACTGGCTGATGATCTACCCTTTCCATGGGTTTGTCTTTGGCGGTATGCAGCGTAATATCGCTTGGGCGGCGGAAAGTCTGCCGCCTGAGGGTGGGTCATGATTTTCCACGATCGCCTGGACGCAGGTCGCAGGTTAGCTACGCGATTGAACTATCTGCGTGGCCAGGATGTGGTCGTACTCGGCCTGCCGCGTGGCGGAGTGCCTCTGGCTTTTGAAGTGGCCAAAGAACTTGGTGCCCCACTAGATCTCATCGTGGTCCGCAAATTGGGCGTTCCGTTTCAACCCGAGTTAGCCATGGGCGCGCTCGGCGAAGGTGGCGTGCTGGTCACCAATGACGAAATCGTACGTATGGCAGGGATCAGCCCCGACCAATTTGCGCAGGTGCTGGCACGCGAACGTGGTGAGGTTACTCGGCGGGCGGAGCGATTCCGTGGTGACCACCCTGCAGTTCCGCTCTCTGGACGGATCGCCCTCATAGTCGATGATGGGATCGCAACAGGCTCCACGGCCCAGGCAGCATGCAAGGTCGCCCGCGCACTTGGCGCAGCGAAAGTGATATTAGCCGTGCCAGTGGGGGCCGCGGACTCTATCCGATTATTGAGCAACGATGCCGATGAGGTTATCTGCCTCCATATCCCCAAGATGCTCTCTGCCGTCGGTGAGTGGTATGAGGATTTCTCCGCCACCAGTGATGAGGAGGTAGTTAACCTGCTCCGTGAGGCAGCCAAGATCATCCCTTCCAAACCAAATACTCTCCACCCAGTTGCTACCCCGAATCTGCTCGGGCGAGATGAAGAGATTGAAGTAGTTGTCGGATCTGTCCACCTTGCGGGTCATCTGGTCGTTCCTGAAGGGGCCATAGGAATGGTCATTTTCGCGCACGGCAGCGGAAGTAGTCGCAACAGTCCACGAAACCGAGCAGTTGCAGCGGCATTGAATAAAAATGGTCTGGCAACATTGCTCTTTGATCTGCTAACGCCGGCAGAGGAATCTGATCGCTCAAACGTCTTCGACATTGAACTCCTTGCGGGGCGATTGCTGGATGCAACGCGCTGGCTCGACAGCCAGACCGGATTGGCCAATCTGCCGGTTGGCTATTTCGGCGCAAGCACTGGCGCGGCAGCCGCTCTCTGGGCAGCGGCAGACCCAACTGCCAAGATAACCGCCGTCGTCTCTCGCGGCGGTCGAGCCGACCTGGCTGGCTCTCGACTCTCGCAAGTCAGGGCTGCCACGCTGCTTATCGTTGGCGGGCGCGATGAAGTTGTAATTGAACTGAACCGCCAGGCAGAAGCGCAACTGCATTGTGAAAGTCAACTGGTTGTAGTTCCCGGAGCCACACATCTATTTGAGGAACCAGGAACATTGGAACGGGTAGCCGAATTAGCCAGCGATTGGTTCATCACGCATCTACGGCTTTGAGACCTCTGGGGTTTGCAGAAGGACGTAGATAAAACCTCCGATTGTTGAATTAATTTTTCCAGTGCTAACGGCTCCCATCACCTCTGTCGATCCAGTACTCGTAAGCGTCGATACAAGGAAGAGACGCGGACCAACCTGTACATCGTGTACGAAGTTGAGCACCTTGGCATAGTTACCAGTAACCGAAAACTGCACTGGAATCACAACAAAATTGGCTGCTGTGATCTTCGTATTGACCGCCGTCTCGCCTGGCGCTTTATCAGAAGTGCTAGCGGGCGCTGGCGCAATCGGCGTATAAGATTTTGCATCGTTCACAGAAATTGACTTCACCGTGATCTGGTGTGAATTGGCAAGAGTGTTCAACTCTGTGACGAAGGTCGATATCTCGGCACTTGCTGGCACCGCTACTCGAAGAGAATCCAGTTCTTTCTTGAGTCCGTCTATGTTTTGGTAATCCTTCTTTAGTCTTGCAAGAAGAGCTTGGTTCGTAGCGTTCTGTATCTGAACATTGGCACGATTCTGATTAGCGTTAGCGATAGTTGCCAGCTGTGGAGCGATACCAATCATCCAACCCCCACCGACGATTGCCACTATGACGAGTATCGCTCCGATAATCCACACCTTGTTCTTGTTCACGACTACTTCCCTACCGTGGCGAAGCGGTTAGCGAACGCCGTCTGGTTGATATGCATGGTGATGCTGACTGAGTACGCACCCGATTCATTACGAGTGACTGAACCTGGAGAAGCATCTGCATACCCAGGCAATGAGGTAAGCGCATCCAGCCAGGCCGGAACTTTCGGAAGAGTGGGACTTTTAGCAGTGAAACTCAGCGTTGCAATACGGAGACCTTGGAGAGGTGCCGTCGGCTGCGTATAAAGAGCGAACGGAGTTGCCGAATCAATGTTGATGGTCTCAAGAGTGACGTTTGGCGGCAAGGTCGCTTGCACGGAAGTTAAATACTGCTGCCAATCGATCTCAGTTGAGGTTCCCACCTGTTGCGCCGCTTGAATGGTGTCGACCTCTTCCTGCATCTTCTGCACTTCGACATACTTTCGCTGCTGCATCAATAAAGAAAGCGTATTCGCCTGCTCAATAGAGAGGTTCATCTGCGCTTGCAGTGCCTGGGCTCGGACCAGTGCTGTCCCACCGATCATGAGTATCACAACAAGGAAAGCACCAAACCCCAGCCGACGATGTACAACCTTCGCCTTGCGGGCAAGGCGCATCTGCGGCGGAAGGAGATCAACTCGCGACTCCCCGCCGATGAGTAGGGCCTGATCTTTTGCCCTGCCGATCATGACAAGCTCCGCAGGGCGAGCCCCAGAGCCACCGAGATTGAGAGGTGGCTCTCTTTCAATTTCTTGGCCTTGAGTCTGCGCGCCAGCGTGACCATGGCGAATGGGTCGGCCTCGGTTACCGGGATGTAAGTCACTTCGCTTAACGCTTGCGCGAAGCCAGTAAGTTGTGCCCCTCCTCCGGTTATCAGAATCTGGCAGACCGGATCCTGCGGTCGCGTGTTATTGAAGTAACTCACCGTGCTACGCAGACTGCCTAACAACTCACCCGTCACCGTCTGGAGAATCTCTCTGGCATGTGCTGTCTGGAGAATCCCTGTGGCACGAGAATTGTTAACGATCGCTAACTCTACTAAACATTTACCGCAAACGCATTGGGAAATTTTAGAACCAGAATCTTCTGCGATTGTTAAGTCAGTGCCAAGCTTTAGGGTCCGTTTGAACTCTTCCGCTTCTTTGGTATTAATTTCAAGTCCCGCCGCTAGTGCCTGAGTTAGATCGTCGCCACCAGTTGGAATAATACGGACGAACCACGGCACGCCATCACTGGCAATAATGATGCTGGTTGTATTCCCGCCAACATCTATTAGGGCGACCGTACCTTTAACTCCTGGTCGATGAAGCAGCAGCCGATTGAGTGCAAAAGGGATCAGGTCAACTTCAACTGGCGTAAGCCCGGCGCGTTCAACGGCGCGGATGTTGCTGAGTATCTCGCTCTTCTCCGCCACAATAAGTAGCCCATTGACCATCGGACCTTGCTCTCCCATCGACTCCGAGACGGGATAGAAGTCGAGAAGAGAATCCTCAACTGGTATCTGCAGCGTGCTCTGGACTTGGAAAGGCAACGACTCGCGAATACGTTTGAGCGATATTTTAGGAACGCTCAAGTCTCGGACAAGAACTCGCTGATTGCCAGTACCGAGCACTACATTCTTACTTTTGAACCCGCCTTCTGACCAGAGTTTCTTCAGTGCAAACGCGACAATCTCTGGCTTGACTACCTCGCCTCGACTAACCGCACCCGGAGGAAGAGGGATCTCGTGGAATCGAAGTAGATTGAGTTTGGTCTTGCCGGTAGCACTCAGTTCGACTCCGCGCACCGCTGTGCTACCAATATCCAAACCCACTACGTTAATTCTCACTTCTCACTCTCCTTCGTACGACATTAAAAATAGTAGGTATCAAAGACTCTCTGTGAGAGAAAATAATGAAAGATAGCCTTGCACAATTGGCTCGCCAAAGAACACACCCACCCAGGCACCAGCAAGCATCCAGGGCCCGAATGGAATCCCACTCTTACGAGTCGCCTTGCGCGATACAAGGAGTACAAGGCTGAAACTGCCCCCAAGGACAAATGCAGCGAAGGCACCGGTGAGTAACACATCCCAACCCAAGTAACCAAGGAAGAGACCAAGTACGCCAGCCAACTTCACGTCACCGAAACCCATGCCACCGGAATATGCCATCGCCATTGCAAAATAGAAGAGCCAGAGCGCCGTCATGCTGATACCAGCTCGCAGCATTGCGCTGTAATCACCACTTACGATTGCTGCAACACCCAAAGCCGCCGTACCAACGAAATAACTCGGCAGCACAATCTGGTTTGGAAGAGTGTGCGTCTCCAGATCAATGAGTGCCAGCGCAATACTCACCGCTGCTAAATAAAGGAAAGCGATTAGCAAGATGGCGGT